>VIKI01000097.1:3250-9437 GCA_008080595.1 Comamonadaceae bacterium
CATCAGAATCAAAAACCAGTGGTTTCGTGATGGCCCAGCCAAAACGCCACAGCAAAACGCCAGCGCCATGGCCTTCATCACCTGGCGCGTGGCACAAAACACGCTTAAGCAAATGCGCAGCGCCAGTTTTGACATTGAGATCGGGCCACAGTACTTTGCCTTCACCCGCGAAGTCCTGGTGTTTTTGATTCAGGTGATTGACCGCCTGGCCCATGAACGTATGGATGCCGACTTGCGGGCTGAGTTCATGACGGCTTTGGTATTGCGCGTGGCAGAAGTCCTGCAAGACAACGAAGACGGTCTGCTCGGCCCCACCCCGGCCGGACAAGCCAGCTCTCAGGATCAATTCATTGACCTGTTCAACGAATTGGCCGACCACTATGCCGACTTCGGCTTCGACACCGATGGCCCGGACTTTGCCTTTGTGCGCTACCTGGGGCATCGTATTGAAGCCCTGATGCCGCAAAAAGACCAGCGCTGGGTGGTCGACCAGATCATGGCCAGCGAAGTGCCCGATGCCTTTGGCATGATCAAGCGCGGCCTGCAAGGTGTGTTGTCCACCGAACCACGGCCCCAACGCGCTACCCGTGCTGTGGCCTCAGGTGATTAGCCGGACAAAACCCATGACTGAGCCCTTTGACCTCGCCCAAACGTCAGCCTACCAGCGCTGGCGTAGCGCCAAGTTGAGCCGTCTGCCGCGCCAGGCCAGCGACCTGATTGTGGATGTGGCTGACCCCAAATCACTACAAAAAGAAGAGCTTCTTACGCTTATCAAACGGTGCTCAGAGGCCAATATGGCCATCTATCGAAGCCCGGTCATCGATGAAGACAAGGCGATTCCCCTGCTCTTAGGCCAGCAACTGGGCCTGCACCGGCTCGATGGCAACTGGCTGGCCGATGAAGACGGCGTGTCACCGATTGCGGTGGCCGCCCCGGTGGGAGATCGCCCAGCCTTCATCCCCTACACCAACCGCCCGATCAAGTGGCACACCGATGGCTATTACCAGCCCCCTGAGCGCTTGATCCGCGCCATGGTCTTGCATTGCGTTCGCCCGGCCAGCAGCGGGGGCGACACTGCCTTGCTGGATCATGAGCTGGCCTACATCGCTCTGCGTGATGCCAACCCCGAATGGATTCGCGCCCTGATGGCCCCCGATGCCATGACCATTCCAGAACGACTGGATGACGATGGCATTGCGCGCCCTGAACAGACTGGCCCGGTGTTTTCAGTGGATGCCCAAAGTGGTGAGCTGCATATGCGCTACACCGCCCGTACCCGCAGCATCGTCTGGAAAAACAATACCGCGGCATGGGGCTGGTGTGCAACAACGTGCTGCACGACCGCAGTGGTTTTGTGGATGACCCCCTGCAACCCCGGCTGTTGTACCGGGCCAGGTATCTGGATCGCATCAGTTCTGCAGAAATTTATAACAAATCAGCCTCTAGCCCTTTATCAACAAGCGCAAGCAGCTATTAAATAGATAGTAACATCATGACCCACAAAGTCAGCATCTGGCGTGCCGCACAACTTCTGGGGATTGCCCGTGGAGTATTGCAACATCAGGTGCGAGAAGGCACGCTGGTGCTGGAAGATGGCTGGGTGTCCACCGATGTACTGGCGCAGCTCTACCCCCATGCCAAGCTGGAAGAATCCGGCATGCTGGAGCGGGTGAGCCAGATTCGCGACGAAGCGTTTGGCAAACGGGTGCGCGAGCGCCTGTTGCCCAGCCAGGAAGTGTTGGCGCAGCGCATGTTTTCCCAAAGCCAGGAGCTGGCGGACTTGCGCCGCCATTTGCAGCGCTATCACACCCTGGTGATTGAGTTGCAACAAAAAATTCGCCAGCAATGTCAGTTGCAACCCGCAGCCGCCGCCTGGCTTGAACTGGAACAACAAATCACCCAGGGCTTGGCCCAGGCCTTGGCGACCGAGTCGGTCGGCATGCTGGAGGTGATGGACGATATGCTCAAAATCATGACGGCCCATGTCACGGTACGCCCCAGCGGGCACGAATTCTCGGTCGAAGGCCATGCCAATCTGCTGCAAGCCGGTTTGCATTCCGGGCTCAAGCTCAATTACGGTTGTGGCAACGGCAGTTGCGGCATGTGCAAGGTGCGGGTGATTGACGGCAAGGTGGCTCCCACCCAGCATTCAGACTACATTTTTTCAGAGGCCGAAAAAGCCCAGGGCTACACCCTGATGTGCTGCAACACGGCGGCCAGCAGTAGCCTCAGCCTGGAGCTGCTCGAAGCCAGTGGCCCGCAAGACATTGCACAGCAACTGATCGTCAGCACGGTGCGCGCCATCACCCCCCTGGCCCCTGACACCTTGTTGCTGCACCTGCAAACCCCGCGCACCCACCGCTTGCGTTTTTTGGCCGGCCAGTCGGTGCAACTCGGCCTGTCGCTGCCCGGGCAAGGTGACATGTCGGCCATCTACCCGGTGGCCAGTTGCCCCTGTGATGACCGGAACTTGCTGTTTTTTGTGACCCGCAACCCGGCTGATTTGCTGGCGGGCCAATTGTTTGCCGGTCATGTCACGCCCGGCACACACCTGACGGTGGCGGGCCCGAGCGGCGAATTTGTGCTCTCTGAAGGCCATCGGCCCCTGGTGTTTGCGGCTTGTGATGCCGGATTTGGCCCGATCATGAGCCTGATCGAATACGCCTTGTCGCTGGACGCAGCGCCGTCACTGTCCCTGTTTTGGCTGTCCACCCGCAGCGACGGCCATTTTTACAGCAACCAGTGCCGCGCCTGGTCCGAGGCGCTGGATCAGTTTGAGTATGAGCTGGTCACCCACCCTGATGCGTCCTTGGGGGCCTGGCAAATCGCCCAGGCCATGCGAGCCGATTTGTTTGATATTGACTGCGACTTTTACCTGGCCGGGCCACCTGACTTCATCCAGACCTTGCACGATGAATTGCGCAGCTCCGGGGTGGCTGAATCGCAAATTTTTGCTGAAATTATCTAAGCCATGCCAAGCAACCCAGCTCATCCCCCCCTGCCCGATTGCGCCGGCGGCGAGTCATTTGCTCTGATGGTGCAAGGCCAAAGCATGGTGCCAGAGTTTCAGGAGGGCGAAATCATTCTGATCGAGCCTGAAGGCCTGGCCAAAGATGGCGCGTATGTGCTGGCCTGGCACAAAGACGAATGGACGTTCCGGCAACTTTTGCGCACCGCTGAGGGCTGGCTGCTGCACGCCCTGAACCCGGCGTTTGCCGATGAAAAGCTGGCTGATTTATCAGCCATCAAAGGGGTCATCATCCAGAAAGCCTTGCCTGGCAGGCGACGGGCTTCCAAGTTTTATGTCTGAAGCCACACCGCCCTCCACCAACTCCCGCCTCAAACACCATGCCTTATTACATTTACCGCGTCAAACCCTTTGGTCAGCTTGAGCAGCTCAGTGAGTTTGACAATTTCCCTGAGGCCTCCAAACACGCCAAAGTGTTACGCCAGCAGCTTGACCTGCCCGCCAGCGACAAGGTCAAAGTGATCTTTGCCGACGATGCCTTTCAGGCGGAAGACCTGCTTTGCCAAGTGCGCGTGGCCGGGCCAAAGGGTGATGATTAAGCCAGCAGGCACTCAGGTGAACAGCGCAAAAAGGCTGCCCCTCTTCACAGCGCTGCTGCTGTTGATTGTGCTGACAACAGCACAGGCCGCCGAGCCGATTTTCAAAACCGTGCAAGTCACCAACCGTGTCTATGCACTGGTGGGTGAATTGACACAGCGTTCCCCCCACAACCTGGGCAACAACATGACCTGCGGCTTCATCATTACCGATGACGGTGTGGTGGTGGTTGACTCAGGAGGTTCGGCAGACGGTGCCAAGATGATCCTTCAGGCCATTCGTGCCGTGACAAACCAGCCCGTACGCTGGGTGATCAACACCGGCGGACAAGATCACCGCTGGTTTGGCAACGATTATTTCCAGCGCGTGACAGGGGCCAAGGTGATCGCTTCAGAGTCCGGTGTGCTGGACATGAAGGCGCGTGGACTGCAGCAGTTTCAAGCTGCCACGAAGTATCTCGCCGAGCGCTTTGCCGGCACCGTGCTGGCTTACCCTGACATCACGTTCAGCAAACGCTACAGACTGGCCGTGAGTGGGGTTGACATTGAGCTGATTGAATCTGGCGGTGCACACACCCCGGCTGACCTGCTGGTGTGGTTGCCAAAAGAGAAACTGGTGTTTTCGGGTGACATTGTGTTCACTGATCGCCTGCTTGGCATCAGGCCTGGTACGGGATTGAAGTGGATCAGCGCCCTGACCTATCTGCGTGATGAGTTACACCCGGTGACCATCATCCCCGGTCATGGCAATGTCGCTACGCTGGACAAGGCCATGAGGGATAGTCTGGGATACCTGACTCTGTTGCGTGAGGGGGCTGCACTGGCCTTTAAAAACGGCGCGTTCGACCCAGTGGAAGCATCGCAGCAAATTGACCAGTCAGCGTATTCTGATCTGCTGAACTATGGTGACACCCAGTTTCGCAGCAACAATGCCATTCACATGGCTGAAGAAGTGTTTGTGGGCGTGAAATGAGCCAAGCTCAGCTGGCCTGTATCAAGCCCCAGATGCTCCAGCACAACCGCACCACTGAGCACAACAAACATTGCGACAGGTTGATCCCTTGTGGCAAACAAACAAGTTCCCCCCATGAACCATAAACTTCATCCCGACAACACTTCCTCGCTGTTTCAGTTTGGTCAGCATCAACCGGAATTTGCCATACCGGTGCTGAACGAGCGTGCTGTACGTGCCAGCGCTGGGCTGTTGTTTCTGGTCGGACTGGTCGCGTTCATGAACGCCTGGCTGGTGGGGAACTTTGCCCTTACACGGGTGTTTGTGGTGGTATTTCTGGTGGATTTCAGCATCCGCATCCTGATCAACCCCAAGTTTTCACCGACGCTGGTGCTTGGCCATTGGGTGGTGCGCAAGCAGCAGCCCGAATGGGTGGGGGCACCACAAAAGCGCTTTGCCTGGGCCATTGGTTGGGCGCTGGCTTTGGTCATGCTGTACCTGGTGGTGCTCAACAACCTGATTGGCCCGGTCAATTTGATTGTTTGTGCCCTTTGCCTGACGTTGATGTTTTTTGAAGCTGCTTTTGGCATTTGTCTGGGCTGCAAAATTTTCAAGATGCTGAGCCCTGAGAAGGCGCAACACTGCCCAGGTGGCGTGTGCGAATTACCAGCGGCTGATCGCCCCACCATCAGCGCAGTGCAGTGGCTGGTGGTGGCGCTGTTTGCCGGGCTGGTGGCCGTCACCTGGCAATGGGTGGCACGTACCGGGGTGCAGCGTGTGATGCCAGTCACATTCGGCAACGCCGCCCATGGCCTTCCTGCTGTGCCAGTTGACCCCACCGAGCTGGAACGCTGCAAAGTGCCTGACTTTGCCAAAGCCATGGGGCACGAAGCGCAGTGGAAACTTCACAACAACTGCCAATAAGTCACATCCTCAATTTTTGATAAAAATAGCCTCTATCCCTTATGCATAAAGCGTAGATAGCTATCTTTTTAATACTCCTTGGGCATTGCCGTGGCGGCATCAATGCCCAAGGTCTGTAGGGGTGTCATGAATGTGAATGCCGGTGGTGAATGTCAGGAAAGTGCGCGTGGTGATGGGTCAGCGGCTCGTGGGCATGGGGATGGGTGTGTGGCTCGGTGCCATCCCAATGGGTATCGTGGCTGTGCTGGTGGTGGGCATCGTGCCGATGCGCATGGCTGTGCAGCAGCGTGGCGTGATTGTGTTCGTGCGCGTGTTTTTCGGTCAGATGTAGCCAGACACCTGCAGCCATCAATCCTGCCGCCAGCCAGAACACAGGGTTGACGGGCTCGCCAAACAACACGATGGACAGCGCCGCGCCCACAAACGGTGCGGTTGAAAAATATGCCCCGGTGCGTGCCGTTCCCAAGTCACGCAAGGCCAGCACAAACAGCACCAGACTCAAGCCGTAGCCCAAAAAACCGATCAACATCGCACTTGCCACCACACTGCTTGCCGGCCATGCCGCTCCCAGCGCCAAGCCCAGACCGGTGTTGACACACCCCGCCACCAAGCCCTTGCTACCGGCAATAAACACCGCATCGGTCGCCGACACCTTGCGCGTGAGGTTGTTGTCAATGGCCCAAGCCAGACACGCCCCGGCCAGTGCCAGTGGGCCGATCAAGTCAACCGCTACCTCACCGCTGGGCC
>VIKI01000097.1:9534-42606 GCA_008080595.1 Comamonadaceae bacterium
CACGATCAGCACCATGCCCAGCACAATGCGCTTATCGGCGCTTTCCCTGAAAACAAACCAAGCCAGCAGCGCAGTCAACACCGACTCCAAGTTGAGCAACAGCGACGCGGTGGCAGCATGGGTATGTGCCAACCCCACCATCAGCAACAGCGGCCCAAGCACCCCCCCAAAAGTGATGGCTCCGAGCAGCCAGGGCCACTCCTGGCGCGGCAAGCCGGGTGCGGCCCAACCCTTGTCGCGCAGCAGGCGTATCACAGCCAAGCCCAGACCACTGCCCAGGTACAACAAGCCCGCCAGCAAAAAGGGGGATGAAGTCAGCCCGATACCTATCAATTGTTTGGCGAATGGCGTGCTGGCCCCGAACAGAATGGCTGCGCCCAAAGCCGGCAAGGCGGCGCGGTGAAGTGGGTTCATGACAATCAACCTAGGTTCAACCCAAATGGGTGTGGCGCTCGGGCTTGGACTCGGCCTCCATGACGGCCAGGCCGTGCAGGATGCCGCAGGCCGCCACCGCCTGCTCACTTTGGCAATGCTGACGCAAGGCCGCGAGCTGTTGCTTGAGCTGGGTGAGTTCACGGATGCGCTCGTCCACATGGGCCATGTGAGCATCAAACACGGCATTCACCGCACCACAATCTTCGCCCGGCTGGTCTAGCAGCAGTAACAGCGCGTGAATTTCTTCATGGCTCATGTCCAACGCCCGGCAGTTGCGGATAAAACGCAAACGCTCCAGATGCTCCGGCCCATAAACCCGGAAATTGCCTGAGGTGCGACCCGGCTCGGCCAGCAAGCCTGCTTTCTCGTAATAACGCACCGTCTCCACTGTGCATTGCGCAACTTGCGCCAATTCACCTATTTTCATCGCCTGTTCTCCAAAAACCACTTGACTCTATAGTAACTTCAGGTTGTCTAATTCCTGAAACTACTTTGGGCTCTCTCCATGTCGTCTCAGAACCAACCTTCGTCACACGAACACCACCATGACCCCATCCACGGTCATGAACCCCAGCACGCACCAGATGTTCCACAGGGCTGCGGCATCACCTGCTGCGGGGGTGGTCAAACCGGGGTGGCCAGCGTCGCCGCCGATAAACCGGTGCCAGATGCCGGCCTGATACAAACTCCCATTCGCATTCTGCAGATGTGTTGCCCGACCGAAGAGGCGTTGTTGCAAAAGAAGCTCGGTCCGATGGCGGGTGTGGCCGGCATGGAGTTCAACCTGATGCGGCGTTTGCTGACAGTCACGCATGAACCCACTACCATTGAGCCCATTCTTCAAGCCGTGCGTTCGCTGGGCTTCACAGCCGAGTTGGTTGGTCATGCCCCAGCCCAGACTGAGCCCAGCCCGGAGCCAGCCAAGCCCTGGTGGCCACTGGCACTCGCTGGGCTTACAGCCATCGCCTCGGAGGCCGCGCAATGGGCGGGTTTACCCACCTGGGTTGCCGCCGTGTTGGCCATCGTGGCGGTGCTGGCCTGCGGCATCAGCACCTTCAAAAAGGGCTGGATCGCCCTGCGCAACGGCAATCTGAACATCAACTCGCTGATGAGTATTGCCGTGACCGGTGCCTTGTTGATCGGTCAGTGGCCTGAAGCGGCGATGGTGATGGTGTTGTTCACCATCGCCGAGTTGATCGAGGCCAAATCGCTGGATCGGGCACGCAACGCCATCCGAGGCCTGATGCAGCTCACGCCCGAGCGCGCCACCGTGAGGCAAGCTGACGGCAGCTGGTGCGAGGTGGCCGCCCCATCGGTGCAGGTGGGTGCGCTGGTGCGGATCCAACCCGGCGCACGCATCGCGCTGGACGGCCGTATCACCAGCGGGCGCTCCAGCATCAACCAGGCCCCTATCACCGGTGAAAGCCTGCCGGTGGACAAGACCGTGGGAGACGAGGTTTTTGCTGGCACGGTCAACGAATCCGGCTCTTTTGACTACGCCGTGACCGCAGCCTCCGATGACAGCACCCTGGCGCGCATCATCCACGCGGTGGAAGCTGCCCAGGGCGCACGGGCACCGACGCAGCGGTTCATTGACCAATTTGCCCGCATCTACACCCCGGCGGTGTTTGCCATGGCACTGGCGGTGGCCGTTTTGCCGCCTTTGCTGACCGATGGTGACTGGTTGGGCTGGGTCTACAAGGCGCTGGTGTTGTTGGTGATTGCCTGCCCGTGCGCGTTGGTGATTTCGACCCCGGTGACCATCGTCAGTGGCCTGGCCGCCGCCGCACGCCACGGCATTCTGGTCAAGGGCGGTGTCTATCTGGAAGAGGGTCGCAAACTGGCCTGGCTGGCGCTTGACAAGACCGGCACGCTCACCCACGGCAAGCCGGTGCAGACCGATGGTGTGGCGCTCAACGGCTACGACGAGGCTGAAGTTCGCAGTCTGGCCGCCAGCCTGGCCAGCCGCTCCGACCACCCGGTATCTCGCGCACTCACCGATGCTGCCCGCCGCGACGGCGTAAGCCTGTGCAGTGTGACGGACTTTGAAGCCCTGCCCGGGCGCGGTACACAAGGCATCATCAACGGCAAGCCGTCATCCTGCTGACCGATGCGCAGCAGGTACACGGCTTGTTTGCCGTGGCTGACACACTCAAGGACAGCAGCCGCCAGGCGATGGCCGAATTACACGCCCTGGGCATCAAAACCCTGATGCTGACGGGTGACAACGCCCACACCGCTCGGGCCATTGCGGCACAGGTTGGCATCGACGAGGCGCATGGTGACTTGTTACCCGAGGACAAACTCATGGCGATTGAGGCCAAGCTGGCCCTGGGTGGCGCGGTCGGCATGGCCGGAGACGGCATCAACGACGCACCGGCGCTGGCCCGTGCCGACATCGGTTTTGCCATGGGTGCTGCCGGGAGCGGCACCGCCATCGAGACGGCGGACGTGGCCCTGATGGACGACGACCTGCGCAAACTGCCGCGTTTTGTGCGTCTGTCACACGCCACCCATGCCCTGCTGGTGCAAAACATCGCGTTGGCGCTGGGCATCAAGGTGTTGTTTCTGGTGCTGACGCTGATGGGCATTGGCACCTTGTGGATGGCGGTGTTTGCCGATGTCGGGGCCAGCTTGCTGGTGGTGGGCAATGGGCTGCGCTTGTTGCGTAAATGACGGACAGGCTGATGGGGCAAAAAAATTCCTGATGCCAAGATCACCATCGTCGAGTTTATTGACCCGGCTTGTGAAGCCTGCCATTGGGGGCTGGTGACAACATGGGGTTTAGCCTTGGATGCGTCTCAGAACCAAAGTGCCAGAGCACCGCAGCCGACAAGAACATCGACACCGCTACAAACCAGAAAGCAGCCTCAACCGAGCCACTGAAATGCGCTGCAATGCCCAGCCCGAGTGCGCCAATCCCGTAACCCAGATCGCGCCAAAAGCGGTAAATACCAATGGCCGAGCCACGCCAGTTGGGGTGCGAGATGTCGGCAATGGCCGCCGACAGATTGGGGTAGAGCAAAGCCATGCCAAAACCGGAGACCGCCGCCGAGAACAACCACCCCGCCATGCTGGTCTGCAGCGTCATCAGCGCCACACCCGCACCGCACAGGCACATTCCCCACACATTGGGTGGGTGCCGACCAATGTGGTCAGACAGCTTGCCGGTGAAAAACTGCGAGCCACCCCAAACAAATCCATAGGTACCCACCACCCAGCCGATCTCGGGCAAGCTCAATCCGCGTTGATAGAGAAACACCGGATAAAACACCCAAACCAGCGCGTCCACAAATTTACACCAGTGTGAACACCTCCCAGGTGCTGGGCTGGGCACTGATATTGGTCGGATACCGCGGCTTGAATCCCGCCGTCGAAGCCGTGAGATGTTTGGCCGCTTCCAGTTTGGCCCAGGGCAAGGTATCTTTGACCCACAGTCCGGTCAGTACCAGTGCACTCAGAATAGTGCTGAGGCCAAAAATGAGCAGCGCTGGACGTGCACCCCATCGGGTTGCCAGATAAGCGGTGATGATGCCCGCCAGTGCCAGGCCCACGTAACCGGCAAACTCATTCAAACCGATCGTCAGGCCACGTTGATCCGCTCGGGTGATGTCCAGTTTGGAGGTTTGCGTCATCGACCAGGTCAAGCCCTGGTTGATGCCGAGCAACACGGTGGCAGCCACAATCCAGGCCCATGACGGTGCAAAGTAAACCAGTAGGGGAATCGGCAGCGCTGCCGCCCAGCCCAGCAACAGCACTTTTTTGCGCCCCATGCGCTCAGACAAGCGCCCGGCCACAAAATTGAGTGAGCCTTTCACAACGCCAAAAGCCACCACGAAAGCGGTGAGCAGCATGAACGAGTTTTTCGGTACCCCAAACTCGGATTCAGACAGCGCTGGCACCACGGTGCGCATCATGCCAATGGTGAAGCCCACCAGCATGACTTGCAGCAGTTGATGCAAAAACTGATCCAGGTTGGCCCGGATGCCATGGGTTAGCGCCGCAGGCTTCATCGTCAGGCAGCAATGTTGGCGGCAACGATCTTGTCCATGTCCGCCGGGCGCAGCGGAATATCCGAGAGCAGGGTTTCAATGAAAGTCGGCTTGTCCATCGACAGAGCGGCATTCCAGCGTTTCTCAAAACCAATGGTCGAGTTGGGTTTGCCTGACAGACCCACACCGCAGACGCTTCCGGCCTGGTGACCCGGGAAAAGCTCAACTTCGCTGGGTAAATTCAGTAATTTGGTGTGGATGCTGTCATACAGCTGGGCGGCCATGTCACGCTCGCGGCCCAGCAGATCGGGTCGGCCGACCGAGCCCACAAACAAGGTGTCTCCGGTGATGACAAACCAGGGCATATCCGCCCGGCGCTTGTCAGTCACCAGCAGGCAAATGCTGTCAGGGGTATGCCCTGGCGTGTGCAAGACTTCAACCGAAACATTGCCCAAATCAAGTGTCTGACCATCACGCAGGGGTTCAAACCCGAAGCCGACCCGCCCACCTGCATTGGATTCATGCAGGCAATAAGGTGCACCGATGCGCTGCGCAAGTGCACGCCCACCTGAATAGTGGTCAGCATGGACATGGGTGTCCACAACAAAATTGATGCTGACATTGGCTTTGTGGGCGGCTTCAATAAACCAGTCTTCATCACCTGCCACCACATCCACTGCCATGGATTTTCCAAGGGTACCGCAGCCGAAAAAGTAGGAAAGGGAAGATTCTTGGGTTGGGAGTTGTTTGAAAAACATGGTGTGCTTCTGAAGTGTTGAGGGAAAACTGGCTTATTGCTTGTTGCTCTGGTTGGTTGGACGGGGTGGCTTCAGAACACCAGCACCTTGTCGGCCTGGGCCGTCCAGTCCGCCAGTTGCGCCAAAGTGCTCCGCATAGCGCCTTCGGTCATCTCGGCTTGTGTTAACCCACGGGCATCCATACAGGTACCACACAGGCCCACTTCGCCTTTGCGAATCAGCTTGCCCAGCATCAGCTGCACGTTGTAGTAGCCCTCGGGTACTTTTTGTCCGGCTTTGGCACAAGCCACCGCATCAGCGATCAGAAACAGGCGAACCTGCTGGTCCTCTTTACCCACCAATGCCGCAGCGAGCCGCAAGGCGTTGTAGGCACGCTCATTGCCATAGGGGGCATCATTCAGGATGAAAAGTGTTGAAGTACTCATGATTTGGCTTTCGTTGAGACTGGGACTGTGGTGCTGGACTCAATGGCAAACCCAGCCGCTTGCCATTCACTGACACCGTCGGGTGTTTTGTGGGCTTTGTAGCCGCGTGCCAGAAGCAATTTCACGGCTTCGTCTGACATCAGGCAAAACGGCCCACGGCAATAGGCCACGATGTCAACATCCAGCGGCAACTCGTTGATGCGCTGCTCCAGTTCACTCAGCGGCAGGGAGCGCGCATAGGGCAAATGCGCAGCCTCAAATTCTGTTTGAGGTCGCACGTCAATCACCACCACTTGCCCATGACGTGCCTGTTGCAGCAATTCAGCCCGACTGGTTTTCACCAGATGATCGGGCTCAGACACCAGTTGCTGCAAGGCCATACGCATCTCAAGCAAATGCTCTTCTGCAACGGTGCGCAGCGACACCCCCAGTTGAGCCACGTCAGAACCACTCAGACGGTAAAAAATGTACTTGCCTTCGCGGCGAACCCGCACCAAGTTGGCATCACGCAGTGCTTTCAGGTGGGCACTGGCGAGCTTGACATCAATCGCCAGTTCAGCCGTGAGCATCTCCACACTCTTCTCGCCCTGAGCCAGCATTTCCAGCAGCTCCAGCCGTTTGGGGCTGGCAAAAGCCTTGCCAATGCGCGAAACCTGTTCGTACAAGCTGTCTTTGAGTGTGCGTTTGTTCATGCCATCATTCTATAGAACATTAGAATGATTGGCGAGAAAAATGATCAATACATCAGGACTTACGCAAAATCAGCAGTTTGTAGACTGGGCCCTGCTATTGGCGCAAGCAAAAGACCCGAAGAACTACATTTTTTATAGCTGCTTGCGCATATTCAACATGGGCTAGAGGCCATTTTTATTCACAAATTTGAGCCCATGCAAGGTTTTATGGCAGCTTGACGCTGTCACCCGACAGAAAACTTAAACGCAACCCGTGGGTTTGGGTAGGCCACCGTACTTGGTGATGGGTTTCATGGGCCCGGTCATCCACAGTTTAAAAACGGCGTTTTGCTCTTCTTCAATGTATTTGGCAAATTTTCGGATCGGGGGCACGCTGCCAAATTCTTCGTAGTAGGCCCGTGCTCTCAGAATTTGCGCCCACTTGAGATCATCCAGTTCAAAGCTGTCCGCCTGTGCCATGGCGCGGCCAATGTCCTCCGTCCAGGCGGACATGTCCGTCAGGTAACCATCACCATCACGTTCGGGCAGGTTCATAAAGCAGTTTCTTTCATAGGTTTTTCAGGGGTCGCCTGGGCATGCTGGGCGATCAGTTGATCCAGAAATCGGCGCAGAAAACCTTCGGTTTGCATGCTGTGAAAACGGTCGGTCACAACACCTCGGCTGTAGGCAATCACCGTGGGAAAGCCTTTGGCCTGGTGTCGGCCAGCGATACGCATGTTTTCATCGGCATCGACTTTGGCCAGAATAAACTGGCCCGCATAGTCATGGGCCAGACGCTCCAGCACGGGGGTCAAAACCCGGCATGGGCTGCACCAGTCGGCCCCAATATCCAGCACCACCGGCAGCGTGTGTGAACGCTCCAGAACTAGCTCATCAAAACTGGCCTCTTCAACGTCGATGACCCACTTCATCATCTTCACGCCCGCCAGTTTTGATAGTGCATGGTGGCCACCGAGGCAGCAATGATGCTGCCCAGAACCATGAAAGAGCCCAGGGCCAGGGTGGAGATGCCCGACATGCCCTGCCCTACGGTACAGCCCAATGCGGTGACACCGCCAAAACCCATCAACACCGCACCGATCAACTGGGTACCCAAATCCTCCACAGACGCAAAGCCTTCCCAGCGAAATTGGCGTGAGGCCAGGGCATAAGCCAGGGAACCCGACAGCACGCCCAGGGCCGTGGCAATACCAAAGCTGATCAACAAGGATTTATCTGTCCACAGCATCAACAATTCAAGACCAAAGGCCACTGGAGCCACAAAACTGAAGGACTCGAGCGTGCGGGTGTTGGTGGCGAAGTAGACAATTTCCAGCGTGTCAGGGTTTTCACCGTGGCCAATGTGCCCGGTCAGATACCAGGCCGCCACCACCAGCAAGCCCAACACCACACCGCCCAACATCTGGGTGGTGTTGCGGCGAAAGCGTTGGTCTTTCAGAATAAAAATCAGCAAGGCCAGACCGAGCACCGTCACACTGACCAGCACCGCCATCTTTTCCGCCAAACCTGTGGCCTTGGCCAACAAAATGGGCAGGGTTTGTCCGCTTAAGCCCCACTGGGACAAATCCAGTGTCACCGGGTCCAGAAAACTGGCACGCCACTGGCCGAACACACCTTTGAGTGTCATGTAGGCTGAAATACCCACAAACACCAGCACCACCAGTGAACGCAGGCTGCCGCCCCCGACACGAATCAGGTTTTTATTGGCGCAACCACCGGCAATGGTCATGCCCACACCAAACAAGCCCCCCCCGATGACCAAGGACAACCAGGGCAAGCTGGGGCGCACATAGATGGATTTCGACAAGTCAACCAGTCCTTGGGTAAAGAGCAGTTGTGTGCCCACCATGGCCACCACAATGGCCAGAAGCCACATGCGCATGCGGCCCCAATGCTCCATGTTGACCACATCGGAAATCGCACCCATGGTGCAAAAGTTGGTCTTGTTGGCCACCGCACCAAAGACAAAGGCCAGCACAAAGCCACCCCAAACCACCCAAGCCGATGGATTCACAGCTTCTGTCATGTCACAACTCCAAATGTTCTATGGCTTCAATGGCCTGAAGCGCCCGAACTGGCCAAACGCAGCATGGTGCTGCGAATGGCTTCCGGCGCGTTGATGATGCCCATGAATTGCCCCATCCCCAAAGCAGGCCAGGCCAAGGCAATGCGATAGCGTGCATACAGGGCGTACACCTTGTTGTCCACGATGAACAATTCATACGGCAAGGCGGCGGGAAAATCTGCGCCAATCTTGTTGACCCACCAGCTCTCACCATCACTGCCACTGTTCATGGCCACACCAAAAACCGCCATCTTTTGGGCCGGCATCAGCACCTCATAAACCCGCTGGGTATCGCCCAAACCTTTGGCCAAATTGCCCTGAACGGCTTTCACAGCTTCATCAAAACTGGCAAAACTGCCAATTTCACTGTTGGCTGAATCAAAACGCTCCATGCCAAACATGTAGCGGTAGTCGGTCAACTGCCCTTGCGCAACATCACCGCCAAAACCAGCCCCCTCGCCCAAGGCTTTGGTCAAACGCATTTGAACGGATTTGACCGCCTCTTGCGCCCCTGAGAATTGGTTACGCAGATAGGCCCGGTACCAGTAATCAGGTGTCATGTACGAGACCCGGCCATCCCCCGCAATACCCACCCGCAAGCCTGAGGCAATGATGGCGCTGCTGGTGCCGTTGGCGCGAATCACTTCCAGTAAAGCGGGGTCAGAAATCACCACGCTGGCCTGGCCCGCAATGCCTTTGGGCATGTGATGGCCCAACACGGTAAAACCTTCGGCCTGAAGCTTCTTTTCAACTTGCGCCAATTGGCTTGGCAAATCAGCGGCAGATAACTTGCCGGCGTGTGTGTAAGGTGCCAGAGCCAGGCTGAGTTGCGCCGCACACAGCAGGGCGCAACCCATGAGCCATTGTTTCATCATGGCTCAGATGAACAGGCAAACATCAGACTCGCCAGCGAACTTCATGAAGGTGGCGGCCCCGCCGTACTCCACATCCTTGATGAATTCACTGGTTTCAAACTCAAACAGATCCACTGTCATTTGGCAGGCGACAAACTTGACATCAGACTCCAGGCAAATGTCACGCAGCTCTTGCAGCGAGGCCACACCTTTGGACTTCATCTTGTTTTTCATCATCATGGTCGCCATGGATTCCATGCCAGGCAGCATTTGCACCATCACCGGCATCGGTACGGGCATCGGCATGGCCGGGTTGGCCAGCGGGCTGATCTTGATGTCATCGAGGCTGGTGCGCAGCAACTGCAGCCCGTAAAAGGTGAAAAATATTTGGACTTCCCAGCCCAACGCCGCTGCGGTGGAGGCCAAAATGAATGGCGGATACGCCATATCCAAGGTGCCTTTGGTGGCGATCAGTGCCATTTTTTTGGTTGCCATGTGTGCGCTCCGGGTGTGTTGAGAAGTGAGATCAGGCGACCAATCAGGCCTTCTTCAAAAAGAAGACAAACTTGCTGTTTTCGCTGCCCTGCTCCAGCAATGCATTGCCGGTTTGCTCGGCAAACGCAGCCATGTCGCAGACCGAACCCGGATCGGTGGCAATCACCTTCAACACCTGGCCTGAGCTCATGTCAGCCAAGGCCTTTTTGGTGCGAACGATGGGCAGTGGGCAAGAGAGTCCTGATGCGTCAAATTCTTTGTTAAATTCCATGAGATGTCTCCGTTAAGTTGTTGAAAGAGGAAAGCTGACTTTTTCAATAAGCATCCCCATTGGGATACCCAAAAAGCCGTCACGCTGCAATGATTTTCACGGCCACAGGCTTCAGCGTCCATCACCGCGAAGGGTGGGCTGGGGTATAGCCCATATGGGTTATGGAGAAACCCGTCATCCCGCAGCACCGGTGAGTGATGCCCGTACCGCAGCCCGCGCCAGCTTGAGCCGATCATCCAGATAAGCCCCGTAATAGTCAGGAATCGATCCACCCACCAGGCGCTCGGCAACCTCTGCACCATGACGACCAAAAAACAGAACCGTGGGGGCCACGCTGACATTCCAGCGGGTGATCAGACTGGCCTGGGTTTGGCTTTTGCGCTCAAAATCCAGCAGCACCTGCGGGTCACGCATGTTGATTTGAACAATCGGCACGTGTTCTTCACGCATCAAGGGCAGCAGGTAATGTTCACGGACTACCTTGCAAAACGGGCAACCCTCCAGGCTCACCATCACCATCAGTGGCATACTTTTTTGCAGTGCGGAAGCCAACTCATCGGCCAAAGAGCTGGGGTTGGGCAGGGACGGCGCGGCCGCCCAGCTGTTTGCGCCCAAAGCCATCAGGCCAACAAACTGATGGAAACTGCGCCGGTTCAGGCTCAGGGTTGGGATTGTGGAAGCTGTCATTTGGCGGACTCTTGCTCCAGCAGCAGGTAGGTGTTGTAGGCGTTCATGCGATTGACAATGCCAAACATGGGCACTTGCTCGAACCGGCTCCAGTCGGTTGCCAGATAGGCCGCCTCGAAGGGTTCCAAACGTTCGGCAGCCTGAGCCATGCTGGTGCGCAAAAACACCAGATAGTCCCGTGTGAGCTGCAAATCCTGGTGAACATTCTGGCTGGCCGGGCCATGCCCAGGCAGCAACACTTTGGCATTAAATGCCAGCAATTGATCCAGTGCACCAATCCAGCGCCTGCTGTCGGCTTGCCCCACAAACGGAATCCGACCTCTGAACACCAGATCCCCCACAAACACCAGCTTTTCCGCGGGCAGGTGGATCAGCAAGTCTTCAGGGGTGTGTGATGGCCCGACCGCCTTGATGTCAAAGCGAATGCCACCCAGCTCAAGGGTTTTGTCAGACTCAAGCCACTCGTCGGCTGGCACCAATTGGGTGTTGTCGTTGATCCAGGGGGCAATTTGCAGACGTGAGGATTCAAGGCGCAAACGTGCGGTGTCGGAGTTGAGGTAAATCTGGGCCGACTTGTGCGCAATGATGCGCGCCCCGGCGGCCTTGAAAACCTGCAAGCCGTAAATGTGATCGGCGTGGTAATGGGTGACCAGCACGTGGGTGATGGGCAATGGGGTCAATTTTTTGACCTCGGCGATCAGGCGGGTGGCCAGAGCGGGAGAACCCAGGGCATCAATCAGCACCACACCGGATGAAGTGATGACCAAGCCCGTATTGGCAATGAAATTCTGGTTGGCAGGGCTACCCAACTCAGACAGCCCTTGTACATGCCAGACCGAAGGAGACACCTGGCGTAGCTCCATGACCGGTAAATCTGCTGCTCCAGCAGTCATCAGGCCAGAGACCCAGAGACTGAAAAACAGCCCGGCGGTGCGGCAGAAAATGGCTTTGAGCATGGATGCCATGTGTCGGGTGAGTGCGCAGCACCTCACCCGACAGGAGCCTCAAGTTGACATTTCGGTCAGAATATTCTTGAGCCAGCTTGAAGCGTACACCGCCTCCACTTCCGACAAGTCCGGTGACACCCCTCCCGAGTTGGGTACGGCCACAATCTTGCCTTCTTTGGCGGTGTAGACCGCCGCCACGCTGACGGCTTCTTTGGCCGACAAGTAGCTGAAGCAGGTGTTGATGCCCGACATTTCAGTCAGCTCTTTGCCGTTCATCAGCGCCACGATGTTGGTAGCGCAAATCTTGGCTTCCGAGTTGGCCGAATAGCCTGATTTGGGCATGGCCCCGGCATTACAAGCATCCCCAATCACGTGGATGTTTTTCTGCAAGGTGGATTCAAACGTGGTGGCATTGATCGGGCACCAGGCTTTGTCCGGACCAATCAGTCCGGCAGACACGGCGATACGCCCGGCGCGCTGCGGCGGGATCACATTCACCACATCACCCTTGACCTCTTCAATGCCTTCAATAAAGACCGAACGGCTGCTGGCGTTGACGGCCGTGACCTTTTGTGCGCCACGGTACTGAATGATGCCTTCGTAGTGTTTCTTCCAGCCTTTTTTGAACAACCCGGCCTTGGAAACAATGTCCGGGTTGGCATCGAGCACAATGATTTTTGATTTGGGCTTGTGCTGCTTCAGGTACATGGCAATCATGCTGGCACGCTCATAGGGGCCGGGCGGGCAGCGGAACGGTGCCAGAGGAACCGTCATGACCACCGTGCCGCCATTGGGCATATCGACCAATTGTTTGCGCAGCAGCAGGGTTTGCGCACCAGCTTTCCAGGCGTGTGGCATCACCTCAGGGGTGGTGGCCATGTTGTAGCCCTCAAGCTCCTCAGCGCGGAAATCCACACCGGGTGACAAAACCAGACGGTCGTAGTCAATGGTGCTGCCCGAGACGGTCACCGTTTTCTTGACCGGATCAATGGCGGTGACGGTGTCATGCACCATCTTGATGCCATGGTTGGCTGCCAGCTTGTCGTAGCCAATGGTCAATGAGGTCAAATCAGGCAGCATGCCGCCAATGTAGAGGTTGCTGAACGGGCATGAGACGAACTGTTTGTTGGGCTCAATCAGCACCACTTCAATGGTTTTGTCCATCATGCGGATGTATTTGGCCGCGATCGTGCCGCCATAGCCACCGCCCACCACCACCACCCGCCGCCCTGCACTTTTAGCCAAAGCGCTTGCGGCAGATGAGCTTGCTGTCCCAGTGGCATCAGGTTGGGATGCACATGCGGCCAGGCTGGCACCCACGCCACCTGCGCCAACCAATTTGAGAAAACTTCTGCGATCTGTTGTCATGTTGATTCCTCTGTTATTTCACGCTGGCGTAGAACTGCAGCAAAGCCTCAAGGTCTTGGGGCGACAAGGGTTGCACCTTTTCGGCCATTTTCAGAGGCATTTTGCGGGTGCCATTGACATACATGGCCATCTGCATTTGCAAATAAGGCAACCACTGGCTGGCCATGGCAGGCGAGTCATCCTTGCCTTCACGGCCTTCTTCGATATGGCAGCGACCACAGTTGGACTCATGCATCTGGGCCCCCTTGGCCACCAGCTTGGCATCCAGGTTCTGCTGCGTCACGTGGATTTTTTGGCTACCAAAAAAATCACCCATGGCCGCAAGATCAGCGTCGGTATAACCCTTGGCAAGTCGTCCCATGATGGTTGAGGGGCGCTCCCCACTCTTGAACTTCTGCATGGCGACCACGATGGCATCTTTGGACTGACCTGCCAGACTCGGCATGGCTGGCCCGGCACTGCCGCCATGAGTCCCATGGCAACCCGCGCAGGCATTGGCCAGCATGGCCGCACTGGGTGGAGCCGCATTGGCCCCGACTGAAAACACCAGCGCGGTCACGGCGTCTCTGCATCATGACTGTCTCCTTTTATTGACTGTTAGAAAAACCGACCCCGAAATAAATACTGATCATTGAGTCACATTGACGTAATTTTTGACCTCTGGAATGGCTTTATCCAGGCCAAACTGATAGCCCAAAGAGACAAAGTGAAAACGTGCGTTGGTGTAGTCTTCATGGATGGCAAAACCGAAGTTGTAAACCTTGCCTGCGGTGATGCTGTGATCACCTTTGCCCAAACCGGCCAGGCTGCGCTCAAACGTCACCACCCATTTATTGCCCTCTTTTTTACCCTCGGCCTTGATGAGGGATTTACCACCCTCCATCTCACGTGCATCAGCCACATAACCATCGGCAGGTTTTTCACCCTTGCCACTGCGGTATTGCATCAAATCCATGAACTTGCCACTGGCCAGGTCAGCACCTTTGATGTACTTGGTTTTTTTGTCATCCTGGGCGTTTTTCATGGTGCGCAAATCCTGGTGGCAAGTGGCCCAGCAACCATTCTGGTTGGAGCCATCGACCGTGCCGCCGCCGTCAAACATCATGGTCAGCTTGACTTCGTTTTTTGGGTCAAGCTTTTTGTCCCCAATTTGGGGGGGAACCCATTCAAAACGGAAATAAATTTTGTCAGCATCATGAGCGGACTGGAACTGCACCGGAATAAAACCGACCTTGCCTTTGGGCGGTGTGGGCTCCAGCACCGACTTGGAGCTGCCAACCGGCTGACCCTTGACAATTTTTTCGCCAATTTCATTGGCATCACCCTCGTGGCATTTGGCGCAGGCACGTTTTTTGTCAACGATATCAGGCACGGCCGAGTGGTCGGGTTTGTTCATGACCCACTCCAGCGAGGCTTGGCCGGGGTACATGAGTTTCATGGTGCGCACCGGCGTTTTGCTCCAGTCGGGTGCGGCTGCGCTGGCAGCAAAGTGATTTTTTTCATGGGTCTACTCCTCGAATGGGTTTGTTTGGGGTGATGGGTCAAAGTGATGCTCAACTGGCGGATGAAGCTTTGGCTGCGGCCTCTTTGGCGGCTTCTTCTTGCTCCAGCAACTGATGCACTTGCTTGTGGGAAATGCCCTTGTGGCAGTCGATACAGGTTTTGCCATCTTCAATAGCGCCTTCGTGTTTCACCACGGATCGGTCTTTTTGCTTGGCCGGGTCCATGGTCTCGAACTTGTGGCAGTTGCGACACTCGCGCGAATCGGTGGCTTTCATGCGGGCCCAGACTCGTTTGGCCATCTCCAGCCGGTGTGCTTCAAATTTTTCAGGGGTATCTACCGTGCCGGTGAGATGGCCCCACAAATCGCGCGCAGCCATGATCTTGGATTCAAACTTGCGCCCATAGTCGTTCGGGTTTTTGCTGCTGGCGACATGACAGTCAGCACAGGACACCGTGGTACCCGAGCGGTTTTTGTAGTGCACGGTGTTTTTCAACTCACCGTAAGGAATCGTCATGGAGTGACATGAGACACAAAACTCGGTGCGATTGGTGTATTCCATGCCCGTGTTCAAGGCACCCCAGAATGCAATACCGACCAGCAAACCCACCAGCAAAATATTCAACCGAGTCCATTTGGGTGAGTGATTGAGCCAATAAAAGAAGCCTCGTTTGCCTGTCCCTGCATTGGACGCGGTCGCCGGATTTTTGTCGTTGCTCATGTTTGCATTGATCAATGAATAGGGGTGAATGTGAATAAAAACAATAAAACGCAGTGATTGTTTGATGCGAGCCAATTTGCGTCTATCACCGGAATGGATAGCCCGGGATAACCCATCTGGGTAATGGGGTTTTCACCCTTGCTGCGAGCCGTTTCCGTACTCGATACTGGCTGTTCGGGGCCTCATTCGGCGCATGTTTTTGCGCTGTGTACAAGGGCTTTTTCAGGCTTGAACTTCATCATGGAAACTCACATGCAAACTCGTCGCGAGACACTCAAACACAGCGCTGTTGTGGCTGGCCTGCTGGCTACCAGCGGTTTATTTCCCCAGTATGCACTGGCCTTTAACAAGCCAGCTTTTGAAGCCAAAACCATTGCCGATGCCCTCAAAGCCCTCGGCGCAGGCGCTCCGACAGCCAGCAAGGATGTCACGATTGGTGCACCTGACATTGCCGAGAATGGGGCCGTGGTGCCGTTCACCGCCAGCAGTAGCTTGGCCGGTGTCAAGCAGATCGTGTTTTTGGTTGAGAAAAATCCCTCGGCACTGATTGCGGTCTACAACGTGACAGACAGTGTTGAAGTGAACTTCACCACACGCGCCAAGATGGGCCAGTCATCCGATGTGTATGCCGTGGCGATCATGACCGATGGACGCGCTCTGTTTGCCAAGAAAGAAGTCAAAGTGACCCTGGGCGGTTGCGGCGGCTGATATCCCCCACTCAAGAAATAACTGAAATTAGGAGAATTTAGATGGCAGATCCAATGCGTATTCGAGCTCAGGCCGCAGGTGAAAAAGTCACCGTTCGGGTGTTGATGTCTCATGAGATGGAGTCCGGTCAGCGCAAAGACGCGGCTGGCAAAGTTGTTCCGGCCTGGCACATTTCCGAGGTCAGCGCCACGCACAACGGCAAACTCGTGCTGACCGCTGAGTGGGGTGGCGGAGTCGCCAAAAACCCATTCATGCAATTTGTGCTGAAAAACGGCAAGGCAGGCGACAAGATCAGTGTCACCTGGAAAGACAACAAAGGTGACTCTCGTACCGACGAAGCCACGGTGAGCTAACTTCTCACGAGGCCATCATGAACAAGACAAAAATCACCGTTCTGCTGCTCTCAGGTTTGGCCTGTGGCACTGTGCTGGCACAAAAAACGGTTAGCCAGGGCATTGAAGAATACCGCGCCATGCTGGCCGACGGCAACCCTTCGGAATTGTTTGAAGCCAAGGGTGAAGACCTTTGGAAGCAAAAGCGTGGCCCTAAAAACGCCTCACTTGAGCAATGTGACCTGGGTAAAGGGGCTGGCCAGGTGAAGGGGGTTTTTGTGGAGTTGCCCCGTTATTTTGCAGACACGGCCAAGGTGCAGGATCTGGAGTCGCGGCTACTCACCTGCATGGAAAGCTTGCAAGGTTTGAATGCCGCCGAAATTGCCAAAACACCGTTTGGCAAAGGTGAGCAAAACAATGTCACCGCCTTGGCGACCTGGATTGCGGGTGAATCCCGTGGCATGAAATTCAACTTGTCGCAAGAACATGTGCAAGAAAAAACCATGTACGAAGTGGGTAAACGCCTGTTTTATGCCCGTGGTGGCACCCATGATTTTTCCTGCTCGTCATGCCACGGTGAAGACAACAAACGCATCCGCTTGCAGGACTTGCCGAATCTGACCAAAACGGCAGGAGCCAGTGCCGGGTTTGGTGCCTGGCCAGCGTACCGTGTGTCGAACGGCCAAATGTGGAGCATGCAATTGCGCATTAACGACTGCTATCGCCAGCAGCGCTTCCCCTACCCCTTGTTCGTCAGTGATGCCACCATTGCCTTGGGGGTTTACCTGGGTGTGAATGCCAAGGGTGGCGAATCCATTGCACCGGCCATCAAGCGCTAAGGAAAAGCAGATCATGAAGAAAATCAAAATTTACCTGGGTTCATTGTCCGCACTGTTGATTGCCGGGTGTGCCTCGGCTCCGGCTGTACCCACTGGCGCAGAGCTCGACAAATTAACGGCTGACATTGTTCGTGCATCGTTTCGGGATCAGGGTTTGGTCAAGGTAGACCGACTGGTGCAAGACGAAACCAACCGGGCCTGCAGTGCAGCCGATGTGGCAGGCAAACCCTTGGATGAGGCCACGGCCAAAGCCATTCAGCAAACCAATTTGAAAGCCATCAAATGGCCCTCAGACGGTGTGTTTGTGGGTGACTACAAAGAAGGCGAAAAAATTGCCCAAAGTGGCCGGGGTTTGACCTGGACGGACGATGCCGCCCAGGCCAGCGGCGGCAATTGCTACAACTGCCATCAGATCGACAAAAAAGAAATCTCCCATGGCACGATTGGCCCCAGCCTGGTCAACTACGGCAAAAACCGTGGCATCAAAGACATCACCAACCCCAATGCCAAAACCAAAGCCATGATCGAGTTCACCTGGGGCAAGATCTGGAACTCAAAGGCCTACAACGCTTGCTCCAACATGCCTCGGGCCGGCCACATGGGTATCTTGACCGAAGCCCAGGTGCGCCACGTGGTGGCCCTGCTGGTCGACCCCAAGTCTCCGGTCAATCAGTAAATCACGTCGACCCGACGTTACAGACGCACTTGAAAACCCGGCTTGTCCGGGTTTTTTATTCAACACCATCAAACCAATCCACATGAATTTGACCCAACGAGAATTTTTGCAGGTACTGGGGGCCGGTACCATGGCCGGTATGGGACTGGGCAGTTACGCACACGCCGATGCTGCCACTGCGGAAAACGGGCTGTATGACATTCCCAAATTTGGCCATGTGTCTTTTCTGCACAAAGTGCGCCCAGGTACGGCCCAAGCCCATGCCCTGACCTGCCTGAATTTCGAGCAGGCCGCCAAACGCTACGGCAAGGTGGGCGGATTCGCCCATTTGGCCACCCTGGTCAAACGCATGAAGGCCAGCCGCCCAGGCGCACTGCTGCTTGATGGGGGTGACACCTGGCAGGGCTCCGGCACGGCGCTGTGGACGCATGGGCAAGACATGGTGGATGCCTGCAAGTTGCTGGGCGTGGATGTGATGACCGGCCACTGGGAATTCACCCTGGGCATGGAGCGGGTCAAAGAGATCATTGACAAAGACTTTGCCGGCAAGGTGGACTTTGTGGCGCAAAACGTCAAGACCAACGACTTTGGTGACCCGGTGTTCAAACCCTACGTGATCCGCGAGATCAACGGCGTGCCCTGCGCCATCATCGGCCAGGCCTTCCCCTACACCCCGATTGCCAACCCGCGCTACATGGTGGCCGACTGGGCCTTTGGCATTCAGGACGAAAACATGCAGAAGATGGTCGACGAGGCTCGCGGCAAAGGTGCCCAGGTGGTGGTGGTGCTGAGCCACAACGGCATGGATGTCGATCTGAAAATGGCCAGCCGTGTCACCGGCATCGATGCCATCATGGGCGGTCACACGCACGATGGCATGCCGGTGGCCAGCATCATCAGCAACCCCGGCGGCCAAACACTGGTCACCAACGCCGGCTCCAATGCCAAGTTTCTGGGCGTGCTCGACTTCCAGGTCAAGGACAAAAAAGTCAGCGATTTCCGCTACAAGCTGTTGCCGATTTTTGCCAACATGCTGCCCGCCGACAAAGAGATGGACGCGCTCATCACCCAGATCCGCGCACCGTATGCAGCCCAGCTGGCCGAAAAACTGGCGGTGACCGAGGGCACGCTGTACCGGCGCGGCAATTTCAATGGCACGGGCGACCAGTTGCTGGTGGATGCGCTGATGGAAGTGCAAGGTGCTGACCTGGCCTTCTCACCCGGTTTTCGCTGGGGCACCACACTGCTGCCAGGCCAGGCCATCACGCGCGAATGGCTGATGGACATGACTGCCACCACCTACTCTTACGCCACACTCACCGAGATGACCGGCAGCACCATCAAGACCGTGCTGGAAGACGTGTGTGACAACCTGTTCAACCCTGACCCGTATTACCAGCAAGGCGGCGACATGGTGCGAGTCGGCGGACTCTCCTACAGCTGCAGCCCGCTCGAAGGCATGGGCAAACGCATCAGCGACATGCGCTTGAACGGCAAACTGATCGAGGCCGACAAAAAATACAAGGTGGCGGGCTGGGCCCCAGTGGCAGAAGAAGCCAGGCACCAGGGCCATAAACAGGTCTGGGAAGTGGTGGAAACCTGGCTGGCGGCGCGTGGTGGCAAAGTGTCCAAACGCCAGTTGAACACGCCCAAGATCATCGGCACGGGTTATGCAGTCTGAGACAAAAATGACTTGTAGCCCAGGTATAACATGCGCAGATAGCTATCAAATTTACAGCATTCATTGGCGGATACATTTCAATCAGCCGAAGTCGGGTAGGTCGGGTTAGCGCAGCGTAACCCGACATCTGCATGCACCGAAACATCTCGAGGGTCTCTGTCGGGTTACGCGCTTCGCGCTAACCCGACCTAAACCTAAGAGGAGCGTGCCGCAACGACAGAAAGGCACATCACTTTGCATCGCACCTGCAGTTACCTTGAACCCTGGCTTCTTTACGATGTCCTGATTTGATCGACACTGGTCTTGAATACAATGGCCTTGCGCAGGCAAAAAGCGCACCATACAGGTTTTCAACTTCAGGAAATTTCCATGAAAACATGTCTTATTTTGATTGATGCACAAGAGTCATTCCGCCACCGCCCGTACTTCACCACGACCGACCTGCCCGCCTACCTGGCGGCACAAAACGCCTTGATGGACGGCTGCGTCAGCCAGGGCATCCCGATCGTGCGCGTGTTTCATGTGGAAGGCCCCAAGACAGAAAGCAACCCGTTTGCACTCGAATCCGGCCTGATTCAACCCTTGGCTGAACTGAACACGCTGGAGCCAGTCGCCACATTTATCAAGAGCCGCCACAGCGCCCTGGTCGGCACCGGGCTGGACGTCTGGCTGACGCAGCACGGCATCCAGCGGCTGATCATCAGCGGCATCCGCACCGAGCAATGCTGCGAAACCACCACCCGCCACGCCTCGGATCTGGGCTGGCAGGTTGACTTCTGCCTGGAGGCCACCCTGACCTGGGACATGCAGCAACTGGACGGCAGTACCCTGAGCGCCGCCGACATCAAAGCCCGCACCGCCACCGTGCTGAAAGACCGTTTTGCCACGATTTGCAGCCCGACCGAAGCGCTGGCACGTGCCGCACAGGTGTTGGCATGAGTGAACCACGCCCGCTATCGGTTGGCATCCTGGTGTTTGATGCTGTGGAGGTGCTGGACTTTGCTGGCCCGTATGAGGTGTTCACTACCGCCAGCCGGGTGGCGGCCAAGCGCAAGCCCGAGGCCAACAAGCTGTTTGAGGTAACCTGCATCTCGCGTGATGGCCTACCGGTTCAGGCGCGTGCCGGTTTGCGGGTGTTGCCCGAGCACAGCTTTGCCCAGCACCCCACTTTTGACCTGCTGATCGTGCCCGGCGGTGTGGTCGATGCCGCCATGGCCTGCCCACAAACACTGGCCTGGCTGGCACGCACCGCCGCCCTGGGCAGCGGCCTGGTCACCACCCACTGGGAAGATGTTGCCGATCTGCAAGCGCGTTTTCCTGCACTGACGGTGCTGAACGGCCCGCGCTGGATCGACAACGGTACGCTTGTCACCTCGGCAGGCATCAGCGCCGGCATTGACATGTGCCTGCACCTGGTGGCGCGACTGGCGGATTCGGCACTGGCCGAGCGCACTGCACGCCAGATGGATTACCCGTGGAAAGCCGATGAACCGGCCTGAACCCACCAACGCAGCCAGCGCCCCCATCGAGGTGTTGTTTGCCCTGCTGCCCAACAGCCTGGCGCTGGACTGGGCCGGGCCAGCTGAAGCCTTGCGCATCGCCAACCAGGCCTTGCAGGCACAGGGTTTGCCGCCGCGTTTTGTGCTGCGCTTTGTCGGGCCGGGGGTAGAGGCCGTCAGCTCGGTCGGGCTCACACTCAGCGGCCTGGAACCCTTGCCCGACAGCTTGCCTGAGCCAGCTTGGGTGGTGCTGGTGGGGCAACGCGGCGCAACCATACCGGTGGACTCTGAGGCAACCCAAACCCTGTTGCACTGGCTGCGCGGTTTGCGCCTGCAAACTTCACGGCTTGAACTGGTGACCGTGTGCGCCGGCGCGGTACTGGCCGCCCACGCGGGCCTGCTGGCCCGCAGGCATGCCACCACACACCACCAGCATTTGGCTGAGTTGCAAGCGGCAGAGCCAGCCTGCCAGGTGGTGGAAAACCGCGTGTTTGTGGAAGATGCGCCGATCTACAGCAGCGCGGGGGTCACCACCGGTATCGACCTGATGCTGCACCGCATTGCACAAACCTGCGGTGAGGTGATCGCCGCCCAAGTGGCGCAAACCATGGTGGTGGCACTGCGCCGTGGCCCGCAAGACCCGGAGCTGTCCCCCTTTCTGGCTTACCGCAACCACTTGCACCCTGCCCTGCACCGCGTGCAGGATGCGGTGTGCACTCAACCCGCGTCAAGCTGGCATCTGGCCAGCATGGCGGCTGTGGCCTGCACTTCCCCCCGGCATCTGACGCGGCTGTTCATGGAGCATGCCCGCATTGCCCCGCTGCAATACCTGCGCCGCATTCGCCTGGCGGTGGCACAAACAGCGCTGCAATCTGGCCACAACGTGACGCAGGCGGCGGCGTTGGCGGGCTTCAGCTCTGACACCCAACTGCGCCGAGCCTGGCATCAGCTGGGTGAAGGCGGCACCCCCTCTCAGCCCATGAGTATTCAAAAATAAGAGCTGCTTGCGCTTGATAGACAAGCGCTACAGCTTAATTTTGTCAAAAAATCAGTTGATGGCGCGGCGCAGATCGGCCACCCGCCGGGCAATGGCGGCACGATCCGGGTACTGCCCGGTGTGGGCCTCGCGCTGGGTATTGGCCAGGTAGGTGTCCAGGTCTTCCAGCGCATGGCCGGTACGCCCTGCTTCGGCTTGAGCCAGACCCCGGTCGCGGTACTCCGTCCAGGCTTGGGGCAGCAGCACAATCAGCCGATCCAGCACCGCAATCAAGCGCACCCAGTCTTCTTGTGCGGCATGGATTTCTTTCAGGTTGAGCAGCATGCGGGCAATGATGTCGCGCGGCGCAGCCGCCTGCAGGTACAGACCCAGCGGCGCGTCCAGCTCTCCATCCAGACCCGAGAGATGGCGGTACGGCTCCAGGCGCTCTGCCAACTCTTCGCGGCTGAGTGATTGCCCGGTCAAGGGGTCAATCACCACCTGGCCTTCGGCGAGATGCACCTTGACCAGGAAATGACCGGGAAAACCAATCCCACGCGCCTTGAGTCCAATGCCTTGCGCCAGCTCCAGCCAGATCACCGCCATGGAGATGGGAATCGCCAGCCGGGTCCGCAGCACCACATGCACAAAACTGTTTTCGGGATCGGTGAAGTTGTTGAAGTTACCGGCGAAGTTGAGATCGCGGTAGATGAACTGGTTGAGCGTGCGCAGCCGTTGCAGCGGCCCGGCATCTGTGGGCAAGCGACGGATCAGACGCGCCAGCAGTTGATCCACATCCCCCAGCACCTGCTGCACATTGAGCTCAGGGTATTCGTCTTGCGCCAGCGTGATGGCCGCTTCAAGCAGCGGAAAATCTGCATCCGCCTGCACCAGGGCGGCAAAATACTCCAGCGGCGTGGGGACGTTCAAACTGAGGTTCATGGCCGGATTGTCTCTCAGCTCGGCATGGCCTTGGCATCAGCGCCGCACAAGTTGCCGCAATTTCATGCCGGCGGCCCACAAAGCTATAAAATAAATAGCTGCTGACGCAAGTAGAACAAGCGCTAGAAGCCAAATTCTCTTCAAACTCTGGGCGCGAAGTGCAACCCAATCCACACTGCTGTTGGCCCACATCAAAAATACCGCCAGCAAGGCACAGGCTGCCAACACCTGCAAAGTGAACATGCCCCAGCCCGCCAGGGGCTTGTAACTGCCACGTTTAAGCAAACCCAGCAACAACCACAGCGCATTGATCATGGCCCCGATGCCAATCGACAAGGTCAGGGCTGCATGGGCAAAAACCGGCACCAGCGCATAGTTGAGCATCTGGGTGATGACCAGCACCACCACCGCCACCTTGACCGGGGTTTTGGTGTCCTGGTTGGCGTAGTAGCCCGGGGCCAGCACCTTCAAGGCCACCAACCCAATCAGACCCACACCCCAGCCCATCAAGGCATGGGTGACCTGGCGCACATCAAAGTCGGTCATGGCTCCGTAGTGGTAGAGCACCGCCACCAGGGGCGTGGGAAACACCAGCAGCGCCACAGCGCACGGCACCGACAGCAGCAGCACCAAACGCAAGCCCCAGTCGAGCATGGCGGAATATTTGACGGCATCGTTGCTGGCCCGTGCTGCGGCCAGCTGGGGCATCAGCACCACGCCCAAAGCCACACCCAGCAAGGCGGTGGGAAATTCCATCAAACGGTCTGCATAGGTGATCCAGCTGACGCTGCCGGGGGCCAGGTGCGAGGCAATCTGGGTGTTGATCAGCATGGAAATATGCGCCACCCCCACCCCCAACAGGGCTGGCCCCATCAAACGCAAGATGTTTTGGGTGCCTGGATCAGCCCAGGCCAGCCGCAGTTCAGACCAGCGCCAGGCCATTCGGGGCTGCAGATTCAGCTTTTTCAGGCCCAGCCATTGCACACCCAGCTGCATCACACCCCCCAGCAGCACCCCGCCAGCCAGCGCATAAATCGGCTCCAGGCCCAGGGATTTGAACCACGGCGCACCCAGCCAGGCCGCGCCCCAATCATGCACAGGTTCAGCAACACCGGGGTGGCTGCGGGCACGGCAAAACGCTTCCAGGTGTTGAGCACACCGGCCCCCAGCGCCACCAGCGACATGAAGGCAATGTAGGGAAACATCCAGCGCGTCAACACCACCGCCACGTGATAGCCATGCGGGTCTTGCTGCAAACCACTGGCCATGATCCAGACCAGGCCACCCGCACCCAGCACCCCCAGCACGCTCAAGACCAGCAGCGCCCAGGCCAGCACGGACGCCACGTGATCGATCAGTACCTTGGTTTCAGCTCCGCCCTGCTGGGCTTTGCTGGCCGCCAAGACCGGTACAAAAGCCTGGCTGAAGGCCCCTTCGCCAAAGAGACGCCGAAACAGGTTGGGAATACGAAACGCCACATTGAACGCATCCGTCATGGCCGACGCGCCAAAGGTCGAGGCGATCAGCAGCTCACGCACCAGCCCGGTGATGCGCGACAACAGGGTTAACAAGGAGACGACAGAGGCAGATTTGAAGAGGCTCACGCCGCGAAGTGTAGCCGGGTGACTCGAATAAATTGAACACTGCTAGAATCGCAGGCTTTGCTGACAACATCCACAGACTCAAGGAACATACATCATGGCATCTGGAAAACCCAAGAAAAAGAACCCCCGCCTGGCATCAGGCCGTAAACGCGTCCGTCAGGACATCAAAATCAACGCAGCTAACACCTCGCTGCGCTCCAAATACCGCACTGCGGTGAAAAACGTGGAAAAAGCAGTTCTGGGCGGCGACAAAGCCAAGGCCGCAGAATTGTTTGCCAAGATGCAAGCCGTGGTGGACACCGTGGCTGACAAAGGCATCTTCCACAAAAACAAGGCTGCTCGTGACAAGAGCCGTCTGTCTGCCAAGGTGAAAGCCCTGGCCCTCGCCGCCTAATTCGTTAGGCAAATCGCACGAGTTTTTGAGGAATCAAAAAACTCGCCGTTTGTAACGGGTGCGCTGTCAGCAAAAGCAAAAAAGCCGTCATCAGACGGCTTTTTTGCTTTTGGGCTTTGTCAATGCTTGTGGTGATGCCCATGCGAATGGGCCTGCGGGGGCTCGCCATGATGCACCTGCAATTCATTGTCTTTGGCAAAACCCATGACAAAGTCCCACGCCATCACGTTGAAGTCGCGCAAATCCTCATGCACGATCACGCTGCGCACATTGTTCACACTGGTGGGGATACACCATGGGGAATAGCTCAGATGTTTGCCGTGGGCTTGACCGCCCGGACGAAACTGGCTCATCACGCCAGCCAGACGCTCAGCCCAATCGCTGGGACGAAAGGTGCGCCCGGAAACTGTCACGCCCAGGATATAAACTTTTTTTGAAGTGTGTGTAACCATCGGATAGAGGTTGATTGATGATTGCCAGCGGGTTGTGGCAACGAGTCTGAATTCTAGTCGAATCATATGTCTTATACAAGACTTGAAGCGCCTCAAGCCCTTGATCAAAACAAGGATTGCGCGGATTGCTTGACTGATTTTCGGGTTGATTTTGATGCGTCTAAAATCACCGTTCAACGGCCCAACCTGCGTTGGGCCGCTTTGTTTTTTGCCCTTCTCGAATTACTTTTGAAAGACGCATCGCCATGACAGCCCAGAGCCCCTTGATTGAAGCCAGTTCACCTCACGTGATGAACACCTATGGCCGCTTGCCCCTAGCCCTCAGCCACGGGCAGGGTTGCCGAGTCTGGGATGTCAATGGCAAAGCGTATCTGGATGCGCTGGGTGGCATTGCCGTCAACACACTGGGCCACAACCACCCCGAGCTGGTTCCGGCGCTGCAAGACCAGATCAGCAAAATCATTCACAGCTGCAACTACTACCACGTGCCGCTGCAAGAAACGCTGGCAAAGAAGCTGGTGGAACTCTCTGGCATGAGCAATGTATTTTTTTGCTCCACCGGGCTGGAGGCCAACGAAGCCGCCTTGAAGCTGGCGCGCAAGTTTGGACATGACCAAGGCATTGAACGCCCTGAGATTGTGGTCTATGAAAAAGCCTTCCATGGCCGCTCCATCGCCACCCTGAGCGCCACCGGCAACCCCAAGGTGCAGGCCGGTTTTGGCCCTCTGGTGGAGGGCTTCATTCGGGTCCCCCTGAACAACATCGACAGCCTGAAAGCCGCCACGGCGGGCAACCCCAACGTGGTCGCGGTATTTTTGGAAGCGATTCAGGGCGAAGGCGGCATCAACCCGATGCACCTGGATTACCTGCGCGAGGTACGCGCGCTGTGTGACGAACGCAACTGGTTGATGATGATCGACGAAGTGCAGTGTGGCATGGGCCGCACCGGCAAATGGTTCGCCCACCAATGGGCGGGCATCACACCCGATGTGATGCCGCTGGCCAAAGGCTTGGGCTCTGGTGTGCCAGTGGGTGCGGTGGTGGCCGGCCCGAAAGCCGCCCAGATTTTCCAGCCCGGCAACCATGGCACCACCTTTGGCGGCAACCCGCTGGCCATGCGGGCCGGCGTGGAAACCATCCGCATCATGGAACAAGAGGGCTTGCTGGAGAACGCGGCCCGGGTCGGTGCTTACCTGAGCCAGGCCTTGGCCACGGCCTTGGCCGCCGAGTTGGCCAGCGGTGCGGTGCGCGAAATTCGCGGCCACGGTCTGATGATCGGTGTGGAACTGGCCAAACCTTGCGGCGTGCTGCTTCAGCAATGTGCCGAGCATGGCCTGCTGATCAGCGTGACCGCAGACACGGTCGTGCGACTCGTGCCACCGCTGATCATGACGCAGCAGGAGTCCGATGAAGTGGTCAGCATTCTGTGCCCACTGATCCAACAACTGCTGCAAGCCTGAGCCAAGCCACGCCAACCTACCGGACTGAAAAAAATGTCAAGCCTACAGCATTACCTTCAATTCACCGATCTGACCGCCAGCCAATATGCTTACTTGTTTGACCGCGCTTCGCTGATCAAAAAGAAGTTCAAAGCCTACGAAAAGCACCAACCCCTGGCCGACCGCACCCTGGCCATGATTTTTGAGAAGGCCTCAACCCGCACCCGCGTCAGTTTCGAAGCCGGCATGTACCAGTTGGGCGGCAGTGTGGTGCACCTGACCACCGGCGACAGCCAGTTGGGCCGGGCCGAACCCATCGAAGACAGCGCCCGGGTCATCAGCCGGATGGTCGATCTGGTCATGATCCGCACTTTTGAACAAACCAAGATCGAGCGTTTTGCCAAGCACTCTCGCGTGCCCGTCATCAACGGCCTGACCAATGAGTTTCATCCGTGCCAAATTCTGGCCGACATCTTCACCTACATTGAGCACCGTGGTTCCATCCGGGGCAAAACCGTGGCCTGGGTGGGTGATGGCAACAACATGGCCAACACCTGGTTGCAGGCCGCCAAGTTGCTCGATTTCAAGGTCAACGTGAGCACCCCAAGCGGCTACGAAGTGAATGAAAAAATAGCCGTTAGCGCAGGTGGAATAAGCGCAGAACACTATCAAAGCTATAGCAATCCACTGGCCGCCTGTGAAGGAGCCGATCTGGTCACCACCGATGTCTGGACCAGCATGGGTTATGAAGCAGAAAACGAGGTGCGCAAACAAGCCTTTGCCGCATGGAAGGTCAATGCCGAGATGATGGCCGTGGCCAAGCCCAATGCCTTGTTCATGCATTGCCTGCCAGCTCACCGTGGCGAGGAAGTGGACGGCGACGTGATCGACGGGCCCCAAAGTGTGGTCTGGGACGAGGCTGAAAACCGCATGCACGTGCAAAAAGCCTTGATGGAATATTTGTTGCTGGGGCGCGTGTCTTGAGGCTTGCGCACGGTCATGAATGATTGCATCACCTGTGGCGCGTGCTGCGCCAGTTTTCGGGTTGATTTTTCAATGTACGAGGTCGATGATGCAGGGGGGCAAGTCCCCAAAGGTTTGACGGTTGATGTGAATGGCAGCACCTGCCGCATGCGGGGCACGGACTACCATCCGGTCCGTTGCGCAGCACTCACCGGCAAACTGGGTGAAAAAGTCGCTTGCGGCATCTACGAATGGCGGCCCTCACCCTGCCGTGAATTTGCCGAAGGCAGTGATGCCTGCCAGCGCGCCCGCAGCCGCCATGGCCTGGCAGCGCTAACTTGACCTGTGGAAGGAGTGTCAACATGAAAGATGACAAAGATCCCAAATTCTGGGTCACCGTGCTCAAACTGGTGATTGGAGCCATCGCCTTGATTGCCTTTTTTGGCCTGGGGCTGTATTTCACCGCCAAGTACAACACCTATGCACCGGAAGGCCCGCCACCCGACAGCTCCTGGGGCATCAGCAATGATTCACCGATCAGGAACAAGCGTTAACCGAAGCACCATATAACCAGGGCATATCCAGCAGGTTTTCGCCAAACAACTTCATGGCCGCATTACGTCCCCAGCGCACCGGGCCGGTGGCATGGAAAATTTTGCCGTTCCAGATGGCACGCCGCTGAACCTGGGCGTTACGCTGCCAGCGTGCCTGGGCATAACGTTGCAACTGTGCTGGCACATCATTGGCCTGCCAGCACTGCGGCGTCTTCTATCGCCATGCCTGCGCCCTGGGCCAGATAAGGCACCATGGGGTGGGCCGCATCCCCCAGCAGCGCAACCCGGCCCTTGGCATGCTGGTGTGCACCTTGCATGGGGGGGCGAATGCTCAGTGGCCACAAGCGCCAAGACCCAATCACACCAATCAAATCACGCAACTGGCGGCAAGCCACCTCCATGTGTTGCTGCAAATCCTGGGCATTGGCGCTGTGATCCCAATGCGACATATCGCCCAACACCTGACCATGCACGATGGCCACCACATTGAGCCACTCTCCGCCTCGCACCGGATACTGCACCACATGCAATTTGGGCCCCAGCCAGGCCGTGACCTGGTCTGAGCGCAGGTAGGCCGGCAAGTCACTTTGTCGAACCATGGCGCGGTAGGCCAGATGACCCGTGGGCTGGGGCGTGCCGTCGTTCAACAACAACTTGCGAACCGTGCTCCAGCCGCCATCGGCACCAATCAAAATGTCGCTCTGAATTTGCAGGTCATTGGCATACTCGGCGCTGACTGCAGCATCGGTTTGTGTCAAGCCCATCAGGGCGGCATCAAACACCTGCGTGATGTTGGGCAGGCCGCTCACCGCCTGCAGCAGCAAAGCATGCAAATCGGCACGGTGAATGGTCAGGTAAGGTGCGCCATAACGTTGCTCAAATGCCGCCCCCAACTGCAAACGGCCCAGTGAGCTGGCACTGGTGGCGCTCAGCACCTGGATTTGAGTTGGGTATGCAGCTACCTGCCGCAGTGCTGCCTCAAGCCCCCAGCCCTGCAGCAACTTGACGACATTGGGTCCAAGTTGAACACCCGCCCCCACTTCAGAAACCTCGGCGGCACGCTCACAAACCGTAACCGTGTGCCCCGATTGGGCACACGCAAATGCGGCAGCCAAGCCGCCAATACCACCACCCGCTATTTGTATGTTGCTCATTGTTGAACGCTTCCAAGTGAGGATCGCGCGATTGTGATCACGTATTAATTCGGTAAACTGACAAAAAATTTGTTGACAGCATGCTCAGGCATCATTCTGGCTTGGGTCAAAAGTGGCTTGAAAGACCACCCGCTCGGGAGCATGCAAAAACTGCTTCGAGCGCGTCGCCTGAGCATCGAGATCAAGCGTGGCTGCCGGGATCTGTCACCAGGGATTGTGGCAATACGTGATGCCACTGGACAAGCATAAGCACAACGCAGGCCCCCAATCAATATTTCCGCGACAAACGCATCTGCCCATTGTCCTGCTCGATACGGAACTGCCTAAGCACATTCATACCCAGCAGCGGCATGCTCAAATTGGGCAGCACCACCGCATCCACATAATGCAGCGTAATGTGTTCCAGCTTGAGTTTTTGAATGGTGACCGTGCAGCCTTGCGTGATGCCGTTGCCGGTATGCATTAAATCCATCTTCTGGCATTTCAACTTGGCATTGACGGCCATTGCCAGGGGCAACGCAACAGTTGTTGCACCGGTATCAACCAAAAAATTCACTTTGCTGCCATTCACCTGCGCATTAATGAAATAGTGCCCGCCGTTGCCTTGCCCAATGACAAGCGGCTTGTTGCCTGCGGCTCCTGCCTGAGCATCCTCATCCAAATCCGTGGAGGGATTGGCTGCCCACGAGGTAACGGCCTTATCTTCTTTCTCACACGGTCTTTCCTGATAAATCAGAACGCCTGCCGCATTCTTGCATTTGAAAATAGTGCCCGATATGGCAGGCAAACTGGTCAACATCAGGATCGCCACAAGCCCCTGCGCAAAGCTGTACTTCATGAAAACATCCCGAAAGTTTGATCATCCCGCTTGCAGCAAGCGGGGCTGCCGTCGATTGATGGAAAGATGCCGCGAGGCAATTCAACCCAACGAGGCAAGTATCGCACCTTGAAACAGCCCTCGATTTGCCTTGCAGTTCTGGGGTCGCATCAAATCCCCAAAATGGATAGTTTTTTCAAATCAAACATAGTGGCCCGATTAATGCGTTGCTTGTTGCAACCATCCACTCGAGCAACTCTGCGCGAGGGTGGTATTACCAGGAAATGATATGACCACCACCAACACATCCCTTGCTTTTCAGCGTCTTGAGGCCGAAGGCCGACTGTTGAAACCGGCGCTCAATGGGCCAACCCATGTCCCTGGCCGTTTCGGTTTTCGTGGCGAAATCGCCCTGACTCTTGAGCCGCCCGTGATGCTTGGCGCGGCCATTGCCACCGCTACCGACGGCGAGGCGATCCTGTCTTTTCTGGCAGGTTCGCTCTCAACCTACAAACACCTTCCTGCGCTGATCGAGGCGCTGGGCAGCAACATCAAGGCCGGTGGCAAATATTTCATCTACGTGTCCGATCTGGATCGTGCCTCGCGTTATCAGATCGCATTCAACGGTGTTTCGTTTTACGTGCTGCCGATTGACGACACCTCGGTCTACAACGAGCTGGTCGACTTCCTGTACCTCGACAAGACCAAGATGAAGAAGATGGATACGGCAGAAAAGGTCGATGTAATTGCCGATGCCGCGCTCAAATACACCCAGACCTATGAAACCATCAGCTTTGAGGAAGGCCTGAAACGGCTCTGACTTAAGCGCACCGGTGTCGGGTTGACGACGCAGGCCACGTCGCCAATCCCGACAATTGAAGAGAAGAGGCCAATTTGAGGCGCGGTGCGGCACATTGGTACGCATCTGGATGTCGACGTTGATGAGGCCTCGGTCTCCAGAAGGCTACTGAATCAGTAACGTTTTAGCGATCTACTTCCTAGCTGGTGGCACATCCGGGCGACTGCCATACTCCACCTCCGCCGCCATGCCGATACCCTCGTCTCCAAGCGCTATGATGAACGCATCACCTACTTGATGCTCTAGACATGTCCAACCTGGCCGAACAAATTCGCGAAGCACTGTCCATGTTTGAGCGCAATGGCACAAAGCCTGCCTTGATTGGGGGGTTGGCCGTGGTCGCGCACCAAGTGGTGCGCGCCACCAAAGATGTGGACTTTCTGGTAGAAGCCGAAGCCGCCGACAAAATCCACAGTGCGCTTCTGAATTTAGGCTACCAGTGCCTGTACCGCAGCCAAGATGCCGCCAACTATGTGCGTGGCGCTGAAGGTCTGGATCTGCTCTACGCGCATCGCCCCCTGGCTCGCCGCCTGTTGGCGCAAGCATCGGAACGCGAAACGCCCATGGGCCGCCTGCGTGTCATCAGCGTAGAAGGACTCATCGGCTTCAAACTACAAGGCTTCGTCAACGATGCCACTCGAACACGCGATTTGGACGACATCCGTGCCCTGTTGAAAATTCACCGTACTTCGCTCAATATGGATGAACTGCGGGGGTACTTCGAGCTGTTTAACAAACCTGATCTTCTGCATGAACTCCTTCGATAACCCTGCTGCCCCTGGTGAATCTGCGCAAAGCCGCACCGCGCCCCCTGCGGTACTGGCAAGTGAGGCGGGTGCCCCCTTCCAGCCGTCGCTGGGCAATGCGTCTGGAATTGATCCCTTCGCTGAATGGTTGAGCCTGATGGAGGTGGTGCAAATGCTTTGCCCCGTATGGCCCGTGCGCGACCAGCCTATGCAGGGAGATCACTGGCGGCTGTAATTGCCCGAAATCTTGACAGACACATACACGTCACAAGGAGTTCCAAGCCATGAGCAGTTACGCCCTGCGCCTACCCGAATCGCTAAAACTTGCCGCCAAGCGGATTGCTGCTGCCGATGACACCACCATGAACCAATTTTTCGTGGTCGCGATTGCTGAGAAGATCAGCGCCATGGAGATCGCCAAGTTTTTTGAGAAACGGGCTGCGCTGGTGAACGCGGGCGATGCTCAGGCAGCATGGGACAAGGTGGGCGCAAATGCGACGGTTGCAGACGATACATGGGGCAAACAATAAGCCTCATAGCCCTTTGAAAGATCAAGAAAACCCGATGACAAAGCCTTGCCTCCGTCCTTCCTTGCCACCGAAAACGCTGGCCGCACTGCTCGGGCTGTTCAGCGTCGGGATTCACTTCACCGCCATCGCTGCCAGCCCTTACCTCACCCAAGGCGAGTGCGACGGCCTACCCCGTGTGTCCCTGAAAACGCCGCCGGGATTTTGTGTGGGTCTGGTCGCCGAAGGGTTCAGGTATCCCCGTGGCCTTGTTGTGTTGTCCGGTGGTGACCTCATCGTCGCCGACATGTTTGGCTGGGTTGAAAACCGGGGATCGCTCTGGCGGCTGAGCCGAAGTGAAAACCGTTACGTCCGCACCCGCCTGTTCGACAAACTGGATCGGCCCAACAGTCTTACCCTCGGACCTGACGGCAAGGTTTACGTTGGCACCGCCGGTCGCGTTTTCCGCTTTGACCCGGCGCAACCTGCCACCTCCGTTGAGGACATCATCGGTGGCCAATCTGCACTGCCGCCCTTGCCTAGCAAAGGGCGTCACCCCTTGCCGCAGATCGTGTTCGACCGTCAGCTCCAGTTATTCGTCAATATCGGCTCCGCCAGCAACAACTGCGAAGGGCCAGCGGGTAACGTCCCGTATGCCAAGGCTCCCTGCCCCGAAACCGAAGGCAGTGAAGCCCGTGGCCTCATTCGCAAATACAGCAT
>VIKI01000097.1:42622-63704 GCA_008080595.1 Comamonadaceae bacterium
GCATGCAATGGCCGCAAGGCCGCGCCACTGGCTGGATTGAATATGCCAAAGGCCTGCGCAACTCAATGGCCCTGGCGGTGCATCCACTCAGCGGCGAACTCTGGCAAGCGGAGAATTCGCGTGATGCGATTTCCGCCCGCAACGCCACTCTGAACGACCAAACCCTGCCCCACGACGAACTCAACCTCATCCACGCCAACGGCCACTACGGCTGGCCCTATTGCTACGACAACAACAGCGCCAGCCCCGAGTACGCTAATTGGAACTGCGTCGGCTACACGCCGCCCGTCAAACTGTTGCCCAGCCATGCAGCGCCACTGGGCATGGCGTTCCTCAGCGGACACACCTGGCCGCGGGCACTGCATGGTGCGCTACTCATCGCCTTTCACGGTTATCGCACCAATGGCCATCGGCTGATGGCCTACCCCTTCGATGCCGCCGGACATCCCCAAGGCAAGCCCGTCGAACTGATCGGCGGCTGGGAAGCAACCCACACCACGCCCATGGGTGCCCCGGTGGACATAAAAGTTGGAGCTGATGGGGCGGCGTTTCTGAGTGAAGACCGCAATGGCACAGTGCTGCGGCTGGTCTATGACAAAACGTCGCCGACACGCTGATTCAGCCGCGCTACAGGTGCATGGCAGGTGGCATCTATTGAGGAATGCGTGATTTTTAATAAAGCATAAAAGAACCGTTCAGACCATACGGTAGCTGCACGACAAGCTACCTCAGTAGCATTCAAGCAATCTACTTGTGCACCGGCGGCACATCCGTGCAACTGCCATGTGCCACCTCAGCCGCCATGCCAATGCCAATGCCAATGTCAATGGCATCGGCACCCATCTCAATCGCCAGGGCCATTTCGCCGATCATGTCACCCGCATGCGTGCCAACCATGCCGCCGCCCAGGACTTGACCTTGAGTTCTTTCACCACACCACCGTGGCTGGAGGGGATTTCCATTGAGGCTTTGTCGCTATCGACGGTGATCAGGCTTTGGTCGGCTTGGATGGTATCGCCGGGTTTGAGACGATCCACATCCATGGCCCAGCCCTGAATTGTGTAATCCTTGACGATCTGGTTGGCCCATTTGCGGAACTGCACAGCACGTTCATTTTCGATTTTGAAGCCGACGGCGATGCTGGCCTGCAGGCTGTAATGCTTGATCTGATAGTTCTTGCCATCGGCGGTAGTGGTTAAGTACTGCTTAATAACTGCCGCCTCGTCGAGTTCGTTATCTGCAAAAAATCGCTTCAGCCGCTGATGAACGGACGAGGGATACCTCGTTTTTCTTGGGAGCCTGTGGCTGCCTATTCTTGCCCAGGATGTGCCGAATGTCGGCGCTGTAGGTGATAAACGCGATGATGCGCATTGGCCAACGACAGATTGGTCACAGCAGCAGGAACACCTCGTAGGACAGTCATCTCATGCTGATGGCCGATTTTTTCAAGACACCCAGGGCAACGACCTGCCACACTCTGCATTTCACCCCCTGTTTTACCTGCATTCAAGGAGCTCACTATGCAATTCGCCTACACCATCCTTTACGTGGACAACGTGCCCAACACCCTCGACTTTTACGAGCGTGCCTTCGGCTTCAAGCGCCGATTTCTAGATGACAGCCACTCGTTTGGAGAGCTGGACACTGGCAACACACGCTTGTCGTTTTGCTCCCGCGCCCTGCTCCAGCAGATGGGCAAAACCGTGCAGAAGCCCAATGTCAAATCACCCTGCTCCGAGATTGCATTCACCGTCGATGATGTACCCGCAGCGGTGGAACGTGCGGTGACAGCAGGTGCTACTTTGTTGCAAGCGCCGGAGCAAATGCCATGGGGGCAAACGGTGGCTTACGTGGCCGACCCCGAAGGCTTCTGGGTGGAGTTATGCACCGCAATGGGTTGAGGTGCTGACCCGATCAGGGATTCAGTAGCCAGCCAACTCAATGGCATCCAATGCCGCTGAGTTGATTCTGAGCGCCTGGGGCGATGCGCCAAACCAGCGGCGCATTTCCCGGCTGAAGTGCGCCTGATCGGCATAGCCATGCTCGGTCGCCAAATCAGCCAGCGGCATGCCACTGCGCAAACCCTGCGCGGCACGGCGTGCCCGGGCCAATTGCCGCCAATACACCGGGGAACGTCCGCTCGCTTTAAGCAGGTGGCGAAACAAGCTTCGTTCGGCCACACCCAGTTGTCGGCAAGCGAACTGAACAGAGCTGCAATCGGCCAAGGCCAACAAGGCCTGCGTCGTGCCCTCGCTCAATCGCACAAAGTCTCCCAACACCCCTACCGGGTCGTAAGTGGCATCACGGCCCGACAGCGCCTGCAAAAGCCCATCCATATCGACTTGGCAACCGGGACGCAAACGCCAACCTTGGAACAGTTCGGATGCATCACACTGAACCTGATACGCCCCATCGGCTAAGGGTGCCCACTTCCACTGGCTACGACCCTCGACATCTGTGATGCACAAAAGGTCTTGACACCCGTCAGGCATCACCGTCGTACACGAGGGCCGACCGGCTTGGAACGACCATGCCTCCAACAACCAGTCAGCCATCACTCTTGCCACTGCCCTGTGTTGCCACAGCGCCTCTGCGGCGGCACATCCGTGCAACTGCCATGCGCCACTTCCGCAGCAATGCCAATGGATTCACCATTCGCAGGGACTTGCATCTTCACAGCCTCACCAAGCTCGACTCTCCACCAGGATACTTGAGCCTCAATCCAGCTATTGCACCAGCCTCCATGTCAAAGCGATACACCATGTTGGATACGGCGGGTGAGCGAAACTCCTGAGGCCGATAGGGTTGCAATGGCCTGTCCAATTCACCAGGCACTTGCAGGAACAATTGCCCAGCTTCCTTCTGCACCACATAACATCTAAAACCGCTGGGCGTGGCATAGGTGCCCACTGCGGCGGCGGCAAAGGTCGGATCCACTGGCTCGGGGCAGCGCTTGAAAGTCACTTCAGCCTCGTCCAGTGTCATCGTTAAGGTGCTGATCTCGCCCTGCGGATCAGTGCCAAAATTCACCGACCACTTTCCATAAACTTCATCGTCTGGCGTGTCAAATCGGTCATAGTGCACATGTACCAGCGGCAGCACCGAAGCACGGAAGGCGAGGGACAGACCACCGTCGGCTGCCTTTGCAATTCCCAGCCTGGGATAAAGCGGGTGCTCGAAGCTGCCTGCATAGTCCGCCAGCGGGTGCGACGGTTGGGTTCCCGTAACATGATCCTGGTTTGCCTTGGCCCTTGCCGCAGTTTGTGCCACTTTGAATTTGCCCAGGATGTCAAGGAAACGTGCACTCCACGGTGTTAGCTCCAAACCCAGAAGACACTCGTAGGCGCGGTAACAGAGAAAGTCCGACAACACCGCGCAATGGTGGCCGATGACGAAACTCACCACGCCGATGTCCCTTTGCGGCAGATACGACACTTGTGAGTAGAAGCCGCCCAAAGACCCACCGTGGTAGGTCATCAAATGGCCGCGATAAACCGCCGTATGGCGACCCAAACCATAGGTGCCGTTCAGCACTTCGTCAAAACCACGGCCATTGAGTATGTGGTTGGGCAGGGACATGGAGGGCACCAAGGTCGCCTTCAGAACGGATGCCGGAATGATCTGCTTGCCATCAACCCTGTTGTCATACCGCCCGCCCTGCATCAAGGTGATGAGCCAGCGCGACATGTCGTGCAAATTGGAATTCAGGCCACCCGCCGGGCCTGCGCCAACCATGTGTTCGTACATGGGGAGTTTGAACAGCTCGGTCGAGTCACGTCGCTCGGTGTAAGGCACAGCATAGTCGGCGCTCCGGTAAACCTCGGGCATGGAGAAACAGGTGTTGGGCATGCCCACAGGACTGAGCAGCTTTTCTTGAACAAAGGCTTCCCAGGATTGCCCGGTCAGCTGTTCAATGATGTGGCCGACCGCTGCGTACATGACGTTGTTGTAGACGAAATTCTGGCGCAAAGGGTCGCTTGGCACCATGAAGCGCAGTCTCTCAAACATGTCCTTGCGGCTGAAATCAGAACGAAACCACATGGAATCGTGCCGATTGATACCAGTACGGTGCGCCAGCATGTCGCGCAGGCTGACCGTGCTGTTCAATGCATCACTGGAAAAACGTATGGATGGCACGGCCTCACGGATGGGGCGATCCCAGTCCAGCAGGCCCTGCTCCACCATCAGACCTGCCGCGATGGCCGTGAACAGCTTGGTGTTGGAGGCGATGGGAAACAGCGTGTCAGGTGTAAAGGGCAATTTTTCACCATGATCCCGGTGACCGTAACCCTTGCTCCAGACCGCTTGGCCCGCCTGGACGATGGCCAAGCCCATGCCAGGCACATTCCAGTCAACCAGTGCCTGGTTGCAAAAAGCATCAATGCTGTTCACGGCTTAGAGGGAAGAGTTACTTCCGTGCCGGCGGCACATCCGTGCAACTGCCATGCGCCACTTCCGCCGCCATGCCAATGCTCTCACCAAGCGTCGGATGCGGGTGAATGGTCTTGCCGATATCGATGGCATCCGCCCCCATCTCAATCGCCAGCGCCACCTCACCAATCATGTCGCCCGCATGGGTGCCGACCATGCCGCCGCCAAGGATCTTGCCGTGGCCGTGGGCTTCGGGGCTGTCGTCAAACAGCAGCTTGGTGACCCCTTCGTCGCGACCATTGGCGATGGCGCGGCCTGAGGCGGTCCAGGGGAACAGACCCTTTTTGACCTTGATACCTTGCGCTTTGGCCTGGTCTTCGGTGAGGCCGACCCAGGCTACTTCGGGGTCGGTGTAGGCCACGCTGGGGATGACGCGGGCGTTGAAGGCGGCTGCGGCCAATTCCTTGTTGCCTTGGAGTTCACCAGCGATGACTTCTGCCGCCACGTGGGCTTCGTGCACCGCCTTGTGCGCCAGCATGGGCTGGCCCACGATGTCGCCGATGGCGAAGATGTGCGGTACGTTGGTGCGCATCTGGATGTCGACGTTGATGAAGCCTCGGTCGGTCACCGCCACGCCAGCCTTGTCAGCGGCGATTTTCTTGCCGTTGGGGGTGCGGCCGACGGCTTGCAGCACCAGGTCATACACCTGAGGCTCGGGCACTTTGACGCCCTCCTCTGCTGGGGCAAAGGTGACCTTGATGCCTTCGGGCGTGGCTTCAGCCGCAACGGTTTTGGTTTTCAACATGATGTTGTCAAAGCGTGGCGCGTTCATCTTTTGCCAGATCTTGACCAGGTCACGGTCGGCACCTTGCATCAGGCCGTCGAGCATTTCGACCACATCCAGACGTGCGCCCAGGGTGCTGTAGACGGTGCCCATTTCCAGGCCGATGATGCCGCCGCCCAGGATCAGCATGCGTTTGGGGACTTCTTTCAAAGCCAAAGCGCCGGTGCTGTCGACCACACGCGGGTCGTTGGGCATGAAGGGCAGGCGCACGGCCTGGCTACCGGCGGCGATGATGGCGCGCTTGAACGCAATGACTTTTTTGCCACCGGTTTTCTCTTGCGCTGTGCCGCTGGTTTCTTCCACCTCGACGTGGTTGGCACCGACAAACGCACCGTAGCCGCGCACGATGGTGACCTTGCGCATCTTGGCCATGGCGGCCAGGCCGCCGGTGAGTTTGCTGATGACCTTCTCTTTGTGGCCACGCAGCTTGTCAACGTTGACCACCGGTTTGCCAAAGTCCACGCCCAAGTCGCCCAGGTGCGCCACTTCGTCCATGACGGCAGCCACGTGCAGCAGCGCCTTGGAGGGAATGCAACCGACGTTCAGGCAGACACCGCCCAGGGTGGCGTAGCGTTCCACTACCACCACTTTGAGGCCGAGGTCAGCGGCGCGGAAGGCGGCGCTGTAGCCGCCGGGGCCACCGCCCAAGACCAGCACATCGCAGTCGATGTCGGCAGCGAGATGACTTGTAGGAGCGGCGGCAGCCGCGATCACCCCAGCGGCAGCCTTCGCGCCTTCCGGCGCTCCTACGGATACTGCTACAGCATCTGTAGCTGCCTGCGCATTTTTGACGGGGGCTGCCGCATCACCTGGAGCCTCCAGCACCAGCAGCAGCGTGCCTTCGGAAACCTTGTCGCCGAGCTTGACCTTGAGTTCTTTCACCACACCGCCGTGGCTGGCGGGGATTTCCATTGAGGCTTTGTCGCTCTCGACGGTGATCAGGCTTTGGTCGGCTTGGATGGTGTCGCCGGGCTTGACCAGCAACTCGATCACGGTGACTTCGGCGAAGTCGCCAATGTCGGGGACTTTGATGTCGATGATGCTCACAGTAAAACCCTCCGGAAGTCGCCCAGAATTTGGCCCAAATAAACGTTGAAGCGGGCCGCAGCCGCACCGTCAATCACGCGGTGATCCCAGGTGAGCGACAAGGGCAGCATCAGGCGCGGCTGGAAGGCTTTGCCATCCCAGATGGGTTCGATGGTGGAGCGGCACACGCCCAGAATGGCCACCTCAGGGGCGTTGATGATGGGCGTGAAGTAACGCCCGCCAATGCCGCCCAGGCTGGAAATCGTGAAGGTGGCACCGGTCATTTCTGCCGGGCTCAGCTTGCCGTCGCGGGCTTTTTTGGCCAGTTCGCTCATCTCGGTGCTGATCTGGAAGATGCCTTTTTTGTCGGCATCCTTGATCACCGGCACCATCAGGCCATTGGGCGTGTCCGCCGCAAAACCGATGTGGTAATACTGCTTGTAGATCAGCGCGTCGCCGTCCAGAGAGCTGTTGAACTCGGGGTATTTCTTGAGCGCGGCCACGCAGGCTTTGATCAGGAAGGCCAGCATGGTCACTTTCACGCCGCTCTTCTCGTTCTCTTTGTTGGTCGAAACGCGGAAGGCTTCCAGGTCGGTGATGTCGGCATCGTCATGGTTGGTGACGGCCGGAATCATGATGGCATTGCGCAGCAAGTTAGCCCCGCTGATCTTCTTAATGCGCGACATTTCCTTGCGCTCAATCGGGCCAAACTTGGCAAAGTCGACCTTCGGCCAGGGGATCAAGCCCAGGCCTGCGCCGTCGTTGGCCGCAGCCGCTGCCGGTTTGGCAGCCTGCTGGGCGGCAATGGCCACGGTTTGCACCGCCCCACTCATCACCGAGCGGGTGAAGGCTTGCACGTCGGTGTCGGTGATACGGCCCTTCAAACCCGTGCCTTTGACTTCAGCCAGCGGCACGCCCAGTTCGCGGGCAAACTTGCGCACCGAAGGGGATGCGTGGGGCAAGCCCAGCGTGCTGCCACCGGGTTGGTGTGCAGGTACGACCGCAGCAGCAGCCACAGCAATAACAGCAGGCGCTACAGCGCTACAGAAGATGTAGCTGCTTGCGCTTGTACCACCTGGGCTACAGGTTGATTTGGCGCAGAAACAGGGGCTGTACCTTCCAAAATAGCCAGCAAATCGCCAATGTTGACCTTGTCACCGAGCTTGACCTTGAGTTCTTTGATCACCCCAGCGGCGCTGGAGGGGATTTCCATCGACGCTTTGTCGGATTCGACGGTGATCAGGCTTTGTTCCAGTTTGATGCTGTCACCCGCCTTTACCATGACCTCAATCACGGTTACGTCTTTGAAGTCGCCAATGTCAGGCACACGGATTTCAATCGGGCCTGCTGCTACAGATGGAGTAGCTACTTGCGCAGGTACTACCTTGGCTACAGGCTGTTTTTCCTCTAAAACTGCAGCCACAGGAGCCACCGCAGGGGCAGAAGCCTCACCTGCCACTTCCAGCAGCAGCACCAGGCTGCCTTCGCTCACCTTGTCGCCCAGCGCGACCTTGAGTTCTTTCACCACGCCAGCATGGCTGGAGGGGATTTCCATCGATGCTTTGTCGGATTCGACGGTCAGCAGGCTTTGCTCGGCGCGCACGTTGTCGCCCGGCTTGACCAGCAGTTCGATCACTGCCACTTCAGAAAAGTCGCCAATGTCGGGGACTTTGATTTCAATAATTGCCATGTTTTGTCTCCGGATTCAGTTGGTATCAGGCGTAGAGCGGGTTCACCTTGTCGGTGTTGATGCCGTATTTGGCAATCGCCTCGGCCACTTTGCTCACCGGCACTGCGCCGTCTTCGCTCAAGGCTTTCAGGGCAGCGACCACGATGTAATGGCGGTTGATCTCAAAGTGTTCACGCAACTTGGAGCGGAAATCGCTGCGACCAAAGCCGTCGGTACCCAACACCTTGTAAGTGCGGCCCTTGGGAATGAAGGAGCGAATCTGCTCGGCATAGGCCTTGATGTAATCGGTAGAAGCCACCACCGGGCCACTTGATTGGCCCAATTGCTGTGCCACGAACGAGACTTTGGGCTCAGCCGTGGGGTGCAACAGGTTTTCACGTTCACAGGCTTGGCCGTCACGGGCCAGCTCGTTGAAGCTGGGGCAGCTCCACACATCGGCCGTCACACCCCAGTCCACCGCCAGCAGCTTCTGCGCCACAAAACTTTCGCGCAGGATGGTGCCCGAGCCCAGCAACTGCACACGCGGGCCAGCCGCGCCTTCTGCTCCGGGTTTGCACAGGTACATGCCTTTGATGATTTGCTCTTCCGTGCCGGGGGTCAGGCCGGGCATGGCGTAGTTTTCATTCAGCAGGGTCAGGTAGTAGAAGACGTTGTCTTGCTTCTCCACCATGCGTTTCAGGCCGTGGTGCAGGATCACACCCACTTCATGCGCAAAGGTTGGGTCGTATGAAATGCAGTTGGGAATGGTGCCGGCCAGGATGTGGCTGTGGCCGTCTTCGTGCTGCAAGCCTTCGCCGTTGAGCGTGGTACGGCCAGACGTGCCCCCCAGCAAGAAGCCACGCGCCTGCATGTCACCCGCTGCCCAGGCCAAATCGCCAATGCGCTGGAAACCAAACATCGAGTAGTAGACGTAAAACGGCACCATGATGCGGTTGCTGGTGCTGTAGCTGGTGGCCGCCGCAATCCAGCTGGCCATGCCGCCGGCTTCGTTGATGCCTTCTTGCAGAATCTGGCCTTGTTTGTCTTCCTTGTAGTACATCACCTGGTCTTTGTCGACCGGGGTGTACTGCTGGCCGGCCGGGTTGTAGATACCCACTTGGCGGAACAAGCCTTCCATGCCAAAGGTGCGGGCTTCGTCCACCAGAATCGGCACCACACGTGGGCCTAAAGCCTGGTCGCGCAGCAGTTGCGTCAAAAAGCGCACATAGGCTTGGGTGGTGGAGATTTCGCGCCCTTCAGGGGTGGCTTCCATCACGCTCTTGAAGTTGTCCAGCGAGGGCACGGTGAAATGCTCATCGGCCTTGGTACGGCGGTGTGGCAGGTAACCACCGAGTGCTTTGCGGCGCTCGTGCAGGTAACGCATCTCAGGCGTGTCGTCGGCCGGCTTGTAAAACGGAATGCTGGCGAGTTGACTGTCAGGAATCGGGATGTTGAAGCGGTCGCGGAAGGTTTTGATGTCTTCGTCGGTCAGCTTCTTGGTCTGGTGCACATTGTTCTTGCCCTCACCGGCTTTGCCCATGCCAAAGCCCTTGACAGTTTTGATCAGCAGCACGGTCGGCTGGCCGGTGTGGTTGACCGCCTGGTGGTAGGCGGCGTAGACCTTTTGCGGGTCGTGGCCACCACGGCGCAGGTTCCAGATGTCGTCGTCGCTCATCTTGGCCACCATCTCGGCAGTGCGCGGGTCACGGCCAAAGAAGTTTTTGCGCACAAAAGCACCGTCGTTGGCCTTGAAGGCCTGGTAGTCGCCGTCGAGCGTGTCCATCATGACCTTGCGTAATGCGCCGTCTTTGTCACGGGCCAGCAGCGGGTCCCAGTTGCTGCCCCACAGCAGCTTGATCACGTTCCAGCCGGAGCCACGGAATTCACCCTCCAACTCTTGCACAATCTTGCCGTTGCCGCGCACCGGGCCGTCCAGGCGCTGCAAGTTGCAGTTGACGACGAAGATCAGGTTGTCGAGCTTTTCACGTGCAGCCAGTCCAATCGCGCCCAAGCTTTCCACCTCGTCCATCTCGCCGTCACCGCAGAACACCCAGACCTTGCGGTTTTCGGTATTGGCAATGCCACGGGCATGCAGGTATTTCAAAAAGCGGGCCTGGTAAATCGCCATCAGTGGCCCCAGGCCCATCGACACGGTGGGGAACTGCCAGAACTCGGGCATCAGCTTGGGGTGCGGGTAACTGGACAAGCCTTTGCCACCGGTTTCCTGGCGGAAATGCAGCAATTGCTCTTCGGTCAAGCGGCCTTCAAGATAAGCACGGGCGTAGACACCGGGGGCCACGTGGCCCTGGATGTAGAGGCAGTCGCCACCGTGGTTTTCGCTCTCGGCATGCCAGAAGTGGTTGAAACCCGCGCCAAACATGTGGGCCAGCGAGGCGAATGAGCCAATGTGGCCACCCAGGTCGCCACCATCTTCCGGGTGATGGCGATTGGCCTTGACCACCATGGCCATGGCGTTCCAACGCATGTAGGCGCGCAGGCGTTCTTCAATCTCGATGTTGCCGGGGCAACGCTCTTCCTGGTCGGTCTCAATGGTATTGACGTAGCCGGTGTTGGCCGAAAACGGCATGTCGATGCTGCTTTGGCGGGCGTGCTCCAGCAATTGCTCCAGCAGGTAGTGAGCGCGTTCAGGGCCTTCGGCCTGAATCACGGCGGACAGCGCGTCCATCCATTCACGGGTTTCCTGGGTGTCCAGATCGGGGGGTATTGGCGCAGAAGGGCTTGCTGTGGATGCTGACATGCGTGTCTCCGTTGTTGTTGGGTGCATTGATATTAGATGAAATGACCTTTTTGCAGGCTGAATTAATTCTATAACCATTTTCATAAAATTTCAAATAGTGTCATTCAAATTCATAATATGAAATTTAATGTGCTTGACAAACACCTACACTCCAGCCATGCCATCGACACCCCTGTTCACTCAGCTTGAGCAGCTCAAGCAAACGCCCGCAGCGCCCATCAAACGTTGGTGGGCCAGTCAATCACCCCAACGGCAAGACCGCTTTGCTGTCCTGGCCCCATTGGCCGCCGTGGTGCTATTTTTGGTGGCCATCCTGTCGGCTTTTGCCTACCTGCGCCTTGAAGAGATTTCCCGCGAGCGCGAGGCCATCAACCGTGATGTGGAGTACACCCAGCAGCGCCTGCGGCTGCGCTTGCTTGAGCAACAAGAACAGCTGATGCGTTTTGCACGTGAAGTGTCCAGCCGTGAAATCGGGCAAAAAGAGTTCATGGTTCGGGCCGAAGCGCTGGTCAATCTCCACCCCGAATTGCACTCCTTGAGCTGGATTGATGAGCGCAAGCGACTGCGAGTCAGCTACCACACCGCCAGCATGTCGAACCAGCATGGCAAAGACACCGGTGTCATCATTGACGACCAGGAGACGATGGAGAACTTCCAGCTGACACAAGATTTGTTGCTGCCCATCTACACCAAACCCCACGCCAGCCCCGACCAGCCCGCGCAATTGCAACTGCATTTGCCCTTGATCGAAAAAGCCCGTTTCAAAGGTGACTTGCTGGTGGAGTACTCCATTGATGCGCTCTACCGCTACGGTGTGCCCAGCGAAATCACCTCCAAATACGCCATGTCGTTTCACGACGGGCAAGGCAAGTTGCTGGCGGGCACCACGGTGTCTGAAGACAAGCTCAAACGCCACCTGCTGCCCTGGGCCAGCCCGATCAACACCTATGAAATGCCGCTTTCTCCGGTAGGCAATGGCATGACTGTGCGTGGGCTGGCCTACCGCACCTCGCTCGGGGTCATCGGCAGCGGTCTGTTCTGGCTGGTGATGGTGCTTGCCGCCATCACCGCCTGGCTGCTGCTGGCCAATTGGGGGCACACACGCAAACGCATCAAGGCACAGGATGCCCTGGTGCAGGAAACCGCTTTTCGCCGTGCCATGGAAAGTTCCATGCTGACCGGCATGCGGGCACTGGATATGCAAGGGCGCATCACCTACGTCAACAATGCGTTTTGCCGCATGACGGGCTGGAACGAGGACGAACTGGTCAACAAAACTGCGCCCTTTCCGTATTGGCCAGATGAAGACTTTGACATGCTCATGGCCCGTTTGAAAGACGAATTGGCCGGGAAAATTCAGCCCGGTGGTATCCAGTTTCGGGTCAAGCGAAAGGACGGCACACTGATCGATGCACGCCTGTACGTCTCTCCCCTGATCGATGCTTTTGGCGAGCAAACCGGCTGGATGACCTCCATGACCGACATCACCGAACCGAATCGGGTGCGTGACCAGCTGGCCGCCTCACATGAGCGCTTCACCACCGTGCTGGAAGCCTTGGATGCCTCTATTTCAGTGGCCCCACTGGGCTCGGACGAACTGCTGTTTGCCAACAAACTCTACCGCCAGTGGTTTGGCACTCAAGCCGGCGGGCATTTGCAACTGGTCGAAGAAGCCGGTGTGCCCAGCCCGGTGGCCAGTGATGAAACCAAAGACATGGTGGATGCCTTTGCTGGCCTGCCCACCGATCAGCTGTCAGACAAAGAAACCGAAAGTGCCGAGGTGTATCTGGGCAGTCTGGGGCGTTGGCTGGAGGTGCGCACCCGTTACCTGAGCTGGGTCGATGGCCGCCTGGCACAAATGGTGATTGCCACCGACATCACGGCCCGGCGGGTGGCTGAAGAACAGTCTGAAATTCAGGCCGAACGCGCCCAAACCTCCAGCCGCCTGATCACCATGGGTGAGATGGCCTCCAGCGTGGCGCATGAACTCAACCAGCCCCTCACCGCCATCAACAACTACTGCAACGGCATGGTCTCACGTATCAAGGCCGACCAAATCACTCAGGAGGAGCTGCTGGGCGCATTGGAGAAGACCGCACGTCAGGCCTCACGTGCGGGCCAGATCATCCAGCGCATTCGCTCATTTGTGAAGCGCAGCGAACCCAACCGCACCATCTCCAGTGTCGAGACCCTGGTGGCAGAGGCGGTGGAGCTGGCTGAAATTGAATTACGCAGACGCAATGTCAAACTGACCCAATACGTGGCAGCTCGCATGCCCAGTTTGATGGTTGACCCGATTCTGATTGAGCAGGTGCTGCTGAATCTGCTGAAGAATGCCGCCGAATCGGTGGATACGGCGCAGCGGCCAACCTCCCAGAGAATTGTCAAACTCCGCGTGGCCCCTACCGAAGTGTCTGGCAAACGGGTGATTGAATTCATGGTGACAGATTCAGGCGGCGGCATCGCGCCGGAGGTGATGACGCGCTTGTACGAAGCCTTCTACTCCACCAAGGCAGAAGGCATGGGGATTGGCCTGTCCTTGTGCCGCTCCATCGTGGAGTCCCACATGGGCTGGATGAAAGCCGAGAACCTCTACAATGGCGAAGTCATCACGGGCTGCTGCTTTACCTTCTGGATACCGATTGCAGATCCCCTATTGACCACGCCCACAAAGCGTTCTGAACCACACACATTGCAGGTTGCACCATGAGTTTGATCCCCAAAAAAGGTACGGTTTACGTTGTTGATGATGATGAAGCGGTACGCGATTCATTGCAGTGGTTGCTTGAAGGCAAAGACTACCGGGTACGCTGCTTTGACTCTGCCGAATCCTTCCTGAGCCGCTTTGATGCCCGCGAAGTGGCCTGCCTGATTGTCGACATCCGCATGGATGGCATGACTGGCCTGGAGCTGCAAAACCGGCTGATTGAAAACCACTCACCCTTGCCGCTGGCCTTTATCACCGGCCACGGCGATGTGCCCATGGCGGTGGACACCATGAAAAAAGGGGCCATGGATTTCATCCAGAAGCCGTTTGACGAACAGCAACTGCTACCCCTGGTGGAGCGTATGCTGGAGCAGGCCAAAGATTCTTTTGCGGAATACCAGAATGCCGTCAACCGGGATGCCCTGATGGCCCGCCTGACCTTGCGTGAATCGCAGGTGCTGGAGCGTATTGTGGCGGGCCGCCTGAACAAACAAATTGCCGACGACCTGGGCATCAGCATCAAAACGGTGGAAGCGCACCGTGCCAACATCATGGAAAAACTCAGCGCCAACACAGTGGCTGACCTGCTGAAAATTGCCTTGGGCCCGAATGCTGCCAAAGGTTGAACATTTGCTCCATTTAACGTAGCTACTTGCGCCCGCCCCATAAGGAGTTGCGGGCTTTTTTATTCATAAAATTCGCCTCAAACATCATGCCTACACCCACCCCAACAGCCCAACTCATCGATGGTGTCGCACTCTCCAAGCAATTGCGCAGCGAAGTCACCGAACGGGTTCAAGCCCTCAAAGCCCGTGGCATCACCCCTGGTCTGGCGGTGATTCTGGTCGGCGACAACCCGGCATCCCAGGTTTATGTGCGCAACAAGGTCAAGGGTTGTGAAGACTGCGGCTTTCACTCGGTGCTGGAAAAATACGATGCCAGCATGACTGAGGCCGAGCTGCTGGCACGCATTGACACGCTCAACAACGATCCCACCATTCACGGCATTCTGGTGCAACTGCCTGTGCCCAAACACATTGATGCCAGCAAGGTCATTGAAGCCATCTCCCCGGCCAAAGACGTGGACGGCTTCCACGTGGCCAGCGCCGGGGCTTTGCTGACCGGCATGCCCGGCTTCTGGCCTTGTACCCCTTACGGCTGCATGAAGATGCTTGAATCCATTGGCTACAACCTGCGTGGCAAACACGCCGTGGTGATTGGCCGCTCCAACATCGTCGGCAAGCCCATGGCCTTGATGCTGCTGGAGAAAAACGCCACCGTGACCCTGTGCCACAGCGCCACCCATGACCTCAAGGCCATGACACTGCAAGCCGATGTGATCGTGGCCGCTGTCGGCAAGCGCAACATCCTCACCGCCGACATGGTCAAACCCGGCGCGGTGGTGCTGGACGTGGGCATGAACCGCAACGATGAAGGCAAGCTGTGTGGCGATGTCGACTTTGAAGGCGTGCGCCAGGTCGCCAGCTACATCACCCCGGTACCCGGCGGGGTTGGCCCCATGACCATCACCATGTTGCTGGTCAACACCCTTGAAGCCGCTGAACGCACCGCCATATGAGCCTTGCGGGACAGACCGCAGCACACGCAGTGAGCCAGCTCTGTCCTCAACTGATTAAAAACCCATGACCAACCCCCTCCTCTCCTTTGACGACCTGCCCCGTTTTGACCAGGTTGACCCGCAGCATGTCGAACCGGCCATTGACCAGCTCTTGGTACAAGCCAATGCCGCGCTGGAAACCGTCACCACACCTGAGTTTGAGGCCAGCTGGAACGCCATCGCCCAAGTGCTGGATGTGGCCACCGAACGCCTGTCTCGCGCCTGGGGCACGGTCAGCCACCTGAACAGCGTGGCCGACACCCCTGAACTGCGCGCGGCCTACAACGCCGTGCTGCCCAAGGTCACCGAGTTTTACACCCGCCTGGGGGCCGATGAGCGGCTGTACGCCAAGTACAAGGCCATTCCCGCCGAGAGCCTGAACGCCGAACAGCGCCAGGCCCACAAAAATGCCCTGCGCAACTTTGTGCTGGGTGGGGCCGACCTGCAAGGTGCAGACCGGGAACGTTTTGCGGCCATTGCCGAGCGCCAAGCCGCCTTGAGCCAAAAATTCAGCGAAAACGCGCTCGATGCCACCGATGCCTTTGCCTATTACGCCCAGGCGGACGAACTTGACGGCTTGCCCGAAGACATTCGGCAAGCGGCCCGCAACGCCGCCCAGGCTGACGGCCAGGAGGGCTACAAACTGACCCTGAAAATGCCCTGCTACCTGCCGGTCATGCAATTTGCCAGCAGCAGCGCCCTGCGTGCCAAGCTGTACAAAGCCTATGTCACACGGGCATCCGAACAGGCCGAGGCTGAGGGCATTCAATTTGACAATTCGGCCATCATCAACGAGCTGCTGGCCCTGCGCCTGGAAGAAGCCAAGCTGTTGAATTTCCCCAACTTTGGTGCCCTGTCCGTGGCCCCCAAAATGGCCGATTCACCACAACAGGTGGTGGACTTTTTGCGCGACCTGGCCCAACGGGCCCGGCCCTTTGCCGAAAAAGACCTGGCGGATCTGCGTGCTTTTGCCAAAGAACACCTGGGGCTGAATGACCCCCAGCCCTGGGATTGGCCGTATGTCAGCGAAAAGCTCAAGGAAGCCCGTTACGCCTTCAACGAACAAGAGGTCAAACAATACTTTCCTCTGCCCAAAGTGCTGGCAGGCCTGTTCAAGATTGTGGAAACCCTGTTTGAAGTCAATATCCGCGAAGACCATGCGTCGGTGTGGCATGAATCGGTTCGGTTTTTCCGCATTGAGCGTTCTTCGCCAGCAGGCACAGTGGAACTGGTGGGGCAGTTTTACCTGGATCCGCAAGCCCGCAATGGCAAACGGGGTGGTGCCTGGATGGACGACGTGCGCACCCGCTGGCTGCGCCCCGACACCCACACCCTGCAAACCCCGGTGGCCCACCTGGTATGCAACTTTGCCAGCGGTGTCGATGGCAAACCGGCGCTGCTGACACACGACGATGTCACCACCTTGTTCCACGAATTTGGCCACGGCCTGCAGCACCTGCTGACCCAAGTCAACGAGCGTGATGTGTCGGGCATCAGCGGTGTCGAGTGGGATGCGGTGGAGCTGCCCAGCCAGTTCATGGAAAACTTCTGCTGGGAATGGGATGTGCTCAAAGACATGACCGCCCATGTCGATACCGACTTGCCTCTGCCTCGCGCCCTGTTCGACAAAATGCTGGCCGCCAAAAACTTCCAGAGCGGCATGCAAACGCTGCGCCAAATCGACGCTTGACATCATGCCGCTGCTGGATCAGGTGCGAAAAGAAGTCGCCGTGCTGCAGCCGCCCAGCTGGTCACGCACCGCCCACACCTTCAGCCACATCTTTGCCGGAGGTTATGCCGCCGGGTATTACAGCTACAAGTGGGCCGAAGTGCTCAGCAGCGATGCCTATGCCGCCTTTGAAGAAACAGAGGGTAACAATGGTTTGCCGAATGTGCAAACCGGGCAAAAATTCCGGCAAACCATTCTGGAATCTGGCGGCAGCCGCCCCGCCATGGAATCCTTCAAGGCTTTCCGTGGCCGCGAGCCGACGCTGGATGCCTTGTTGCGCCATCAAGGCATGGCTGTACCCGCATAAAGGAGCACCCTATGTTCTTACAACTCATCAACCTACCCCGCACCCAAGGCTTGCTGGTTTTGCTGGGCGCAGGCTTGCTGCTGAGCGCTGCCACAGTGCAAGCCCAAGCTGTGTACCGCATCGTCGGACCCGATGGAAAAGTAAGCTTTTCGGATAAGCCAGTTGGTGCCGCCAACAACAAAGTGACTCCTGTTGAAAATATTGAGTCCGCAGCCCCCTCCAGCACAGTCACACTGCCCTTTGAGCTGCGCCAGGTGGTGAGCAAATACCCGGTCATGCTGTACACCAGCAAAAGCTGTGCCCCCTGCGACAGTGGACGCAATCTGCTCACTGCCAGAGGTGTCCCTTTTACTGAAAAAACCATCACAACGGCGCTAGATGCCGAGGCCCTGCAAAAACTGAGCGGTGCAACATCCCTGCCCTTCATGACCATCGGTGCACAACATGTGGCAGGTTTTTCATCTACCGAATGGACGCAATATCTGGATGTAGCTGGCTACCCGGCGCAGTCCAAGCTCCCAGCCAGTTACCGGGCTCCGGCGGCCACACCTCTGGTGCCACTGCCTGTAGCGGCCCCAAAACCCGCACCCGCTGCGCCCACACCCAGTGCGACATCCACGCCTCCTGCCCCGCCCAGAATCAACCCGAATAACCCCGCCGGCATTCAGTTTTAACCCGCCCATCTCATAAAAAACCCCCGTGGCGCTGATGCCAACGGGGTTTGTTTTTTATGGTGGGAGGGTGCTCAAACCGGCAACGCCACCTGATGATCCACGCTGTATTGGTAGTCTTTGAAGATGTGCTCGGCACTCAGCGTTTGGTAAGTGCCATCGGCATTACGCCGGGTGGTGTCTTTCAGGCGGTAGGTGTAGTGGCCACAAGTCCACAGCTTGAAGTTGCGCATTTGGGTGCACAAACAGGTTTTGTCTTGCACCGAGATGTTTTTGCCATCCGGGTGCAATGCCAGCTCGCGGTTGTAGGCCGTGATGTAGGCGCAATTGCCATTGCCATCGAGCAAATAACCGTAAGACTCGCAGTTGGGTCGAATACCGTCGCCAATCGCCGGTGAGCCTTTGAGCATGCGCATCGGGTAACCGGTGGGCGAAATGGTGTTGACCACAATGTCTTCTTCACCGGCACGGAAGTAATCTTGCTTGACCGCGGTGGGCAAGCCACATTCATCGGCCACGGTGAAACGAGTCGCCACCTGAACCGCTGCTGAGCCGGACTCCAAAAATGACACCGCATCGCTGCCGGTAAAAATGCCGCCCGCGGCAATCACCGGAATATTGAGCTGCTCATCGGCCACGTACTTGATCACCTCGGCAATGATGGTGGCCAGGTCATATTGCGCCCAGTCCAGGCCAAAACCCAGGTGACCACCGGCCAAGGGGCCTTCTACCACCACAAAATCGGGCAAGCGGTTCAGACGGGCGTTTTTGCGCAAAAACAGTTGCAAGGCCCGCACGCTGGAGACGATGATGCCCAGCTTGGCATCCCGAAAACGCGGGTGGTCGGCAATCAGGCCGAAGGAGCCCAGGTGCAAGCCGGCACTCAGGGTGATGCCGTCAATGCCCGCATCCAGCGCCGAAGCCATACGCACCTGCAAGGTTTCGCGCGGGCCATTCATGGTGAGCTTTTCCATGCAATTGACAAACACCAGGCCATCACCCTTCTTGGCCTCCATGGTGGCCCCGACATGGCGGCGGGTGGCCTCGGCCAGAATGTCCAGGTCAAACTTGACCTCGGACTTGTCGGCATTGAGGATGTTGTGCTTGTACTGTTTGGTTTTGTCTTTGACAAAACTGGTGTCAAACCGGCGGTCAGACACGTCATTCACCATGGCATCTGAAATATGCCCAATACCCCCCAGCCGGGCTGCTTCCAGCGCCAGTTCAGCGGTTGAAATATCCACACCCATGCCGCCAATGATGATCGGTACAACTTCTTTTTGACCGAGCTTCAGGCGAAAATCGTCCACACGTTTCATGAAAATCCTTGAGCCGTTTGACTTCTTGTGCAGCACTCAACGGCTGGCCTATGAAAAGTGCATAGAAGAAAAAAACACAAGACAAAATGATCTTGTGCAGGCCCGGATTCTACCCGTGGCCCCCGATGGATTTGCTGACAAACAAATACCCATGACAGCATCGCATGCATGTGCAGCCAGCTGTTTTCAACGCCTTCATGCCATGGCTTGTTGCATCCCCACTCAACGAACCAGCCGCACCCAACCGGTGGCGCTGGAACGCGCCAGCGGTGTCACGCTGCCATCGAGAAAATCCACACTCCAGACCTGATCACTGCGGGGATTGCCCAAAATGACCACCGGTGTAGCGGTCCAGAAAACACCCGCTGGCGAGGCTGCAAAAGCCGTCGTATCAATCGACGGGTTGTACACACTCTCATCGGTCAGACTGGACAGCTCTTTCACATTCGGCAAGCGCCAGGTGCTTAGCGATTTGGCCTGGGCCAATGCACCTTCATGGGTGTAAGCCGTGCTGCTGCCGATGCAGGTGCTGCCGTTCCAGGTTTGCCCTTCAGTGCAACGCCGCCAGATCAGGCCACTCAAGTTATCCATCACCTCCGAGCCATCCGCAGACGGCGAAAATCTCGCAGCTGGTGCAGCCACACCCCCCGAAACCAGCCGAACTTCAATGGAAGTGGCCGCCGCAGCGGACATGGCAGCTGTTTTACCCTGGGCAAAATCCACCAGCCAGGCATTGTTGGCTGAATTGGGTTGGTAAAGCGATGCCGAGAAATACCAGCTTGGTTTGGTCAAAGGCAGCCAGTCCATATTCGTCGCACCACCTGCAAAAGGCGCGTTGAACAACACCATGCCTTGCAGCTCCAGCCGTGTCGGAACTCGCCAATTGGTCAGCCCGCACAGTGCACTGGTATTGGCCGCAGTGGCCAATTGCACCGATTCCGCACGGTAACCGGTGGGCAAAGCGCTGGTCAAGGTGGTGGAGGCACGTTGCCAGGTCAAACCCGTCACCTGGTCTTTGACACAGTCTGTCACCGCACCCGGAAAAGCCAGGCTGCTGCCGTACAGGCCATCGGCATGATCCGCAAAATCCACATCCCGCCCAAGCATGCCGTCCTGCTTGTCATTGAGGGCCAAGGCCGCAGCCGAAGTGCAGCTGACCAGGGTATTGCTGCCGTTTTGGAAACACTGCGCAGGTGTGATGCCGGTGTCGTTCAAAGGCAGCAAACCTGCTGCCGCAGTCACCGTCAGCGCCTGCTGGCCCAGCCACCAGCCACCTGCTGTGGGTGCCGCAGACCAGATGGTGGCCGACTCCCCGGTGACCGCACCCGGCGTACACACAATGGAAAACCCGTTGGCCGTGTTGCCGGTGGGAGCGGCACAAGTGCCCTTGACCAGGGTCACGGTAGCCGTCAATGGCAAATTGGTTCCCGTGACGGTGAACGTTGAAGCCACCCCAACCTTCAATGAAGAAGCCGTCAGCTTGCCGAAAACCGGCGTTGCCGCAGCGGTACTTGCGCCAACAATCGAAGCCCCGCCACCACACCCTGTCATGGCCACAGTGGCACCCACCAAAGCAAGCCAAAGGACAAACTGAGAGGACGTTTTGGGACCCTGTGTGGAGATCAATTTCATAAACATCTTTCTGCAGTCAAAGTGGTTCGGGGGCTGATGCCAACTTGCCTATGATAGAAGCAAAGCCGCACCTACAACCCGGCACATTTCACATCCCTGTCCAAACATTGACAAAGCATGAAAAATAACCGCCCCAAAACCACACGCAGCCTCAAGGGTGTGCGCATTCTGAGCATGAGTCTGAACCTGCCCGGCCCCGCCGCCCTGCAACGTCTGCGCCAAATGGGCGCCAGTTGCCTGAAGATTGAACCACCCGCGCCCACAGGCTCAGCCAGCCCGGCAACCGGCGACCCGATGAGCGCCTACAGCCCCAGTGTCTATGCAGAGCTGCACCAGGGCATTCGCGTCAAGGTCAGTAACTTAAAAACCGAGGCCGGTCAAAAAGCCCTGCAGCGCGAACTGGCCAAGGCCGACGTGCTGCTGACCTCGTT
>VIKI01000098.1:0-7015 GCA_008080595.1 Comamonadaceae bacterium
GTCTCATGGTGTGTGCTTCATTTCTTACTCCCTCTCCCGCAGGCGGGAGAGGGCTGGGGTGAGGGGGTGTGATGAACATGTATGCAATAAAAACAGTGTCAAGCCCTGTATTGGTGTGCGCAAGCAGCTATAAAAACTGAAGCGTGATTTGCGCCCGGCTTCCCTCACCCCAACCCTCTCCCGCACGCGGGAGAGGGGGCAAGGCAGGGATGCGGTTGAGGGTCTCATGGGGTGTGCTTCATTTCTTGCGTTGGATCGCATCCGCCAGCAGCACATCGGTGACCACATGGCCGGGGAAGGCGCGGCGTGCTGCGGCCAGCAGCTCAGTGGCATCCAGATGGCCGCCCAGGGGTGAAAACGGGTTGACGCTGATCCCGGCCAGGGTGATGGCACGCCAGGCCATGAGCTGTGCGCCCTGGTGCTGCAAGTGTTGCAGGTCAGCCGCGTCAACAAACAGCCGCGTGCCATCGGCCACCACGATGCGCAGGCCCGGGTGACGCAGGGCCAGGGTTTCCAGCGCGGCCCACAGTTGGCGGCCTACTGCACCGGTGACGGCGACCAGACCGGGTTGGCGCGTGGCAGCTTGTTTCAGCAAGGCCGCAGCGGCGTTCAGGCTGGTGACTTCGGCCTGCCAGATCGGCTGGCCGTTGGCGGCCCAGAGCCCGACACCGGCTGCGTCAAAAAAGTGGCCGAGCTGCTGGCGGGTCAGCGCATCGGCAGCGGGCAGGTTCAACAGGGCCAGGCGCTCACGGGTTTTGCGCAGCACATCTGCTAAGCCACCGCCCAGAGCGGCTCCTGTGGCCAGCACCACGCCGTCGGCCATGGCGGGCGAGGCATGGTGGCTGCGACCCAAAGCGCCGTCAATCAGCACCAGCGCGGCACCACACTGGCGCAGTTGCGCCATGACCCGCAGTTGATCGTGGCCGCGCGAGGCTCCGGCCACTTCCATCTCACCGGCTTGCAACACTTTAACCAGCACGATCTCGCCCATGGGGCTGTGCACGCCGGTGTGGCCCAGCCGCTGGGTGCGCACCTTGCTGCGCAGCAGTGTGCCTTGGGCGGTGGCCACCAGCATGCCGGGCCAGACCCTGACGGGCGGCTTGGGGATGGCAAACACGGCATCGGTGGCTTCACCGTCGCGGCCAATCGAGGTGAGACCCACCGCCATGTGATCGGCAGCAGCCGCCGCCAGCAAGTGGTTCAGCACCACGGTTTTGCCGGTGTTTTTGCTCATGCCCATCACCGCCACCGTCTGCATGCCGCAGGCGCGAATGCGCTGCCACAGCGGGGAGCGGTCAGCCGGGGATGATGGCCCAAGGTTCATGCGTAAAGGCGCTCAAACAAGCTGCGCAGCGCCGGGCTTTCGCGCAGCAGGTTCAGGGCGTGGTCGGCGTGGCCACGGGCATAGCCGTTGCCGACCAGCATCTCGACATCTTTGCCCACGCCTTCTGCGCCCAGGGCGGCGGCGGTGAAGCTGGTGGCCATGGAGAAAAAGTAAATCTTGCCGCCCTCGCGCGTGGCCAGAATGCTGCCCATCTCAGAATGCTGGATGTTGACGCAGTTGATGGTGACATCGGCCAGGCGGCCATGCGTAACGGTGGCCACAGCGTTCATCACCGCCACGGCATCGGTGGCATCGACTTGCAGCGCGTGGTCGACCCAGCCGAGCTGGCGCATGCGTTCGCAGTCCTTGGCAAAGGGCGAGACACCGATCACGCAGCCGGTGGGGCCGGCGCGTTTGCGGGCTTCATACACACACAGCGTGCCAGACTTGCCGCCGCCGCCAATCACCAGCACCGTCTGGCCGGGCTGCACCAGGCGGGCGGTTTGCGCCGGGGCTCCGGCCACGTCCAGAATCGCCAGCGCGGTGGTCTCGGGAATGTCGTGCGGCAGCTTGGCAAACAGGCCGGTCTGAAACAGCACGGCTTGGCCTTCCACATCAATCTGATCGCGCTCCAGGTGCACGGCCTGGATGCGCTCAAGGTGCAGCGGGGTCAGCGAGAGCGAGACCAGGGTGGCGATGCGCTCACGGGTTGTGCATCTTGCCGCGCTCGGCCACGATGCCCAGCACTTTGGCGGCCACGGCATCCGCATCGTGACCGACTTCGGTTTTGATCTGCGTGAAGCTGGCCGAATCGATGTTCAGGGTCTGCACATCGATCAGGATTTCGTTGGGGGCAATGACCATGCTGGCATCGATTTTCCAGGCGGCCTGGGGCAGCACGCCCAGCGGTTCGATGACGCGGTGTGTGCCGTAGGGGGATGGGGTGTTCATTCTGAATGCCTCAGTTGCTTTGCGTTGGCAAGGCAAAGCCAAGGCCCAGGCCGGGCATTTCAACCGTTTTCCCGGCGTAGTTGCGGCACTTGATGGTGGTGCCGGTGCCATCGGGCAGCAGCTCTTCGGTGACGTATTGCGGAATGATCGGCAGCTTGCCCAGGCCACCCAGGCCGTCGACGATGAAGGTGGGCACGGCCGGGCCACTGATCCAGCCGCGCAGGCCTTCATACAGCTCCAGCATGCGCTGGTGCGGCACAACAAAATGGTGGGCGCCTTCGACCATGTCGGTCGAGTACACGTAATAGGGCCGCACCCCCATTTCGATGGATTGCATGAACAGCTCACGCATGGTGGCCACGCTGTCGTTCACGCCTTTGAGGCAGACGGTTTGCAGGCCCATCATGACACCGGCTTTCTGGATCATCTTGACGCGCTCACGCAGCAGCGGGGTGATTTCCTTGGGGTGGTTGATGTGGATGTTGACCATCTGCACCCGGTGTTTTTCCAGAATGGCGCAGAGCTCAGGCGTGATGCGCGTGGGCAGTTGCACCACCATGCGCGAGCCCATGCGCAAGAAGCGCACATGCGGGGCGCGCCGGCGGATCTGGCCCAGAATGTCGTCCAGCCGTTCGTCGGCAAAGGTCAGCGGGTCACCGCCGGACAGCAACACGTCTTCAATGTCCGGGTTGTTGGCGATGTAGTCGATGGAGGCCTCAATCGCCTCCTTGTGCACCGACCCTGCCGGCTGCGAGACCATGCGTTTGCGGGTGCAAAAGCGGCACAGCGTGGCGCAGGTGTTGCTGACCAGAAACAGCACGCGGCGCGGGTAACGGTGCACGATGCTGGTGCCAGGAATGGTGTCGCCCTCTTCACCCAGCTGATCGAGCAGGGTGGCAAAACCGGGCTTGGTTTCCTCAAAGTGCGAGGGCAGGTATTGCAGGCGGATCGGGCACTGCGGGTCGTTCGGGTCCATCAGTTGCGCCATGTAAGGGGTCAGGGCCACGGCGAACTTGCCGTAGACGGTGTCATTCACATCCTCCAGCCCTTTGAGCACGCCTTTCAACTCGCTGTGGTGGGTGTAGCGGCGCTGAAACTGGCGCTGCCAGGACTCTGAGCGCGGGTCATAGGCATCAAGCTCCGCCCGTGTCAGCAGCTTGGTGGCAGGGTGGCTCTGACCAGATCAGGGGTGTGAGAAGAAGTTTAGGAATCGACCGCTTTTCTGGGAACAAGCAAAGCGACTGATTCAATTTCTTAAAATAAGTCACTTTGTAGCAATTTCAGTCAGATTGACTTTATGGCGGAAACCATGGATGACCTCGACAAAAAACTCATCGACCTGTTGAAAGTGAACGCCCGCCTGCCGGTGGTCAAGCTGGCCCAGGCGCTGGGCTGCGCCCGCAGCACCGTGCTGCTGCGCATGAAGGCGCTGGAGCAAGGCGGCATCATCAGCGGCTACACCATCAGCGTGGCGCAGCCGACCCCGGCCGGTGTGCAGGCGCTGGTGCTGATTGCCACCGACTCCAGCAGCGAGGCCAGCATCATTCAGGCGCTGTCACGCCGCCATGAGGTGACCAAGGTCTATTCGGTCAATGGCCGCTACGACCTGTGTGCCCAGGTGCACACCGACTCGCTGGAAGAGTTTGATGCCGTGATCAACCGCCTGCGCGGCATCAAGGGCGTGACGGACACCATGTCGACCATGATTTTGTCGACCAAGCTGGATCGGCCGGATTGAAGGATCAGGATGCCCAAGGTTAAGACTAGCTTAAGCGCAAGAGGCAATACTTCGCTCATCCCATCCAACAACTCAAGGAACCCATCTCATGAACAAACAAGTTTTCGCAACGATTCTGGCGGCCCTGGCTGCGTCCATGGTCATGACATCGACCCAAGCTGTGGCCGATGACGACCATGGTGGCCGTGACCGGGGTGCTTACAACAACAACGATTGGCGCAACAACAATGGCCATGGTGATGGCCGCCAAGGTGGGCGCGAAGGCCGTGGCAACAATGAAGCTGGCCGCTCCGGCAAACATGGCAATCGCAACAATGATGGCCAATGGGGCAACGGTGAGCAAGGCAACAACAATCAGCGTAATGACACCCTGAACAACACCGCCAGCAACACCAATGGCAAACGCTGGTGGCAGCAATAACACATGGCGGGTGCGATTCAAGGTGATGTGCTGCGGGGCTTACCCCCCTCTCTCAGGGCTAGAGCACACACCATGAGACCATCTACCGCCTCCCTGCCTTGCCCCCTCTCACCCCAGCCCTCTCCCGCTTGCGGGAGAGGGAGTAAGAAGTGAAGCAACACATCAGTTTGAATCACACCTGTAACACATGGCAGAACAGGGGTGAGAGTTCAGCTCACCAATCTTCTTTAACGGCCAGCACCGCGTTTTGACTGGCCGCCGCGCGGGCTGATACCCAGGCGGTGAGTGTGCCCGCCAGCACCACCGCCAGACACAGGCCCAGCAAACGCAACCAGGGCAGCATCAGCTCCATCGTCCAGTGAAAGCTTTGGGGGTTGACCACATGCACCAGCACGGCAGACACCACCAGCCCCAGGCCGAGCCCGGCCAGTGCGCCCAGCAGCGTCCAGGCTGCACCCTCCAGGGCTACCACCGTCAAAATTTGCCGTCGCGTCAAACCCAGGTGGGCCAGCAAGCCAAACTCTTTGCGCCGCGCCAACACCTGGGCGCTGAAACTGGCGGCCACACCAAACAGCCCAATCGCAATTGCCACCGCCTGCAACCAGTAGGTGACGGCAAAACTGCGGTCAAAAATGCGCAAGGTGGTGGCGCGAATCTGCCCCGGTGTGCCAAAGTCCATCCAATCCGCTGCGGGGCCTGATGCGCCTTGGGCCAGCTCACGCAAGGCCTGCTGCACCGGCGCAGCGTCTTGCGGTTGAGTTAGCCACAGCGCCAGATCGTTGGCACGCTGATCCCCGGTGAGCTGCACAAAGGTATTCCGATCCATCGCAATGGCCCCACTCTGGTGGGCGTAATCGCGCCATACGCCTGCTACAAAAAAAGGTGCTGCTTGCGCTTGTGTATCAAGCGCTAGAGGCCTAAAAGCCTTAAGAAGTTGGGGGAACGGCTGGCCCAGCTGTGCGCCATGCAAATCGACCACGGCTTCGCTCACGTAAATGCCAATCTGCCCGGCAGGCACTGGCAGCGCGTTACCCACCAGCGGCAGGCTTTGGGCCGGGTTGCCGAGTTCACGCGCCATCAAGGCCACCGGCGGCAAGCTGGGGTTGAGCAGCAGCGCCACTTGCCGCTGCGCATGCAACTGTTTGACACCCGCCAGTTGGGCGGCGGCCTGGACAAATTCGGGGCTGAAAAACACCGTGTCGGCCGCGCTCAGACTGGCCGCGCTGCGCACATACAGGTCTGCGGGCAAGACCTGATCCAGCCACTGGGTCACCGATTCCCTGAAGCTGGCCACCATCACGGTCAGTGCCACCGCCAGGCTCAGCGAGGCCACCACGCCACTCACCGCCACCGCCGCTGTTTCGCGCTGATGCCGGGCCCGCGCTACCGCCAGCAAGGGCAGGGTTTGCTGTGCCACCCAGGGAGCCAGCTGGCCCAGCAGCAGGTTGATCAGCCAGGGCAGGGCGGTGATGCCGCCCACCAACAGCAGTCCCACCGACAGGTAGGCCGCAACCGGTATGCCAAAAATGGCTGGAGCCCTTGTCAATAATGCGCCAGCAGCTATCAAAATAAGACTCAGCCAATGGCTGTGCTGAGTCGCAGTCAGGTTGCCCAGGCCTTTCAGGGTGTGGGCGGGCGGCAGGGCTTGCGCGGCGCGTGCCGGCCACCAGCCACCGACCAGTGCGGCGGCCACGCCCATCGTGCCGTAAGCCAGGGCGGCCAAGGGGCTGAATTGCAGTTGGGGAGCAGCTCCGGCAAAAAAGCCACCGCCCAGGTCGCCGCCCATCAGCTTCAAGGCCAGTGTGGCCAGCGCCGTGCCCAAGGCCACGCCACAGGCGCTGCCCAGCAGCCCCAGCGCCAGCGATTCCCACAGCACCAACTGCAGGCGTTCGCGCCCGCTCAGGCCCAGCACACCCAGCAGCGCAAACTGCTGCGCCCGCTTGGCCACGCTGAGTGACAGCACCGAAAACACCAGAAACGCCCCGGTGAACAGCGCGATCAAGGCCAGCACCGTCAGGTTGACCCGGTAGGCGCGGGACAGCTTGTCAATTTGTGACTGCGTATCCCCCGGCACGGACAGCATCACGTTGCCAGGCCAATCGGGCAGGTTTTGCAGGGTCTGCATGAAAGCGTCGCGGTTCACGCCCGCTTGCAAGCGCAGGTCAACGCGGCTGAGCTGGCCTTGCTTGCCAAACAGCTCTTGGGCTGCGCCAATGTCCATCACCGCCAGTGGCCGCCCGCCAGCCCGTACCGTGCCGGCAATGGTGACTGGCAGCAGCGCCACGCCGCTTTGCAGTTGCAGGGCAGGCGTTTGGGCGTTGGGGCTGGCCAGCAGCGGACTGGCTGCCGGGTTCAAAAACACCTGGCCGGGAGCAAACAGCGCGTAGCGATCCGGTTGCGTCTGGCCTGCGGGTGGGCTGGGCAGGGGCAGCACATCCGGGGCCATCCAGGCCACCGTCAGCGCGTCTACACCCAGCACTTGCAAGCTGCGTTTGCCCTCGGCGGTGACCATGGTCGTACCGATTTCCAGCACCGGCGAGGCCAGCGCCACCTCGGGCAGGCGGGCCACGCGGGCAAACAG
>VIKI01000098.1:7096-17648 GCA_008080595.1 Comamonadaceae bacterium
GCACTGGCGTTGATCAGATGCACCGAAAACGCCAGCGCCACGCCGAGCATCACCGCCACCACTGCTGCCGCATTGCGCCACGGGTGGTGTTTGAGCTCTTGCCAGGAGAAGGTTTTCAGCAGCGCAAACATCGGGTTGCTGATCAGGCGGGCAGCGCCAGCACCTCACCTCGCCAAGCGCCCGCATGTTTTTCGGCCACCAGCAGGAAATGACCGGTGCCAGGCGTGCGCACCACTTGCTGCCCGCCGGGAGCCCAAAACGCACTTTGGCCCGCCGACACATAGCTGCCCGATGGGCCACCATGGTTGGCCATGAGCACCCCCATGTTCAGCTGGCGGGCGTACTGGGCCAGTTGCGCTGCATCCGCCGCGTAGCCGCCTTCAGACACCAGCACACTGGCCAGGTAGAGCGATGCGCCGCTGTCTGCGGCAGCCTTCGCATGCTCGGTATGCGAGGTGTCGGCGCAGATGGCCAGGGCATAGGACTCATCACGCAGGCCATGGCGCTGGCAACCCGCATGGCCTGTGCTGGCGTAGCGCTCTTCGCTGGCGTGTAAGTGTTGTTTGGCATAGACCGAGCTGCTGCCGTCCGGGAAAAACGTGAAGGCGGCGATACAAGGGGCGGCCTGCTGGTCTTGTAAATACGGCGCACCCAGCACCACGGTCATGCCGGTTTGCTGCACCAGAGTCCGAATCGGGGCCAGGCGCGGGTCATCGGGCTGCAACAGGCATTTGTGCAACAGCGCCAGCTCGTAGCCGCAGAGCGACAACTCGGGGAACACCAGCAGCGTCACCCCGGCCTGGTGGGCGGCGCTGATGAAGCGGGTGTGGATCTGCACATTGGCGGTGATATCTCCAGCCACCGAGGTGGATTGGGCGGCGGCGATGCGCAGGGGTGGGGTGTGGGTCATGGTGTGACTTGTGTGCATGTTCGCATTGGCGGCTGTTACGGTTGGGCTGGAGGGTGAGCATCTCGCTCAAGGCCATGCTGGATTCGCCATGCCGCCGGTGTGATGGATGTCCAGCGTTTGAAGGCTCGGGTGAAGGAGGTTTGCTCTGAAAACCCCAGCCGCGCAGCGATTTGAACCAGGGCCAGTTGCGGGTCGCACAGCAAGCGAATGGCCTCTTCGTGGCGAAAGTCATCCAGCACTGCGCTGAAACTGCGGCCAATGTCAGACAGGCGGCGCTGCAATGTGCGCTCAGACAAACCGATCAGTTGCGCCAAACGTTTCGGGCTGGCGTTGCCGCATGGGATGGCCTCACACAGACGGGCGCGCAGAGCTTGCTCCAGCACCGGGGTGTCTGATTGGCCGAGCGCCAGTTGTTTGGCCAATCCTTTGAGCATGTCATGCAGGTAAGCATCGGCCTGGCGCACCGGCAGCGCCCAATCCGCATGACGAATGGCGATGCCGGCCAACGGCGCGTCATACACGATAGGGCTGCCAAAGACCTGCGGGTGCAGCGTCTTGCCACTGGGGCGGGGGCACGGCAGCAGGGTTTGCTGCGGCATAAAGCTGTTGCCAACGAGGTGGCGAATTCGCAGCACCAGCATGGCCAGGGTGAATTCGCAGACCTGGATCGGCACATGGCCATCGGTGCGCACATACAGCCAGTGGGTGGCATCGAGCAGATCAAGCTCGACCCGTGTGTCATCGGCCACGATGCGCAAATGCAGCGCCAGTGACTCACAACAGCCACCCAAGGTGCGGGCACTGCCGGCCAGATAGTCCAGCATGCCAAGAGAGCCAAACGCAATGGCGTTTGCCAATGCGGTGGGCAGGTCAGCCTGCGGGTAGTCATGCAGCGCCGCATCCCATAAAGCCAGGTAGCGCTCAACCGGCACCAAGGCCATGGGGTCTTCGGGAAGGGGGCCGAGCCTGGCGCGAAAACGCTGCGTGTCAAGGCCCAGCACCTTCATGCCTTGGAGTTGTGCCAGCAATGGCCCGACGGGAAGCCAGCGCTGCGTCGTCATGGCATGAAATGTTCAAAGATTGGCGGCATCGGGCAAGCCAGAACAGGGCAAAAAAAATACAGTTGGCAGATCAGTTTTCATTTGGAAAAACATTGTATGAGTCGTCGTCAGTTCATCAAAATCCTGGCTGCTGGGGGTGTCATGGCGGTGCTTGCGGCCTGTGATGGCATGCCCGAGAGTGCGCTTGCGCCCTGGCTTGGCCCGGATCAGCGGGTGCTTGATCCGCGCTTGCGTGCCTTGTCGTGGGCCTTGCTGGCCCCCAACCCGCACAACTTGCAGGCCTGGGTGGCTGATGTGCGCACACCAGGGGAGATCAGCCTGCATGTGGACACCCGCCGTTTGCTGCCTGAGACCGACCCGTTTGGCCGACAGGTCTTGATTGGTTGCGGCGCTTTTCTGGAACTGCTGCGCATGGCCACTCTGGCCGGGGATGCCTTGTTTGCGGCGGTTCGCCAGCGCCGCACCCAGCGCTCGGTGTACACACCCATACCGCCGCAAGCTGCTGCGCTGGCCGCGTTACGCCTGGCGGCTGAAGCCGCTGGCATCACGCTGGGCTGCACGGTCGAGCCTGAACAGGTCAAACGCATCAATGCCATGGCGTTGCAGGGCTGCCGCATTGAATTTGGCACAGCAGAAACTTGGCAAGAAAGTGCCAACAGCTTGCGTCTGGGGGCGCAGGAGGTTGCGGCTGAACCCTCGGGAACGGCCGTGTTGGGAACCGAGGTTTGGCTGGCCCGCAGCAGCGGCTTGCTCGATCATGCCGCTTTGCGAGACCCCAATGGCATTGGGGCCACGCGAGCGCTGCAATCCATGACCACGCTGTTGACTTCGGGAACCCCGGCCTGGGTCTGGCTGAGCAGCGCCGACAACTCCCGCATGGCGCAACTCGAAGCCGGGCGAAGTTATCTGCGGCTGTGTCTGCAGGCCACTTTGCTGGGGCTGGCGCTGCACCCCAATTCCCAGGTTTTGCAGGAGTTTGCCCAAATGCGAACTTTGTTGTCGCAGGTTCACGCCGAGCTGGGCCTGGCGAACCCTGCGCGGCTGCAAATGCTGGTACGCATCGGGTATGCCGCCAACACCGCTGTGACACCTTCACCCCGTCGCCCGCTGTCAAGTCTGTTACAGGCCTGATGGTGCGGCATTCCAAGCTTTTTCAACTCTGGGTCACCCCCTATGAACACCATTCTCTACCGCTTGAAATTCACCCTTGGCTACGCAAAATGGCTGCTGCTGAGCGCCAGCCTGTCTTGTTTGCTGGCCTGTTCAACCATGCCGGCGACAGATACCGGCTTTCTGTCAAATCGCTCGGCCCTGACCGCTTCTGAGGATGGCCGCCGTGCCAGTTACCGTGCTGTCTTGTCGATTGATCCACACAACATTGTGGCCACAACCGTGCAATGGGGAGCCCCTGAGGCTGCTGGATTTTCGGCTGTGGAGAAAGACCAGTTGGCCGCTACCCTGCGTGAGGCTTTGTTGGGCCAATTGCATGCCTTGCCAAAGGTAAGCCGTGGTCGTGCGGTGGTTCTGCGGGCGGCTGTGACTCGGGTTGAGGCGGTGTCACCGGCTTTGAATGCAGTGGCCACGGTGCTGTTGATCGGGCCACTGGATCGGGGTGGTGCGGCGGTTGAGGTGGAAGTGCTGGATGCCCAGACCGGGCAGCCTCTTGCCAGTTATGCCGCGACCCATTACGCACCGTTGTCGGAGTTTGCCGCCCGCTTCACCCGCTTGGCCCCGGCAGAATTGGCGTTGAAGAAACTGGCTGGCGAATTTGTGCAATTGGTGCACAACCCTGGGTAGGGCTCGACTATTTCAGCGACCGGGTCGTTCCAATGACGGCTTGGAAATCACCGGGACTGGCGGACTTGGGCTTGCGCAGAATTCATAGCCTCAGGTCGAATCGAAGAAGATATTTCCAGTGAAGAAACAAGCGGCATTGGTTCGGACTGGGCTTGTCCAAGAAACGGGTCAGATCGTTACGTGCCTTCATGCTGCGGCACAGCGGGTGGTGGTTCAATGTCTCCAGCTCGCCTTGGTATCAGATGAAAATGGACGTGACCAATTTTTTGCCCTGCTATTTCTCCAGAGTTTGAGCCAAAGTTAAATCCATGAACACCGGCATCCTTTTCCATTATTTTTTCACGGCAAATTTTTGCGAGTTCAAAAATACTAATCAACTCACGTGGTGGTAAATCAAAAACCGTCTGATAGTGAGCCTTGCTCAAAATGAGTGTATGCAAGTCCGTGACTGGATATTTATCTCGAATGGCATAACTCAATTCGTTCTCTGCAACGAGATCGAATTTTTCATATCCGCAAAATAAACACGATTCTTGCATTAGTGACATCCCAAATTTGTCGAAGAATTGCCGGACACATAACGTTGGCCGTGAATGGGCCGCAACGGCGCACTCAACATTGAAGAATGGCGACTACGCTGGCCACCGTTGTGGGTCAATTCGACGAACCCGTTAGGCATGTGCATGGGATACATGTCAGCTTCCATACCACTTGCGACTTTGATAAATTTTCGCTGTGCTTCCGCTTCCCAAGACGATGGTTATGGCAACGTCAGTTCCGCAACCTTTATCCACAGAGCCATACTTCCCCGCCTCGTTTTTGTAAAAGCAAGTATTTCGCTTGGTGATCTTTGTAACGTTCAAATGAACACCCTTTCCAGCATAGACATCTTCTGTCTTGAAACCCGCAAGTTCTGGATATGGCTTTGTATTTCGGAGGATGCGGTGTGACAACCTCCTTAGATCAATAACGCGGGAGTCAATTTGTATCTGCGGGGATTCGTCTTCTCTGAAAATGAGCTTTCCAGGCTCAAGATGTATGCACATATCGCCAGTTGCGCTGGGAGGACATTCGATGTCAGACGCTGCAAATGACTGACTGCATTTCATCAGGGCGAGAGCAAGAAAGACCGCGAAGCGATGCATCGGAAACATGCCTAACGAAATGCCCACGGCAAGACTTGCAAAATATTCTGGCTGTTGAGGATTAATCTGGTCATGAAATTCTCCTGAAAGTGGCTTGTCGCTTTGCTTGCGGTGGTTTTGTCTGAAATTTATACGGGTACAAAAATTCCTGCAAACCCGTCAGACTGTCCAGGAGTCATTCTAGAGTTCAGCAAGTAATTCTCGGCCATTGAATGCACTGGTTGATTCTCCGCTGCCGTCCCTGAACGATCTTTGCCAGAATCCATTGAAGTACCCGAATAGCTTGTCAAGCTGGCGCAACTGTTGCCAGTTGTCTTCAATTTGAACTTGGGAGGCGGGTGGGCTGGCTGTTGGGTGCTTCAAAATATGTAGCTGCTTGCGCAATAAGGACGGGAGCTATAGGCTGAATTTGTCATAAAACCATGGTCAAAACGATGCTCAATGCCAACTCACCGGGTCCACTTTGTAGTAGCCGCTGAGTTCTTGGTACAAGGCAGGGTAGTGCTCGACCATCTCCGTGGCTTGTTCGAAAAAAGCTTCCGTGACCACCGCAAAAAACTCTGCCGGGCTGGTGGCACCGTAAGGGTTGAACAGCCCTTGCTCACCACGTTGCGCCTGGTTTTGCAAATCGGCATAGGCTTGGCTGAACACCTGTTTCCAGCGCTGGGCGTTGTACTGCGTGTCGCCCGCAGCGGGTGGTGGGGCACCTTGAGCCGCTCCGTTTTCCTGATCCAACTGGTGGGCAAACTCGTGTAACACAACGTTGCGGCCATCATCGACCACCGCTGCGCCTTCCAGGGTGTCTTGCCACGACAAGATGACCTGCCCTTGCTCCCATGATTCACCGGACAGAACCTGCCGCTGGTCTTGCTGTACACCGATGCCATCGGTCACCGTGCGCTGGGTGATGAACGCCCCTGGGTAGACCAAAATTTGCCGCACATGGGCGAAGTGTTGCATGGAGCGATTCAGCACCAGCAAACAAGCTTGTGCCGCAATCACCACGCGCATTTCTTCGGTTACCTGCAAGCCTGCACAACCAATGAAGGTTTTTTCTGCAATGAAGAGTTGAATGCGTTTTTTCAGCTGCAACTGCAAGTCCACCGGCATGCGCCGCAGCATGGGCACACGGCGCTGCAACACTTTGCGCCAACGCGCCGGAAACGGATGCATCAGAACCCGACGCTGGCGGTAGCCGCGTAACCACGGTTGCCCCAGTAGCAACAGAATCAAACCCAATGCCAGGGCACACAGAATATAAAAGGCCACCTGCTTCCCTTTCAGTCAAGTACTTTCACAAGACAGGTAGCTGGGACTGTTTCTGTGCTTTTCAACCTAAGCATGGTTCGACTTGTTCCGGTCTGTTCGGATGGCCCGTTTCCAACTCTTAAAACCTATAATGTTTGTCCAGGCAAATATCTCGAACCACCGTAGGGACGAAACCATGCTCCTATCCAGGTTTGAAAAATTCAGGTTCGAAGTGTGAAATCAATGAGCAAGCTGTTCGCGTTTGTCTTTGCCATGCTTGCGTTGTTGGTGACGAACGTGGGTGCTGCCGGTGTCTACTCCTTCGGGCCAGCGAATCAAAGAAGCCCCTTGCTGACAGCACAATACTGGAATCCCATCCTGAGCTACGTTTCTCAGCGCAGTGGTGTTGGTTTGGAACTTCAGGTGGCATCGACGGGTGATCGATCAAGTGAAGCCACTGTTCGAGGTGAGTATGATTTTGTCTACAACAACCATCAATTCAAACCCTCTGCGGCTGCACAGGGCTATTCGGCCATCCTTCGGCCTCGGGCGGAGGACATCACCGGTCAGATTGTGACCCTGGAAGATTCGTCCATCAAGAGTCTCAAGGATTTGATGGGCAAAACAGTCGGCTTTGCCAATCCCCAGGCCTTTGCGGGTTATACCGTCCAAATGGATCAACTGATGCGGCTGGGCATTGAGGTTGTTCCCGTCTTTGGTGGCAGTCAACAAGGCATCATGGCCCAACTCAAGTCGGGTAATGTCATTGCGGCGGGAGTCAACAGCACCGTCATGCGGGAATTTGCCCAGCGCGAGAATCTGCGCTATCAGATCTTGTGGCAATCTTCGAGCTACCATGATCTGGCCATCTCGGTGCATCCTCGGGTGCCGGTCAAAGATGTAGAGGCGGTACGCAACGCCTTCGCCGACATGGCAGAAGACCCTCAAGGGCAACAGATTCTTGCAGCCAGTGCCAAAGTCATCGCCCAGAAGCCGCCTTACGGGTTTTATCCGGCCACGCAAAAAGATTACCAGGCCTACCTGGATTTCTATCAGCGTAGCGTGTTCAAAGGGGCCGACTGACATCATGTTGCAGAAGGCGTGGAATCCTTGGACACACATGTCCTTTATTGCCCGCCTGGTGGTGACGGCCAGCGTTGCGCTGATTGTGGCCAGCATGGTGATGCTGGTGACGGTGGCTTACGAAGAAACCGAGCAAGTTGAAGCCAAGCTTGAGCATTTCATGATGGATCAACTGGCCATTTTGCCAACCACGCTCGCCGATTGGATAGTGGTGGGTGATTTTGCGGTGATCCAGGAGTCTCTGAACAGATTTGTCAGCCAGCATGAAGTGGCATCCATCACCTACCGTTCAGCCAATGGTGCAAGCGTCACCAGCAAAGGTAAGCTCATGGAACTGCATGCGCCGGTTTGGTTTGCTGCGAACTTTGGCAAACTTAATCCGGTGGGACAGACCAGCGTCAAGATTGGTGGTCGGGAATATGGAACGCTGGAAGTTGTTCTCACCGCGCATCAGGCGATCAATCAGGTGTGGTCTCGGTTGCAACGGCACATGGCCATTCTGGTGTTGGCGGTGGGGCTGGATTTTTTGGGCATCCTGTTTGTCTTGCGCAATGGATTGCGCCCGCTCTCAGCGCTGAATGGTGGTGCCCGTGCCTTGGCGGCGGGAGATTTGAAAACCCGCATTCCGCTTCAGGGCAGCCCGGAGATTGCTCATACCATTGCAGCTTTCAACCGCATGGCGGAGTCGGTTGAAAGTTCGCAAAACACATTGCGCGAAACACTTGACCGCATTGCGCTGGCGGCCAGTGTGTTTGAGCATGCGACCGAAGGTATCGTCATTACCGATGCCCAGCAGCGCATTCTTGAAACCAACCCGGCTTTTAGCCATATCACCGGCTACAGCCGATCCGAGATGCAGGGTAAAACGCCTCGCCTGCTCTCGTCCGGGCTGCAGGATGCCAGCTTCTACGCAGCCATGTGGAAAAGTATCCAGGGCAAGGGCCAATGGCATGGTGATATCTGGAACCTGAACAAGAATGGCGACGTGTTTCCCGAGCGGCTTTCCATTGTTGCGGTGCGTGATGCAGAAGGCAAAGTTGCGCACTACATTGGCATTTTTTCCGACATTTCGGAACTCGCCAGAAAGGTCACCGAGCGCACCAGTGAACTTGAGGCACTCAACCACAGGCTTGAGGCACTCTCCACCACCGACGGATTGACCGGTATCGCCAACCGCCGCCGGTTTGATGATCGGCTGGAGGCTGAATGGGCCCGGGCATTGCGGGGCGGGCATTCACTGGCGCTATTGATGCTCGATGTTGATCTGTTCAAGAACTACAACGATCACTATGGCCATCAGGCTGGCGACGAGTGTCTGCGCAGCGTGGCCAAAATTTTCGACGCGAACTCGCGCCGTTCCAGCGATTTGGCAGCCCGCTACGGCGGCGAAGAGTTCGCCCTGATTGCGCCCGATACGGATGCCTCAAGTGCCCTACATCTTGCCGAAGTGATTCGGCAGTCCATCGAGTCGGTTGGTCTGCCCCACGCCAAATCGCCCTTCGGCAAGGTCACTGTCAGTATGGGTGTCTCAGTCATGACACCCGATGCGGTGCAACAGCCAGAAATGCTGATTCACATGGCCGATGAGGCGCTGTACCTTGCCAAGAACCAGGGCCGCAACCGGGTGGTGCTGGCGCATGGAGAATGAACCGGGGTTTTGAACCGCAGAACACGGTTTTGGGGTCGATAAAAATGTGCTCTTGGGCACAGGGGCGTTGCAATGACGACTTGAATTGCCTGGACTTGCGGGCGGTGGGATGACCCCATGTCTGCTGCGTCAGGTGGCGTAGAAAAGATATTTCCAGAGAAGAAACAAACGGCTTGGGTCAGGCCCAGGTTCGTCCAACAAACGGTTCAGATCGTTAGAGCCCAAGTTGGGTAAGTACATGTTTGAGCTCGTATTGATTGCAGTCTTGCTCGGAAATTGCGCCATCCGGGCCAAGGTGTGCAATCTCAAACCCTTCCTCAACGTCCTCGTAGTACATGATGCCTTCCTTGATTTTGGCGACAACAAACACCTGTTCGACAGTGCCGAAGCGGTGAATCGGTACCAAGTAGAGCGGGACGCGATGAGTCTCGAAGAATTGCTGCTGGGTTGGGGAACAGCGCCCTATCTCTTTTGGACGAACTTCCCGAGTTTTTCAGCAAGTGTTGATTTCGTGCGCGGTGCTGACATGGGCTCTAACGTCGAAGCTCAGGGCAGGGGCGCAATGTTAGCCGTCACGTCAGCGCTCCATGGCAGTGTTTGTAGCGCCGCCCACTGCCACATGGACAAGGCGAAAGCCGACTTTCTGGCGTAGGGATCAGAGACCAATTCTGACGCCATTTCAAACCAAGATTGACCAGCATGCCACCGCCACAATAGGCTGAGAAGTTGCCAATGAACTGATTGGTGCCGATGGTGGTGCCAGTCGGAGTCAACTTAATGTCTGTGCCACCGATTTCACAATTGACCTCCGCAACAGTCAGTGGAAATTCGAGTTCAGCGTATGGGTTCGTCTTGAACTTGGCTTGAAACTCGGCATGATCCTCGACAACGTAGAAATGAATAGCCAAGCTATCTCCGTTGGCGTAACGAACACGAAGATCCTTGCCGCTAGGCGGGGAAACAATGTCGACTGGGTTGCCGATATTTTCCCAGCAGTTCTCTACCATTTTCAACCGGACTTCGGTGGAAAGGCTAAGCATTTGCACACTAAGCAGTAGATAGCCGTCTTCGTCGTGTGTGAGCAAGACCACCTCGTGGCCATCAATTACGAGAACACGAGGTGTTTCGTAATAGTAGTTGCCGCCAACTACCGCTAGAAGTTTGTTTCTGCGCCAGTCGAACCGACCGCGAACAAGGGCAGGATCAACCTTGGTCTGCTTGAATGCTGCCAGTTGTACTTTGGTGTATGCGCCGTTGTCGGCCTTCTTGTGGTGCTCAGCACAGAGTGCGACCATGCCATCAGGGTTGTGATGTGGCTCGACGTTCCACGGCGGATCGAAATGATGCCACTCTAAGTACGGATTGCCACATTCTGGGACTGGGCAGCCGAATCCAACTTCAGCACGAAGTTGTTTGATGACAGACATCGGAGGTTTTCTGTTCATGACGGCAAGACTTGCAAAATATTCTGGCCGCTGCGTATGAATCTGGTCACGAAATTCTCCTGAAAGTGGCTTGCAGTCTAGCTCACAAGTCGATGAACTGGATAAACAACCAGGTATAAATTTTCCATGAAACCCGGCACTCCACCCGTCTGCCAGACCTGTTGCACGAGCACATTCGGTACATGCACTATAGATTGAGCACTGAAAAGGTATAC
>VIKI01000098.1:17664-20304 GCA_008080595.1 Comamonadaceae bacterium
AGATTGAGCACTGAAAAGGTATACCTGTACCGGGTGCGATTTTTCGTCCGCAGGCATGGGCGCAACGGTCAGATGAAGGAGTGAGCCGGTTTCCCCTTCCCTGATCAGGACGTGATGGGTGTGCTCAACCGTGCCTCCACCCATCCCCGCAAGCTGTTGACAAACGCCACTGCCTGCACCCGTGGCAAGTCTTCCAGGTGGATGACGGCTTCACGCAGGTGGCCTTGTTGCAGGGCCATTGCACGCCCCACGCCGTCCAGCAGCCCGCAGTGCAGCGCGGGGGTCAGCCACTGGCCGTCGAGCTTGAGGGCGATGTTGCCCCGGGTGCATTCGGTCAACTCGCCTTGGGTGTTGTAGAGCAGGGTGTCAAACACCTCGGGGTCGGTCGGGGCAAAGGCTTCGTAGTGGGCGCGGCGGGTGGTTTTGAAGCGGGGGAACTCGCTCTTGGCTGTTTCAAAAGGTGTAGCTGCTTGCGCAATAAGGACGGGCTCTAGAGGCTGATTATGTATAAATTTTTCGGCCTGTACCTGTCCGTTGGCTGCCAGCAGCAGGCGCACCCGCCAGATGCCGTGATCGGTATCAGCTTCTGCCCGTAGCGCCTGCAAAGCGACCTGAATACGGCTCTCGTCAAACACATAGCCAAAATGCCGTGCAGCCCTTTGCAGACGTGCGAGATGTGCTATGCAATTGATGAATTCACCGCGCTCCAGCCGCAGCGTTTCCAGCAGCTCAAAGCCGGTGCTGGCGCGATCCAGAAAGGCCCGTTTGTGTTGCCATTCTTGCCACTCGGCAGCCGCCGAGGCATCAAATGTGATGCCGCTGCCAATGCCGCAGCGTGCCGCCTGGCCGCGCAGGGTAACGGTGCGAATGGCTACATTGAAGGTGGCATGGCCACCGGGGCGCACCACGGCTCCAGGGTTTTGAGGCTGCGCATGGCTTGCACTTTGGGTGCACCGGTGATCGAGCCACACGGGAACAGGGCGGCAAACACCTCGGTCAGGCGGATGCCGGGCCGGGTGCGGGCGGTCACGTCGGAGACCATTTGAAACACGGTGGGCAGGGTTTGCACCTTGAACAGCTCGGGCACTTGCACTGAAAACGGCTCGGCAATCCGTGACACGTCGTTGCGCAGCAGGTCGACGATCATCACGTTCTCGGCGCGTTCTTTGGGCGATGCCCGCATGGCCTGGGCCAGCGCGGCATCTTCTGCCGGGCTGTTGCCGCGTGGCGCGGTGCCTTTCATCGGGCGGGTCAGAATCTGCCCGCTGTGCCCGACAAGCCCCGGCTGCCAGTTGAAAAACAGCTCGGGCGAGACCGACAGGATTTGCTCCACACCGGTATCGATGTAGGCCGCGTAGCCCTGGGGCTGGGCGCGTTGCAGGCGGCTGAACAGCTCAAGGGGCGAGCCTGTGAATGCGCCGCTCAAGGGCGCGGTGGTGTTGACCTGGTAGAACTCACCGGCTGCGATGGCTTGGTGGATGTGGGCCATGCGGGCATCAAAGTCGGCGCGGCTGAGGGTGTTGTGCCAGGTGACCTGGGTGGTTTCTTTGGAGCTGGTGTCATCCGGCCAGGGCAGGGCTTGTGGGTACACGCCAAACCAGGCCAGCGGGCCGTCGACTTGATGCACGGCCAGGGCGGCATCAAAGGCCGGGGCGGCTTCATAACACACATAACCGACGCACCAGTAGCCTTGTTGGCTCAGGGCCTCAACCTGATCGAGCAGCGGTTTGACCTCGGCCAGGGTGTGTGCCACCAGCGTCTGTTGGGGCGCGTCAAAAGCGCAGCGCAGGGCGGCCGGGCCGCCGTGTGGGTCGCAAAAATCAATCAGGACTTGCATGGGAATTTCAGATAGGGGGGATCAGCCCGCTGGCGGTGAGCGTCAGCACCCGGTCGGCGCGCTGAGCAGCGGTGGCCGAATGGGTTACCAGCACCATGGCTGCACCGCTGGAGCGCGTCTGGTGGATGAGTGCATCCATCACCCGCTCGGCGGTGCGGGGGTCAAGGTTGCCGGTGGGCTCGTCGGCCAGCAGCAGTTGGGGGGCATGGATCAGGGCGCGGGCAATCGCCACGCGCTGCAACTGGCCGCCGCTGAGCTGTTGCGGCAGGCGCTGGCCGAGACCGTTCAGGCCGACCGCATCCAGCATGGCCTGCACCCGCAGATCGTCCGGGCGGCCCAGCAGCATCAGCGGCAAAGCCACGTTTTGCGCCACGCTCAGATGCGGCAGCACATGAAAGGCCTGAAACACAAAGCCGGTTTGGGCGCGGCGCAGGTGGGCCAACTGCTCGTCATTGAGCTGGCTCAGGTCTTGCCCGCCCAGCCGCACACTGCCGCTGTTCCAGCTGTCGAGCCCGGCCATGCAGTTGAGCAGGGTTGACTTGCCGACACCGGATTCACCAACGATGGCGACAAACTCGCCCGCCGCCACCCGCAGGTTGACATGACTGAACACCGGCACCTCGCCGTAGTGTTTGCTCAGGTGTTGGATGATGAGGGTCATCCTTATCCGATGGCGATGATGTCGTTGAGGGACTCCCTGGCCGCCTCAAACAAATGTGCTGGCACTTGCTTCCATGGGTGGGGGCGTGCACCGCGGCGGCGCCAATCGAATGACTTGGGCTGGTGTGTCAGCACGTAACAAA
>VIKI01000098.1:20312-35307 GCA_008080595.1 Comamonadaceae bacterium
ACGGCAAAGGGATTGGTTTCGTTAGAGGGGGCATGGGTCATGGGCAGGCCGATGACGATGCCGGTGCGCTCATTAAAGGCTTTGGGCGAGAGAACGACCATGGGGTGTTCGTTTTTCATCTCTTGGCCAATTTGGGGATTGAAGTCTATCCAGATCATGTCGCGCCGATCAGGCACCCAGGTTTTGTGGGTGGGCATCAAAACACCTCTGCGCCGACGAGCCCGCTGGCCATGGCTTCGCCACCATGTACAGCGGGGTCAAAGGCCTTGAGCTTTTGTGCCAGGCTGAGTTTGGGCTCGCCCACTGGGCGTAGCAAAACCCCACCTTCAACCACTTCCACTCGTATGGGTTGGCCAAGGGCAAGGTGTGCGGCTTTGGCGACCGGTGCGGTCAGTCGCACCGCCAGTCCGTTACCCCACTCCTGAATGGTTTGCTCTGCGCAGATGATGGTGGTCATGCTTCACCTTGGTTGTGAAATGTTGATACGTGTTTATACATCATTCATCGGTTTTTGAGGGTCTTTGCAAAAAATCAGCCGCCAGCGTTATCACCTGCGCCAGCGCATCCGGCGCATCACAGGCCACCACCTGCCACTCGGGCATGGAGCGCAGCCAGGTGATCTGGCGTTTGGCGAGTTGGCGGGTGGCGGCAATGCCTTTGTCGCGCAGCTCGCTCATGGGCCAGAGTCCGTCCAACGCTTCCCAGGCCTGGCGGTAACCAACGCAGCGCATCGAGGGCAGGTCGGGCTGCAGGTCACCCCGTGCACGCAAGGCCTTCACCTCGTCCAGAAAGCCGTGGTTGAGCATGTCGTCAAAGCGCTGGGCAATCCGCTGGTGCAGCCAGGCGCGGTCTTGCGGCTCCAGTGAAATCAGCATGTGGGGCGGAAAATCAATGCCATTTTGGCCTGTAGTGCTTGATTCATATGCGCAAGCAGCTATTAAATTTGTAGTGTTTAGTGATGAGCTTGGTGCATTTTCATCAAACAGGCCTGTAGTGCCCGTAGATATTGCGTAAGGCGCTATTTTTTTTGAAGTATGAAAAGATGACAAAGGCTGGCCGCTGGCGCGGTACACCTCCAGTGCACGGGAGATGCGTTGCGAATCGGCCGGGTTCAGGCGGGCGGCGGTGATGGGGTCAACCTGGGCCAGCTCGGCGTGTAGAGCTGGCCAGCCCAGGCTGGCGGCTTGCTGCTCAATCTCGCCGCGCAGGGCCGGGTTGGCGGGGGGCATGTCGTCCAGGCCATCACGCAGGGCTTTGAAGTACAGCATGGTGCCGCCCACCAGCAGGGGCAGTTTGCCGCGGGCGGTGATCTCACTCATCAAACGCCGTGCATCCAGCGCAAATTCTGCGGCGCTGTAGGCATTGAGCGGGTCGCGGATGTTGATCAGGTGGTGTGGCACGGCGGCCAGTTCGGCGGCGCTGGGTTTGGCGCTGCCAATGTCCATGCCACGGTAGACCAGGGCGGAATCGACGCTGATGATTTCCACCGGCCAGCGCTGGGCAATCGCCAGGGCGGCGGCGGTTTTGCCAGAGGCGGTGGGGCCGGCCAGTGCCAGGTAGCGCGGCAGGGCTTGGCGGTGGTTTGTCCGGTCTGGGGGCAGATGATTTGTCATGACAAAGAAGGGGGGCAATGGCGTAGATCATGCAATGATATGCAGTAGTATTCATATAAAGCCAAAACATTGAACAAGGCTGGCCTCGACGCTCATCTGGAGGTGACATGATCTGTCGGTTTAAACGCTTTTTTTGCCTTGCAGGTTTTTGTGCCCTGCTGGGCAGTGGTGGGGTGGCAAGCGCTGAAACCCTGACGGTGTTGACCGAGGAGTTTCCGCCCTACAACTACACCGACCATGGCCAGCTGACCGGTTTCAGTACCGAGGTGGTGCGCGCGGTGTTGCTAGAGGCCAAGATCGAGGGGGTGTTTCAATCCCAGCCCTGGGCGCGTGCCTATGCCACGGCGCAAAGCTCGGACAGCGTGTTGATCTACTCCATCACCCGTACCGCCCAACGCGAGAAGTTGTTCAAATGGGTCGGCCAGATTGCGCCCGACCAGCTTTACCTGTTTTCATTGCCGCAGCGCAAGCTTCAATTCACCAAGCTTGAGCAAGCCAAAAGTTACCAGATTGCGACGGTGAATGAGGATGTGGGGGAGCAGTTTTTGATTTCCAAGGGGTTCAAAAAAGGCGAAAACCTGCAGTCCAGCGTCAAGTACGAGTTGAATTACGAAAAGCTCAAACTGGGACGGGTGGATTTGTGGATCATGCCGGATTTGGTGGCGGCCTATCTGGTGCGCCAGGCCGGGGATGACCCGGCACTCATGCTGGCGCGCAGTTACGTTATCCAAGAGATGAACAACGAAGGTTTGTACATGGCTTTTGGCCCTCAAACACCCGATGCCCTGGTGGAGCGCCTGCGCAAGGCGCTGGTCACGATCAAGGCCAATGGAAGTTACGATGCCCTCAAAAAGAAGTGGTTTTAACCTGGATTCCTCAGTTGGACGCACCCGAGTGGGTTGTCAGGAGCGCGTCTGGGTAGACGCGACGACGCTGAAGGCTCCTGCCTTCGAGGAGGAGCAACGCCCTCAGGCACGTTTCTGGCGGCTCAATCGGGTGCGTAGCGCTGTCACCCAAAAGGTGAAAGGAATCAGCGCTCAAAAAGTGAATGTTCATGCGGACTTACTGAAAAAAATGAGCGGTCAACTGAGGAATCCAGGATGATAGATATCGGAACGCAGTGCGCAGCAGCGTGCGCCACCAAGTTGTTTAAAGATCGAGTTGGTCCAGCCGGGCATTGACATCTGCGGTAAATCGCTCAATGAACATCAGCGCCCTGACCTGCGCCACGGCGGCGGTGTAGTCCTTGGACTGGTCCAGCAGTTGCTCTATTTTTTGCAGCACCTCGCGCACAGCCTGCCTGCACTGGAGGCTGATTTTCTCTAAATCTCCGGCACTATGGGCATCGTCCAGTGCTTCACGCCATTCCATTTGCTGCATCAAAAACGCCGCAGGCATGGCGGTGTTGTTCTCGGCGTTGACGGGCGCACCATGTAACTCGCACAGGTAGGCCGCGCGTTTGAGCGGGTCTTTCAGGCGCTGGTAGGCCTCGTTGATGCGCACCGACCATTGCATGGCAATCCGTTGTGCCGCAGCGCCCTGGTCAGCAAATTTGTCAGGATGGGCCTGGCGTTGCAGGTCTTTCCAGCGCAGATCAAGCACCGCGCGGTCTTGTTGGAAGCGCTGTTCCAGAGCGAACAGCTCAAAGTCGTTGGATTGGAGAGATTTCATGATCTTTTCGTGATTTAAAGCGTAGCGAGCGGATGTCAGGCTAGGCGCACGGAGCGCAGAAACCGGAACGTACTTCAGTACGTGAGGATTTTGAGCACCGCGCAACGACGCATGACATTCGCGCAGTAGCTTTAAACACGAAAAGACTCGCCGCAGCCGCAGCGGTCACGTTCTTTGGGGTTGTTGAACTTGAAGCCCTCATTGAGGCCTTCACGCACAAAGTCCAGCTCGGTGCCGTCCAGGTAGGCAAAGCTTTTGGGGTCGACCAGCACCTTCACACCAAAGCCTTCAAACACCAGGTCTTCCGGGCCGATTTCGTCCACGTATTCCAGTTTGTAGGCCATGCCGGAACACCCGGTGGTTTTGACACCCAGGCGCACACCCACACCCTGACCCCGTTTGGTCAGGTAGCGGGACACATGCCGGGCAGCGGGTTCGGTCAGCGTGATAGCCATGATGTATTTATCAATTCTTCGTCAAAGGAACATCCAAAGGCTGGTTCAAGCCTTCGGGTGTTTTGAGATTTAAGCCGTTTGACCTTGGGTGTGTTTTTGACGGTAGTCATTCACCGCCGCCTTGATGGCATCCTCAGCCAAGATCGAGCAATGGATTTTGACAGGTGGCAAGGCCAGTTCTTCGGCAATCTCACTGTTTTTTAACGCCGAGGCTTGGTCTAGCGTCTTGCCCTTGACCCATTCAGTGACCAGCGAACTCGATGCAATGGCCGAGCCGCAGCCGTAGGTTTTGAAGCGTGCGTCTTCGATCACACCAGTTTCGGGGTTGACCTTGATTTGCAGCTTCATCACGTCGCCACAAGCCGGAGCCCCGACCATGCCCGTGCCCACCGACTCGTCGCCCTTGTCAAACGAACCCACATTGCGGGGGTTTTCGTAGTGGTCGACCACTTTTTCAGAATAAGCCATTTTGTTTCTCCTTTAATGAGCAGCCCATTGGATGCTGCTGATGTCAATACCTTCCTTGTACATGTCCCACAGCGGACTCAAGTCTCGCAACTTGGCCACGTTCACCTTGATGGTGTCGACAGCGTAGTCAATTTCTTCTTCCGTCGTCCAGCGGCCAATCGTCATGCGCAGGCTACTGTGGGCAAGCTCGTCGCTGCGGCCCAGGGCACGCAACACGTAGCTGGGCTCCAGGCTGGCCGAGGTACAGGCCGAGCCACTGCTCACCGCCAAACCCTTGATGCCCATGATCAGGGATTCACCTTCGACATAGTTGAAGCTGATGTTCAGGTTGTGCGGCACACGCTGGGTCAGGTGGCCATTGATGAACACTTGCTCGATGTCTTGCAGGCCTTTGAGCATGCGGTCATGCAGGGCCTGGATCTTGACCAGCTCTGCGGCCATTTCTTCTTTGGCAATACGGTAAGCCTCACCCATGCCGACGATCTGGTGCGTGGGCAGCGTGCCTGAGCGCATGCCGCGCTCATGACCACCGCCGTGCATTTGGGCCTCAATCCGAATGCGCGGTTTGCGGCGCACAAACAAGGCTCCAATGCCTTTGGGGCCGTAGGTTTTGTGCGAGGTCAGGCTCATCAAGTCAACCGGCAGCTGGCTCAAATCAAACGCCACACGGCCAGTGGCCTGGGCGGCATCCACATGGAAGATCACGCCTTTTTCGCGGCACACCGTACCAAGGGCCGCAATGTCCTGAATCACCCCAATTTCATTGTTGACAAACATCACGCTGGCCAGGATGGTGTCGGGGCGAATGGCGGCTTTGAACACATCCAAATTCACCAGACCGTCGGCCTGCACATCCAGGTAAGTCACCTCAAAGCCCTGGCGCTCCAGCTCTCGGCAAGTGTCGAGCACGGCTTTGTGCTCGGTTTTGACGGTGATGATGTGTTTACCCTTGGTCTGGTAGAAGTGCGCAGCCCCTTTCAAGGCAAGGTTGTTGGATTCGGTGGCTCCGCTGGTCCAGACAATTTCGCGTGGGTCTGCACCAATCAGCGCAGCGACTTGACCGCGTGCGTTTTCGACCGCAGCCTCGGCTTCCCAGCCCCAGGCATGGCTGCGTGAGGCCGGGTTGCCGAAGTGCTCGCGCAGCCAGGGAATCATGGCATCCACCACCCGCTGGTCGCAGGGGTTGGTGGCGCTGTAGTCCATGTAGATGGGGAAATGTGGCGTGCTGTCCATGTTGGGCTTTCTTTGCAGTGAACGGGTAATCACATCTTGGCGTAGCTGTTGCCGAGCGCAAACACCGAGTTGGGGGCGTTGACACGTATCGGTTTCATCACCGGCATGCTGGAAATGGCGCGTTTGAGTGTCGGCTTTTCCTCCAGCTCAAAGCCCTTGGCAATTTGCTCGTCAATCAGTTGTTGCAGAGTGATGGAGTCCAGAAACTCCACCATTTTGACGTTCAGCGAAGCCCACAACTCATGGGTCATGCAGCGGGCGTTTTCGCCCAGGCAGTTTTCCTTGCCACCACACTGGGTGGCATCCATGGGTTCGTCCACCGAGGTGATGATCTCGGCCACGGTGATGTCTATCGGTGAACGCGCCAGCGTATAGCCGCCGCCCGGGCCGCGGGTGGATTCCACCAACTGCTTGCGCCGCAACTTGCCAAAAAGCTGTTCCAGATAAGACAGCGAGATTTGCTGACGCTGGCTGATGGCAGCCAAGGTGACGGGGCCCGCCGACTGGCGCAAGCCCAGATCAATCATGGCAGTGACCGCAAATCGGCCTTTGGTAGTGAGGCGCATGGCAAGACTCCTGGTGTACAGTAAAAATGTGTCAGCTTGTCGGCTTTGCCACAAAGAACGCATACTCCATGCCAGAGTTGCATTCAGAACAAGCTTTTAAGTTGACTAACGCGGTCAAGTATACACAACACCATAGTGTTTTAGTCGGGTAATCGAATGATCTGATGATTTTTTTGGGGCTATTGGCCTGACTCCCAAGCATTCATCAAATCAACATGACCCGAGCAAGCCCAAGTGATCGAAGCCAAATAACCAATAATAGAGAAAATCACTGCAATATGGCATTTTTTATAAACTTCTTTGATAATGGAAAAACTATGACCTTCAATCGAGATATCCATGAACATCGTTTCAAACTTATCTAATGGCAGAATCGTCATACCTGCCGCCTTTCGCCAGCAACTTGATATCCAGGATGGCGACCAATTGATCTGGTCTGTTCGCAACGGTGAGCTGGTGGCCACCACCCGGCGCGCCCAACTCGCCAAAGCGCAGGCCTTGTTTCAGAGCTTTGCCCCCAAGGGCTCCCCCTCAGTGGCCGATGAACTGATTGCCGAACGCCGCGCTGCGGCTGACAGCGAATGAGCCAAACCAGCCTGCTGGATGCCTCGGCCATCCTGGCGTTTCTGCAGGGAGAACCTGGCCAGGAGGTGGTTCGGCAAGCCTTGCAATCAACACGTTGCCTGGTCACCGCAGCCAACCAGACCGAGGTCATCACCCGCTCATTAGACCGAGGCGGCTCATCCGACACAATTGCACTCATCCTGGCAAATTTGGATTACACCGTCATTGACACATTGGCAACAGACGGCGCACAGGCCGGCTGGCTACGCAGCGCAACCCGGCAACTCAGCCTCAGTCTGGGTGACCGCCTGTGTCTGGCGGCTGCGCAGAGGTTAAAAACCAAAGTGCTCACTGCAGATCGCCCCTGGTTGACGATTGCAGCTGCGCTTGAACTGGACATTGTCTGCATTCGCCCTGATGCACATTAAATTGCGAAATGTAACTACCCATCATTTTGTGACTACAGCAGTTATTTACGCCTTTTTTATAAACGACAGAGATTTTGATGACACATAAAGCGGTCCGGTGATCCGGGTGTTATGGGAACGTGAATCACGGCTTGCATCGAATCAGAAAGTCCGGGCTATGAACCAACCGTCAATGCAGCCCCAGAACCTACTGCACCTCAATCCACAAGCTTCCACCACCCATGCCATGACCATCGGGTCTGGCCAGGGCTGCGACCACAGCTGAACCCAAATGCGTAGCGGCGTAGGCACTGCCAAACATGACCTTGAAGCGGGTCGAGTACATCAGCAGTGCTTGCAACACATACTGCTCGTTCCAGCTGCGGTTTTCCGCAATCACCCATTGCTGCGGGTACTCAAGCGGCAAAAAAATGTCATGCACATGGATCAGCACACCGGGTCGCAGCAAGGGCAATACTTCAAAAAACAGAAAATTGACATCGCTGCCGGTTTTGGCAACGTGGGATGAGTCAATGAACAAAATGTCTCCAGCCTCAAGCCGGGTGAACTCGGCAGGGTCTACCCGTTCAACACGCTCAATGAGCAGACGCGATATTCCATTCACGCCCTTCCTGAGAAACTCACGCGGGTAAGGCTCAATGCAGGTGAACTCACAGGAATGATCCAGAAATCGCCGATTGACATCTGCCACCAGCAAGGATGAAAAGCCAGAGCCAACTTCGATCATGCGTTTGGGGCGAATAGCCCGCAAAAACACAAACAGTGCACGGGAATCAAGCACGCCGAACTGGTCATTCAGGTTGAAATACCCTTTGGGGTCGAATGGTTCGCCCTCATCTGGATAGTCATAGTCACCAATGAACTTGGGAAACCACTGCTGCAAAATTTCCAGTTGACGTGTCGGATGGAAATCGATGCCGGCACAGCGGCCTGGGCGCGTCCAAAAATCAGCTGACTTGTCTGCAGTCAACTCAACAGTATTGACCACTGGCGAATAAAAATGACCAGAAGGAAAAATGGGGTTTTGCATTGGACGTTATGGGTTAATTGCGGGCGATGAGTGCGGCCAGATTATCACTACCCGCAGCCCCAAAAGCCTGCTCTTTCAGAATCGCCAATTGATCCCGCACCCGGGCGGCTTTTTCAAATTCGAGATTGCGGGCGTGCTCCATCATCAGTTTTTCCAGTCGCTTGATCTCGCGTGAAATATCTTTCTCGCTCATCTCCTCGACCTGAGCCCGCTGCATGGCATCACGCTCCAGCTTTTCAGCCTCTTTGCCGGCTTTTTCGCTGTAAACCCCGTCGATCAGGTCGCGCACCTTTTTCACAATCGAGCGCGGCGTGATGCCATGCGCCAGGTTGTGCGCCACCTGTTTGGCACGGCGGCGCTGGGTTTCGCCGATGGCGCGTTCCATGGAATCGGTGATCTTGTCGGCGTACAGAATCGCCCTGCCCTCCTGGTTGCGCGCGGCGCGGCCAATGGTCTGGATCAGTGAACGCTCGGAGCGCAAAAAACCCTCTTTGTCCGCATCCAGAATCGCCACCAGCGACACCTCGGGTATGTCCAGCCCCTCGCGCAGCAGGTTGATGCCCACCAACACGTCAAACGCCCCCAGGCGCAGGTCGCGCAAAATCTCAACCCGCTCGACCGTATCAATGTCGCTGTGCAGGTAGCGCACCTTGACCCCGTTGTCTCCCAGATAGTCGGTCAATTGCTCGGCCATACGTTTGGTCAGGGTGGTGATCAGCACACGCTCGTTTTTGTCAACACGGATGCGGATTTCCTGCAACACGTCATCCACCTGACTGGTGGCCGGGCGCACTTCCACTTCAGGGTCAACCAGGCCGGTGGGGCGCACCAGTTGCTCGACCACCTGCCCGGCGTGGTCTTTCTCCCACTGCGCCGGGGTGGCTGAGACAAACACCACTTGGCGCATCTTGGTCTCGAACTCTTCAAACTTGAGCGGCCGATTGTCCAGCGCACTGGGCAGCCTGAAACCGTAGTCCACCAGCGTGGTTTTGCGCGAGCGGTCACCGTTGTACATGCCGCCGAACTGACCAATCAGCACGTGGGATTCGTCCAGAAACATCATGGCATCTTTGGGCAGGTAATCGGTCAGCGTGGCGGGCGGATCACCGGGAGCCGAACCGGCCAAATGCCGCGAGTAGTTTTCAATACCCTTGCAGTGACCGACTTCGCTGAGCATTTCCAGGTCGAAGCGGGTGCGCTGCTCCAGGCGCTGCGCCTCCACCAGCTTGCCCTGGCTGACAAATTCTTTGACCCGGTCACTGAGTTCAATTTTGATAGCTTCCACCGCAGACAGCACCTGCTCTCGGGGCGTGACGTAATGGCTGCTGGGGTACACGGTGAAGCGTGGAATCTTCTGCCGGATGCGCCCGGTGAGTGGGTCAAACAGTTGCAGGCTCTCGATCTCGTCGTCAAACAGCTCGACACGGATCGCCATCTCGGAATGCTCGGCCGGAAAGATGTCAATGGTGTCACCCCGCACCCGAAAGGCTCCGCGCGAAAAGTCCACATCATTGCGCTGGTACTGCATACGCACCAGCTGGGCAATCATGTCGCGCTGGCCCATTTTGTCGCCCGCACGCAGGGTCATCACCATCTTGTGGTAAGCCTCGGGCTGACCAATGCCGTAAATGGCCGAGACGGTGGCGACGATCACCACGTCGCGCCGCTCCAGCAGGCTCTTGGTGCAGCTCAAGCGCATCTGCTCGATGTGCTCGTTGATGGCGCTGTCTTTCTCGATGAACAAATCACGCTGCGGCACATAGGCCTCGGGCTGGTAGTAGTCGTAGTAGCTGACGAAGTATTCCACCGCATTCTTCCCATGGTGAAGGTTTTGCCCGAACCGGTCACGCCCAACAGGGTCTGGAACACCTCACCGTCGTTGACACCGTCCACCAGTTGCTGGATGGCCTCGGGCTGGTCTCCTGCCGGTGGATAGGGCTGGTACAACTCGAACGGGGAATCGGGGTAGCTGACAAAGATGCCGGTGCGAACCTGTTCAGCGTCGTCGGCGGGGGCAAGTGTGATGGGAGTGGGTGCGGGCATGGCGTGGCAATCAAGGTATCGAGGCAAGCGGCCATGTTATCCAACTCCAAGCCGCGATCACCCGTTTTCTGCCCGCCCCAAAGTTCAAACAAGGTTCAACGAATCACATACATCGTGACACTCTGTGCGGGTACGGTGTCAAGCACTTGAGATGCGCCATAACTGAGCGGAGTCAGGGCTGTGATGGTATTGGTCGCCGTCAACTGCCAGCGCTGAACCTGGCCTGTGCCGCTACCAAAATTGGCCAGCTTCAAGCTCACCGGGTGTTGGGCCGTGAGGTCTTTGTTGATCACAATGACCGTCAGCGCATTGTCACTTGCACGCAAGGCCGCAAATGCGGAAACCTGGTCGGGGTTGGGCATGGTGGCCTGCACCGAACGCTCACCAAAGCTGGATTTTTTTCCATCGTAGTTGCGGTACATCTGGAATGCTTTGAAGCTTGGGGAGCCTTGTGCCGGAGCCGTCCAGCGAGTGGCTATATCGACCCCCTCACGCCCCAAAATACCCAGCACATCGGCTTGCGTGGTGGCACCATTGATGTGGTTGTCTGCGCCCCAACTGTATTCTGTAATGGCAATCTTCAAACCAGGCGCATATTGGTTGACCCAGTCTTTCATGCGCATCGCGTAGACACATTGCGCAACTCTTGTGTGGTGGTGCTGACATCGTTTGAATACTCACCACTTTGGGGGTAGTAGTGCAAGGAGAACACGTCCAGCAGCTTGTTGCCAGTGGCCGTTTCATGCTGGCGAATTTTCTGCAAAAGCCAGGGCATGTAGTCCATGCCGCCGTGCGCCGCCCGGTCTGGCGGATTAGACCAGTTGGCAATTTGCAAGTCTTTGCCGGAATACAGATAACCTGACCAGCCCCACTCTTCAGGACCAACAATTTGTGCACTGGGATCAGCCGCACGCACCATGCCAGCGTAGCGGCGCATGGCATCAAACACATCGTCCATACCTGCGCCTTGGGGATATACATCGCGGTGGGTTTTGTGCCACAGGCTGTGCTCGTTGTCCAATACGTAGTAGCGCACACCTCCGGAGCTGGCCGTGCCGAATTGCTGCGTCAGGGTGCGCAGCATGCCATCCTGAAAAAACTCGTCCGACCGGGTGTGGGCATCCGCCGGGTCGTTGCCGGTGATCAGGCTGCCATCGCTGCGCACACCGTTGCCAGCATCGGGCATCCACTGCGCATCAGTCTGCTGTTGCTGGCCATACTTGGCCACCGAAAAACTCGCCAGCTTGTCCCGATTGGCCGCCAGCTTGGCCACCCACGGGAGCATGGGCACGGTGATCATGCTTTGTGCACCGGCTGTACGGTTGCCCTGCACCAGGCTGGAGACCAGACCCGCAGCAGTGCCATTGGCATCATCGGGAACACTTTCAAAATACCAGTCACTGCCCCTGCCACTGGCATTGATTTTCCAGTTGTAGGCCGACGTAGCGTTGCCACCATGCCGGTTGATCGGACTGTTGAGCGTGGACATCACCGTGCTGACATTGTCAAACGCTGCCACGCCATACACCAGCGGCGAAATGTCGTGCACATTGGCCTTGGCATCAATGGCAGAGCTGGAAGCAGTTCCCAACACCACATTGTTGACATAAAACTTGGGATGCCCCGAGGCATTCATCAGCATGAAGGCCTGAAACGCTTGTCCCTTCAACACCGTGCTCAAATCCAGTTTCACCAGGTTCCAGGCATTGGCCACAGGGGCAGGCAGCAGGCTACCCAAATTCACATCTGCGGTGCCGCTTCCAAAGTACAAACTGATTTGCCGTGCCGTGACAGCAGGCTTGGCACCAAGATAAACCTCAAATTCCAAGCTTTGGGCGTTGACCGCCGGACTTGCCAAATGCAAATACCCCCCGCTGCTCCAATTGCCCCCCTGGCACTCATTAAACAACAACACTTTCAAACCACCCAAAAGAGCCGTCGGCTTGGTATTGCACAGGTTCCAGCTCCAGTTCTCAACGCCACTGCCGTACAGCCCGTTGCTGAACATAGTGGTGCTGACCGTGGCGGCATTCGGTGTCGCCGCCAGCAACGCCGCAGATCTGGTTTGTGAGGAAGATGGCGCTTGCGTCAAGCCTGCCGCCATTGATTGCGTTAAAACCGCTGCATCGGGCTCACCGGAGCCCCCGCAAGCGACCAGCATGCCCACCAATGCAGCAGCACCCAATGCCGCAGAAATCGGGCGAAAAACCCAGTCATGAAAGAAATGCTCAGCCATATCTATCCTTCAACAAAACTTATCCATCCAAATGGAAAGGGTGTCCCCGCGCCAAAAAGCAGCAGGCTAGCGTAGACATGGAGCGAGCTTGTAAGCAATTGTTTGCCCGGCACAGAAACCTGGAACAAACACTTACAAAATGCCCAACAACACCCGTTCAAGGCCATGGCGCAGCAAGCTTGCCGCAGGCGTCATTCAGCATCCGCCCAATTGAGCCCGAACCCCCGATAAAATGCGGGTAAACCAGAACAGCACTTCTTTCTCGCAAGTTTTTCTGGCCAACCGTCTCTCTTCTCCACTCCCAACAGGAAACCACCATGTCTCTCTTTTCCGCTGTCGAAATGGCCCCGCGCGACCCAATTTTGGGTCTCAACGAACAATTCAACGCTGACACCAACCCTGCCAAAGTGAACCTGGGCGTAGGTGTGTACTTTGATGACAACGGCAAACTGCCCCTGCTGCAATGTGTGTTGGCGGCTGAAAAGGCCATGCTCGATGCCCCAAAACCGCACGGTTATCTGCCCATTGACGGTATTGCCGCGTATGACACGGCGGTCAAATCTTTGGTGTTTGGGGCTGACAGTGAGCCGGTCACCTCTGGTCGCGTGGCCACGGTGCAAGCCCTGGGCGGCACTGGCGGCCTGAAGCTGGGCGCAGACTTTTTGAAGAAGCTCAACCCCGCAGCCAAGGTGTTGATTTCTGACCCAAGCTGGGAAAACCACCGCGCCCTGTTCACCAACGCCGGCTTCAAGGTGGAAAGCTACCGCTACTACGACGATGCCACCCGCAGCCTGAACTTTGACGGCATGCTGGCCGACCTGAACGCGGCTGAGGTGGGCACGGTGGTGGTGTTGCATGCCTGCTGCCACAACCCGACTGGCTACGACATCAGTCCCGCGCAGTGGGATCAAGTGATTGCCGCCGTCAAGGCCCGTGGCCTGGTGCCGTTCCTGGACATGGCTTACCAGGGTTTTGGCTACGGTCTGGCCGAAGACGGTGCGGTGGTGGGCAAGTTTGTCGCTGCCGGGCTGATGTTTTTTGTGGCCACCTCTTTCAGCAAGAGCTTCAGCCTGTACGGTGAACGTGTCGGGGCGTTGAGTGTGCTGTGTACTGACAAAGAGGAAGCTGGCCGCGTGTTGAGCCAGTTGAAGATTGTGATTCGCACCAACTACAGCAACCCGCCCACTTTTGGCGGCGCGGTGGTGGCCACGGTGTTGAACACGCCCGAGCTGCGTGCGCTGTGGGAAAAAGAGTTGGGCGACATGCGGGTGCGCATCAAAGCCATGCGCCAGAAGCTGGTGGATGGCCTGAAAGCAGCGGGCATTAGCCAGGACATGAGCTTTATCACCACGCAAATTGGCATGTTCAGCTACTCCGGCCTGTCCAAAGACCAAATGGTGCGTCTGCGCAATGAGTTTTGTGTGTATGGCACCGACACGGGTCGCATGTGTGTGGCTGCGCTCAACAGCAAGAACATTGACTATGTGTGCGCGTCCATTGCCAAAGTGATCTGATGCCACCAAGCAGGGCCATGCGTCCTGCACTTTTTATATAAAAATAGCTGCATATCCCTTATTTAATAAGCGCAAGCAGCTATTTTTTTAATAGCAATCTCCAAATGCAATCGATCAACATCATGGGTGGCGGACGGGTTGGGCAGACGCTGGGGCGCTTGCTGACCCAAAGCACCGGCTACCGGGTGCAGGCGGTGCTGACCCGCCAGGCCAGCTCGGCCCAGGCGGCAGTTGATTTCATCGGTGCGGGGCAAGCGCACACTGAGCTGCAGACCATGCCAGCGGCAGACCTGTGGATGCTGGCCGTGCCCGACGGGCAGATTGCACCCATGGCTGCGGCCTTGGCTGAACTTGATGGGTTGCCGCCCGGTTTGGCTTTTCATTGCAGCGGAGCGCTGTGTGCCAGTGAGTTGCAAGCCTTGCGGGACAAAGGTTGGCAGGTGGCCAGTGCACATTGCCTGCTGAGTTTTGCCCAGCCAGCCACGGCGCTTGGACAATTTGCCGGCACACCTTGTGCGCTGGAGGGGGATGCCCAGGCCTTGCCGGTATTGCGTACCCTGTTCACTCAGTTGGGGGCAGCCTGTTTTGAGCTGGCTAGTGCCGACAAATTGCTCTACCACGCCGGTGCGGTGTTTGCCACCAACTTCCTTCCGGTGCTGCAAGACCTGGCGGAGCGTTTGTGGCAGCACGCCAACATGCCACCGGAGTTGGCCCGGCAGATGCGGGCCACGCTGCTGACCAACGCGGTGAACAACATCGTGCAGCTTGGCCCGCAAGCGGCACTGACCGGGCCAGCGGCGCGTGGCGATCGCACCTTGGTCGCTCAGCAGGCGCAGGCCGTGACAGATTGGGATGCACAAGCCGGAGCAGCCTACAAAGCCTTAAGCGAGCTGGCCCAACAATTGGCCCAATGCCATTGCCCTTAGCCCCAAACCACCGAGCGCATCGAGATGGATGCGGCCTGAAAACCGGCGTTAAAAAAGCGCATGGGCTCACCCGCATCCACCGCTCCGGCCGCGTAAAGCAAGGGCAGGAAATGATCGCTCGTGGGGTGTGCCAAACCATAGGCGGGCAGTTGGGGCGCATCCTGCAAGGCGGGTAGTTGGTCTGATTCAATCAGGTTGGCCACCGCCTGGTCAAAGCTCATGGCCCAGTCATAGGTCTGGTTATCAGG
>VIKI01000099.1:0-11397 GCA_008080595.1 Comamonadaceae bacterium
TTTTTGGAAATGGGGTCATGGTCGTCGTTCTTGTGAAGGGTCAGGCTGCGGCGGCGCGGAGTTCGTCTGGCGTGGGTACCGGGTAGCCAAAAAACTCCAGGTAAGCCGGGATTTGCTCATACAGCATGTCCGAGCCAATCTGGATGCGGCAGCCACGCGCTTGCGCGGCTTTCAAAAATGCGGTCATGTCGGTCTTCATGACGACTTCACCGACAAAGGTACTGGGGTCAACCCGGTTCATGTCCACTGGCAGGGGGTCGCCGTCTTTCATGCCCATGGGGGTGGCGTTGACCAGCAGCTCGTAGCCGGCCGGGTCGTTGCTGCCGGTGTGGATGGTCATGCCGGGGTAATGCCGCAACAGGCGCGAGGCCAGGGCTTTGGCGGCGGCATCGTTCACGTCATACACATCCAGCTCCAGCACCCCGGCGGCGGCCAGAGAGGCGGCAATCGCGCTGCCCACTCCCCCTGCACCGACCACCAGCACGCGCCGGCCCTGGGGCTCAAAGCCCTTGCGCTTGATGCCGCGCACAAAGCCTTCGCCGTCAAACATGTCGCCCTGCAAGCGGCCATCGGCCAGGCGGCGCACCGCGTTGCAGCTGCCGGCAATGGCGGCGGTGGGCAGCACGTCATCGAGCAAGCTCACGGTGATCACCTTGTGTGGCATGGTGATCAAGGCCCCGCGCATATTGCCCAGGTTGAAGATGGAGCGCAGAAAACGCGGGTAGGGCTCGCTCTGGCAGGCCATCGGCACCACGATGGCATTGATGCCAACCTTGGCAAACCAGGGGTTGTAAATCAGTGGGGCGCGAAAGGCGTAGGTGGGGTAGCCAATGTGCGCAATCAGCTCGGTGTTGCCGTCGATGGTCATGGTATTTAGTGGTAAAAATGGGCTCTAACGCTTACAAATAATGCGCAAACAGCTACTTTTTTGATAGTAATTTATTCAAACTTGGCGGGCTTTTGCGGCAGCTACCCCGGCCCGCAAGCCGAGCAGATAGCTGTTCACCCCAAAGCCGCAAATCTGCCCCATGACGATTTCGCCAAACACCGAGTGGTGGCGAAAGGCTTCGCGGGCATGGATGTTGGACATGTGCAGCTCGACAATCGGGCAGGTCAATATCGCCAGCGCATCACGAATGCCGTAGCTGTAATGTGTCCAGGCTCCGGCGTTGATCAGCACCGCGTCGACACGGTCTTGGTAGCCCTGGTGGATACGCTCACACATCGCGCCTTCGAAATTGGTCTGGAAAGTCTCGATTTCCGCACCCAGTTCAGTGCCCAGGGCGATAAGTGAGGCATTGATTTCATCCAGCGTGATGGTGCCGTACTGCTTGGGGTCACGCTTGCCAAACATGTTGTGGTTGATGCCGTGCAGCATGAGAATCTTCATCAGGGTCTCCTTCAATGGGTTTCAAATCAATTGAGCCGAACCATTTCGCCGGTCTTGGCGGCTTGGGCAATGGCTTCGGTCACACGCAGGTTGTGCAGACCATCCAAAGCGCTGACCAGTGGTTCGGCTTGGCCCCGGATGACCGCGCCAAAATGTTCCAGCTGGTGTTTGAGCGGGTCGTCACGCACCATGCCGACCACACCCACTTCAAAGGCTTTCCACCATGAACGGTCTTTGACACTGGGGTAAGTTTTCAGCCGCATGGTGGGCACGCTCAAGCTGCCGTGCGTGCCGGTGATGACGTAGCAGTCTTCATCGTCATAACTCGGATAGGCTTTGTTTTCCTGGCTGGTTTGCTCCCAGCTGCGGGCACACGCGGCGGTGTCTGAAAGCATGAACGTACCCAGTGCGCCATTGGCAAAACGCAGGTTGATGGCCACCGTGTCTTCGACCTCATAGCCGCGTGTGGCGTTGCTGGCAAAGGCCTGCACGGCCACGATCTCCCCGCACAACATGCGCAGGTTATGCACCTCATGGATCATGTTGATCAGGATTGGGCCCGCACCGGGTTGTGCCCGCCAGGGGGCCTCAGTGAAGTAACTGTCGGGCTTGTAAAAGGTGGCGCTGCCGGTTACCGCCACCAGTTGGCCCAGCTTGCCGCTGTCCACCACCTCTTTGGCTTTGGCCATGATCGGGCTGTGGGCGCGGTGGTGACCAATCAGCACCTTGGCTCCGCTGCGGGCCACGGCATCGACCAGGGTTTGCCCCTCGGCCACACTGGTGGCCAGCGGTTTTTCCAGCAGGATTGGCAACCCGGCGGCCACACATTGCAGCGCTTGTGGCACATGCAAGGGGTTGGGCGTGGCCAGAATCAAGCCATCGGGGTGGTCTTTGGCCAGCAATTCGTCCAGGTGGGTGTACAGCGGCACACCCACCTTGGCGGCCACAGCCACCGCGCCGGGTGAGGGGTCGACAATGGCCGACAAGCTGCACCCGGCACTGTCTTGCAACACGGCAATGTGCGCCAGGCCCATCGTGCCAGCACCCGCCACGGCAATGCGGAGTTTGTTCATGGCAGGTCAGGCAGGGGAAGGGATTAACGCAGCTTGGCCAGTTCGGCTTGCACTTCAGCCACCACCGGGCCGAGGGCGGCGCTGTGTTTGTCGATCACGGGTTTCATCTTGTCGCGCAGCTTGGTCACTTCAGCGGGCGGGAATTGCGTCACGGTCATGCCGTTCTTTTTCAGCAGTTCCAGATTGGCCGCCACCGATGCCCGGGCGGCCTCACGCTGTACCTTGGCGGCTTCAAGCGCGGAGTCTTCCAAGATTTTCTTGTCGCCAGCGCTCAAGGTGTCCCAAACCTTTTTGCTGAAAATCACCGACTGGGGGTTGTACTGGTGGTTGGTCAGGCCCACAAACTTTTGCACTTCCCAGAACTTGTTGGCGGCAATCACCGAAATCGGGTTTTCCTGGCCGTCAATCGCGCCTTGTTCCAAAGCGGCATACACCTCGGGGAACGGCATGGGTGTTGGGTTGGCACCCAGGGCCTTGACCCAGTCCACGTTGATGGCGTTGGGAATCACGCGCAGTTTCAGACCGGCAATGTCGTCCACCTTGTTGAGGGCACGTTTGCCGGTGGTGATGTTGCGGAAACCCAGCTCCTGGTAGGCCAGGCCGACAATGCCTTTGTCCAGCAGTGCGGCATGCATTTTCTTGCCGATGGGGCCGTCCACAATCGCATCGGCCTCTTTCTCGTTGGCAAACAGGAACGGAAAGTCAAACACTTCCAGCGCCTTGACTTCGCTGGCCAGAATGCCGGAATTCATCACCGCCATTTCCACCGTGCCGCCCTTCAGCGCCGACAAGGTGGCCTGGTCGCTACCCAGTGAGCCGTTCAGGAACAACTGCACCTTCATCTTGCCGGCTGATTTGGCCGCCACCAACTCGGCAAATTTTTTCATGCCAGCCACCGCAGGGTGACCTTCGGGGCTGTTCAGGCCGTATTTGAAAGTGCGTTCCTGCGCACTGGCCAAACCCATGGCAGCCAGAGCCACGGTGGCGATCACAGATTTGATAAACAGTCGTTTCATGAGTTGTCTCCTGGACAGTTGAAAAATGGGGTTGTACGCACAAAGAGGCATTCCAAGCGTGGCGTACCCAGACACGCTTGGGGCTGGGAAAACTATTTGAAGAACCAGTGGGCTGGCACCATCACCAGCTGCGGGAAGGCCACCATCAGGAACATGGCAAGAAACTGGGCAATCATGAACGGGATGACCCCTTTGGTGACCTCATCCATGCCAATCTTGCCGACACCGGCCACGGCATTGAGCACCGTGCCCACCGGCGGGGTGATCAGGCCAATGGCGTTGTTGATGATGAACATCACACCAAAATACACCGGGTCAATACCGGCCGCCTTGACCACCGGCATCAGCACCGGGGTCAGCAGCAAAATGGTCGGAGTCATGTCCAGCGCCGTCCCCACCACCATGGTCAGCACCATGATGGCCAGCATCAGCAAGCGCGGGCTGTTCAGCAAGGGCTGCAGCAGTTCGACCACTTGGGCGGGCAGATTCGCCACCGTGATCAACCAGGCCGAAACCATGGCGGCGGCCACCAAAAACATCACCACAGCGCTGGTTTTGGAGGCGGCCACAAACAAGGGCACCAGCTTTTTCAAGCTCAACTCCCGGTAAATCACGGTCGACACAAACAGCGCATACACCGCAGCCACTACCGCCGCTTCGGTGGGTGTGAAGACACCAAACTTCAAGCCAAACACAATGATGAAAGGCAACACCAGCGCCCAGGTCGCCAGGCGCATGGCCTCCACCACCTCAGCCAACGACTTGCGCGGCGGGGGCACGACATTCTCGCGGCGAACCAGCCACCACCAGGTAGCCACCAGAGACAGCGCCAGCCAAACGCCAGGAAAAATACCCGCCATGAACAGCTTGGTGATTGACACATTGGCGGCCACGCCAAAGATCACAAAACCAATGCTGGGTGGAATGATCGGCGCAATGATGCCGGCCGACGCAATCAGCCCCGCCGAACGCGCCCGGTCGTGACCGGCGGCCACCATCATCGGCAGCAGCAGCGCGGTGAGGGCCGCAGCATCGGCCACCGCAGAGCCAGACACCGAGGCCATGATGACGGCGGCCACCACGGTCACGTAACCCAGTCCACCTCTGATATGACCGACCAAGGCCATGGCAAAGTTGACAATGCGCCGCGACAAGCCGCCGGCATTCATGATCTCCCCGGCCAGCATAAAAAACGGCACGGCCAGCAGGGGGAAACTGTTGGCCCCCTCTAGCAGGTTTTGCGCCAGGATTTGGGCATCAAACATGTTCAGATGCCACATCAGCGCAGCACCACACAGCAACAGCGAAAAGGCAATCGGCACACCCAGGGCCATGGCGGCCATCAGCGAACCCAGAAAAATAGCAATCGTCATGTCAGTTCTCCTGGATCAACGGTCGGGGTGGGGGGTATCGGCATCCGCATGAGGCGCTTCTTCAGACTCCTTCATCATCACCAGATGCGCCTCATCAAGCTGGCCGGTGACCAGGCGATACAGGTTGAGCAAAAGAATCGGCGCACTCAGCGCTGAAAACACCATGCCACCGGCATAAAACCAGCCCATCGAGACCTCCATCACCGGGCTTTCGGAATCTTTGTTGACCAGGAACTGCTCGTAAGTGCCCTTGAAAATCAGCACCAGGCAAAACATCATCAGCAGCAAAGAAATGCCCATGGCCAGGCGCTTGCCAGCGGCATCCAAATGCCCGACCAGCATGTCGGTACCCAGATGGGCGTTGTCACGCAGCGCCACCACCGCACCTAAAAATGTGAGCCAGACAAACAACCAGCGCGACAGCTCTTCGGACACGGTAAAACCAGAGTTGAAGGCGTAGCGCATGACCACGTTGCCAAACACCAAGGCCACCATCACGGCCATGGCTGCCGCAATCAAATAGCCAATGAACTGGCAATACCCGTCAATGAATTTTTGAACCATCTCTTGTTTCCTGATTGGATTGATCAGTAATGTACGAACTGGTTAGTTTTCCATCATCAGGATAAACCCTAGGTTTTGAAAAAATCTGTGTCCCTGAAACTAAGGGCGCAGTCGCGCCCTCAGGCTTTGAGGTAGCGCACCACCATCTCGACAATGTTTTGCTTGCGCTGGGCTTGCGCATCGGGTGAGACCACACCGTCCTTGAAGATCAGGCCAAAGGTGTGGCGGTTGGAGACGTTGAAAAACGTCAGTGCTGAAATCGAGGCATGGATGTCAATGGCATCCAGACCGGGGCGGAACACGCCCTGCGTCACACCACGGTCATACAAGTCCTGAATGGCGGCAATGGCGGGCACGTTGAGCTCTTTCATGTGGGTGCTTTGCGCCATGTAGGCCCCACGCGCCATGTTTTCGTTCATCACCAGGCGCACATAGTCTTCGTTGCCGCTGTGGTGGTCAAAGGTGAACTCCACCAGCCGACGCAAGGCCGCCTCGGGAGCCAAATCTTTCAGGTGCAAGGTCGATTCAATCGCCCGCACCCGGCGGTAAGACTCTTCCAGCACGGCAATGTACAGACCTTCTTTGCTACCAAAGTAGTAGTAAATCATGCGCTTGCTGGTGAGCGTGGCATCGGCAATGGCATCAATGCGTGCACCGCTGAGGCCTTTTTCGGCAAATTCCTTGGTGGCCACTTCCAGAATACCCGCCATGGTGCGTTCCGGGTCGTTGGTGCGGCTGGTGGTTTTAGCTGGGGTGGGCTCCAAATGGACTGATTCGTTCATTTGGCAAGTATAGGCGGCACAAGAATGCCGCTCGTTGCTTGAGTTGCCAGTAACGTCAGCGGGTGCTGGCCCCAGGCAAGGCCGTGACGACCGCTTGCAGTATCTCGTCGGACAGCGCTTCGTCATCCACCGCACGCGCCAGTATCAGTGCCCCCACCATGCTGGCACAAGCCACCACGGCGCGTTCACGCTTCACCGCTTTGCTGCGCCCGGGCGCAAATGAGGTGAGCAAGTCCAGCAGGGCCCGCGCGCCATGGGTTGCGGAGCGGCGCAGGCTGCTTCCGTGGCGCGTGGTTTCTGCCCCCAGCGAGGCGATCACACAACCCGCACCCGGGTTGTCGCGGTGTTGCTTGCTCAGATAGCCTTGCATCACGGCAGCCAACGGGTTGCCGCTGGCCTGCGCGCCAACCTTGGTCCAGGTCTGCAATGCACTGTCAAAAGAGCGGGTGCAGGTCTCGGCCATCAGCGCTTCCTTGGAGCCAAACTGCCCGTAGAAACCGCCGTGTGTCAGCCCTGCGCTCTTCATCAAATCGGCCACGCCAATGCCGTCAAAGCCGCGCTCGCGAAACAGGCGGGCGGCGACATCCAGCACACGGTCGCGATTCAAAGTGGCTTGTTCTCTTGTGACTTTCATGATTTCCTCCGGTAGATCTTGTCATTTTAATGATGCACATCATATAATTCAATCATGATGATCGTCATTTAAATAGATGCTTTACACACTCATTTTTTGAAAGAAATTGCCATGTCGAAATCCAAAGTTGTTATCGTCACAGGGGTGTCATCAGGCATCGGGCGGGTCACCGCTGAAAAGTTTGCCCAGCAGGGCTGCCAAGTGTTCGGCACCGTGCGCAACATGGCCAAAGCGACCCCGTTGCCTGGCGTGCAATTGATCGAGATGGATGTGCAAGACATTGCATCGATCCAGCGCGCCATTCAAGGGGTCATGGAGCGTGCCCAGCGCATTGATGTGCTGGTCAACAATGCGGGGGTGTCCATGCTTGGCGCGACGGAGGAAACGTCAATGAGCGAAGCCGCCTGGATGTTCGAGACCAATGTGTTTGGCATCCTGCGCACCAGCCAGGCCGTGCTGCCCCACATGCGGGCACAAGGCAGCGGCAGAATTGTCAACGTCAGCTCGGTGCTGGGTTTTTTGCCCGCTCCCTACATGGGGCTGTATTCGGCCACCAAACATGCGGTGGAGGGGCTGTCCGAAACGCTGGATCAGGAAGTCCGCCAGTTCGGCGTGCGCGTGTCGCTGGTTGAACCCGGCTTCACCAAAAGCCAGCTCGATGCCAACGCACCCCAGGCCCGCAACAAAATCCCGGCCTACAACAGCGAGCGCGAACTTGTCGCACAAGCCATTGCCAAGAGCATTGGCACTGCGCCCGGGCCGGACGGCGTTGCCAACACCATCGTCAGCGCTGCGCTCGGTTCATGGCGCATGCGTCATACCCCCAAAGGGCAGGCATCGTTGTTGGCCAAGTTGCGCCGCTTCATGCCTGCGGGGCCGGTCGACCAAAGCCTCAGAAAGTCATTTGGCCTGAGCTGAAATCCGGTTTTGCACCAACCACAACGGAAGAACCCCATGACATCCCTGACCCAAATCATCGAAGACTTCAACCCATCTTCGGCATTCGATACCCCGGCCAACTGGTTGCAGGGGCGCACCATTTACGGTGGGCTGTCGGCAGCATTGGCACTCCATGCGGCGCTGCGCGATGCCCCGCCCGGCCTGCCGCCTTTGAAGTCGGCTCAAATCATGTTTGTTGGGCCGGCATCGAATGCGCTGAGCTTCAAGACCACGGTGTTGCGCCAGGGCAAGTCGGCAACCTGTATCTCGGTGGATTGCATGGCCGGTGCAGAGGTGGCCCTGCGCGTGATGTTCATTTTTGCCGCACCAAGACCCAGCAAAATTCAGCATGACTTTCACCCATTTCCCGCTGTGAGTGGGCCAGAAAACTACCAGAGCCTCGGTGTTGTCAGCCAGGCACCGGCTTCTCTGAGTAACTTTGAACTTCGCTTTGCGGGCAAATCCTTGCCCGTCACAGGCTCGGATCATCCCGAGCTGATGGCCTGGGTTCGACACGTGGATGCCGTCGGTGTAGACCCGACCGTGGCACTGCTGGCCCTGGGCGACAGCTTACCGCTGGCGGTCATGGCCAGCTTTACCGAATTCGCACCGATCAGCTCCATGACGTGGACGCTGGATATGGCGCAACCGCTGAGCGCTGGCGAATGGTTTTTGTTGCGCTCTGCCAGTCAGCGAGCGGGTGAAGGCTATTCCTTTCAAACCATGGAAATCTGGAACGAACAGGGAAAGCTGGTGCTCTCCGGCTCCCAGACGGTTGCCTTTTTTGTGTAGGGGGACATCGCGCTTGCCAAGTTGAAGCAAAGAAATGGCCTGAGAGCCTTGCTGTACATGCGCAAGCAGCTCCTCATATTGAAGCAATCAGGCAGCCAGATACAGTCCTCTGATCGTGCTAAGCCAACGGCACAGTCAGCGCCTGAATCACCGCCTGTGTGTCTGGACGCACACCACGCCACCATTCAAAAGCCTCGGCGGCTTGCTCGGCCAGCATGCCCACGCCATCGGCCAGTTGTGCCGCACCTGCGCTTTGCGCCAGACGCAAAAACGGTGTCAGGCCCTTGCCATAGGCCAGCTCGTAAGCCAATTCACATTGCGCAAAGGCGGTGGCGGGCACGGGGGGCAGTTCACCGAACAGGCTGGCCGAGGTGGCGTTGAACACCACATCGAAGTTCAACCCGGCCAGTTCGGCATAGCTGCTGGATCGCACCCGGCCCTGTTGTGCGCCAATGCTGGCCAGGTCATGGGCTTTTGGCAGGGTCCGGTTGGCAATCACCAGCTCTCGTGGCTCCTGCGCCAGAAACGGTAGCAAGGCCCCACGCGCCGCACCACCTGCGCCCAGCAGCAGCACCCGTTGGCCTTTGAGTAGCACACCCAGGTTGTGAACCACATCATGCACCAGGCCCACACCGTCAAAGTTTTCAGCCCAAACCTGGTCACCGTCAAACTTCATGGCATTTGCCGCGCCAGAGAGCTTGACACGCGGTGAGGCCTCCGTGGCATAGACGGCAGCGTCCAGCTTGAAGGGGGCGGTGATGTTCAGCCCCTTGCCGCCTGCTGCACGGAATGCATCCACCTCGGCCTTAAAACCATCCAAAGCAGCTTCAATCTTGGTGTACATCATGTCCTGACCGGTGGCCTGTGCATACATGGCGTGAATCAGGGGCGACTTGCTTTGGGCAATCGGGTTGCCGATGACGGCGTAATGGTCTTGCATTTGTTGGGATCCTTTTTGTGGGGCGTTTTGGGGGGGCGCTACGGTGGGGCGACGGGGTGATGTGCGTGCGGTTTTGGTGTGGAATCACGCGCGGGGCCACGTGGGCAGTACGCCTGCGCCCACACCGCACGCCTTCCACCCCAAAGCCCGGTCACATCACCCCATCACCCCACCTTCGATTCCTTGGATCGTCGAATACGTTATGCACTTTTGGCCTCTGGCGCATGATTCATGAGCGTAAGCAGCTATCAATTTTTATCAACATGTTGCATGAATACCCGCTACACCCACACCGTAAGGCGTGGTGATTGGGAAATGGCCGTGAGTCCCAAAAAATGAAGCAAATATGCCAACCATAAACCAGCATTCAAGCGCAACGAGCGATACATATTGAAGCAATCAGGCAGCCGAATACAGCACCCCATCCCGCACCATGGCGTCTATCTCATCCGCTCCAAAACCCAGGCTGGCAGCAATTTCGCGGTTGTGCTGGCCCATCTCGGGTGCCACACAGGTGGGCGTGGTGTCGCAGCCCGAAAAGCGGAACGGCAGGTTGGGCAGCTTGATTTTTCCCAGCACCGGGTGCTCTTGTTCCACCACCATGCCACGCGCCTGAATCTGCGGGTCGGCCAACACCTCGGCAATGTTTTGCACCTTGGCGCTGGGCACATCAATAGCATCCAGCGCGGCCAGACAGTCAGCCACGGTGTGGGAGCCTACCCAGGCCCGCGCCACGGCCAGAATCTCCAGTCGGTTTTCATTGCGCCCAGCCGAAGTGTGAAAACGGGCATCCAAGGCAAAGGCTTCCCCCCCAGCCAGTTTGGCAAAACGCTTCCAGGCATCGTCCACCTGCGCGGCAATCACCAGATCACCGTCCTGGGCTGAAAACACGCCGTACAGGGTGGAATTTGGCATGTCGTGCCCGGTTTGCACCGGAATCTCCTGGCCGCCTGACAGGGTGTAGCACTGCACCGCGTAGTCGTGCATCGAGACCAGACAGTCGTACAGCGACAAATCAATGTGCTGGCCTTTGCCCGACTTGACCCGGCCCAGCAGCGCCGCGCAAATGGCGGCCACGCCGTGGATGCCGGTGTACATGTCACCCAGCGACACGCGCAACAGCGGCGGCGCTTCACCGGGGTTGCCGACCATGGCCATGATGCCGCTTTTGGCTTCGGCAATCAGGCCAAAACCGGCGCGATGGGAGTCCGGCCCGGTGTGACCGTAGGCCGAGATCGAGCAGTAGACCAGACCAGGGTTGCGTGCGGACAACTCGTCGTAACCCAGGCCGAGCTTCTTCAAGGCACCAGGGCGGTAGTTTTCGACAAACACGTCGGCACTGTCGGTCAGCTTGTGCATCAGCGCCAAGCCGCGTGGGTCTTTCAGGTTCAGGCACAAGCCTTTTTTACCCATGTTTTGCTGCAAAAAATAGCCGCTGTAGTCGCCAATGAAATAGGCATGGTGGCGGCCCGCATCACCCTCGGTGGGGCGCTCGACCTTGATCACCTCAGCGCCCAGCGCAGCCAGGCAGCGCGACAAATAGGGCCCGGCCAAAAAGTGGCTGTAGTCGATGACGCGAAAACCTTTCAGGGGCAGAGCTTGGGTGGATTTGTGCATTAAATTGGCCTCTAGTGCTTATGGATACTGCGTAAGCAGCTCTGTTTTTGATATCAGGCAGGGCGGCGCGGCAGCATCAGCCGGTGCTCACCCTTTTGCACCACCTGGCCGTTCTGGTTGATCAACTCGGTGGGAATCACAACAATGCCCCAGCCGGGTTTGGATTGGCTTGGCCGCATGCTGCCAATACGGAACGTGATGTGCAGCACGTCATTGATGGCTATCGGCAGCACAAAATCCCAGGTCCAGCCCAACGACATGCCGGGCACAAAGCGGT
>VIKI01000099.1:11432-20293 GCA_008080595.1 Comamonadaceae bacterium
GCCACCGACAAGCCCATCAAGCCATGCGCCACGCGCTGGCCAAAATGGCTGGCTTTGGCGTAGGCCTCGTCCACATGTACCGGGGTGAAGTCACCGGTGAGTTCGGCATAGGCATCAATGCGATCAGCGGTGACCACATAGGTCGGGCTGGTGCAGCTGTCGCCCACCTGGGCATCGTCCCAGTATTTCTCGGGGGTGGTGAAGGTGATGTTGGGTTTGGGCATGGTGCAGGGGGGAATGTGGTGTGAGAAGTTCAGGCGCGGGATTTGACGGCCAGCGCTTGCGCCACACCGTCGCCATGGGCCTGCATCAGTTCCAGGGCCAGGCCGTCTGGCAGTTGCAGCCAGTTGCGCCCCTGCGGCAGTTCTTTCACCCCCCAGCTTTGCGCTTCTGCCAGAGCCAGCTCCAGGTCTTGCACCATGATGCCCAAATGGGCCAACCAGCCCGTCTGTATTGCAGGTGCAGCTACAAAATCAGCTGTGCAGATGAACTGCATGCCGCCCACCGTCCAGTACTGTGCAGGAGCCTCAAGGGGGCCGGCAACTTCGCGCATGGGCATGCCCAGCACGTCGTGAAAAAACCGGATGTGCCACTGGATATCACGCACCCGCACGGCCACGTGTTCCACATAGGATGAGTTGTTTGTCATGCGGCGCATCGTAGGTGTGCGGCACTATGCTGTAAATGCAATGAATTTAATACATGGCATTAAAAAATTACATAAACACCTAAACCATGCCTGAAGATTGATCTTTCATCGGGGGCTTGAGAACCGTAAAAATCTTGCACATCCAACTGAAGCGGTATCCAGACTCGACCACAGTGGCCTACGCGGCCCGGCTTCCGTCCAGGTTGAGTAGTTGGAATTCAACGGGCGATTCTTCCAGAGCGTTGGTCTTGCGCACTTCGTCAATTAACAGGTCGAGGCCCTCGTAGTTGAACTGGCTCGACCAGCGTGCCATTTTTGCGAGGGCTTGTACGAAGCCCTGCGGCTCATTTTTTCGAGTCAGTGCCCGAGCGCAGTCTACGTACTGCAAGTGATACAGCGTGGGGATGATGATTCGAGAAGTCCCCGTGCGCGTGAGCTCAGCGTTCATGACAAGCCGAGACAGTCTGCCATTGCCATCCTCGAACGGATGTACCTCCGAAACCAGGAAGGCGTAGTACGCACCGCGTGCCAGGCCCTCCGGCACGGAACGCGCGAGCGCAGAGCCTTCAGCGAAAGTCCCTCGAACCAAGGCTGGGTCAACGAACTGCGTCGTCCCAGCGTAATTGACTTCGAGCTTGAGCTTGCCTGGATGCGCTTCAGGTCTCATCTTCAGCATCTCCGCGTGCCAGCTTTCCAGCCCATCCAGGAATTCTTCTCCTGCCAACGGTGGGCTATCGCGGTACGGGGACGTGATAGCAAGCCGAAACACTCCGAGGATGTCGTGGGAGTCTTTGGGGCGGCTCGTCATGACCTTGTTGTTCATGACGATGTCACGCGCCTGTTGAATGTCGAACTTTGTGCCCTCCACGTAGTTCGAAAAATAGGACTCAAGAAAGGCGGCGTTTTGCCTCGCAACACCTTGCAAAGTGCGTTCGATGTGCGGCAGCGCAACCGTGCGCAAGTGCGCGGCCAGCACCTCGAAGCGCTCAAGACGCTCCCGGTCGACAGGGGTACCTCGAGCAACTGCCCTCCCAGCCTTGGTTGTGAGCTCGCCTTTAGAGTACGTCCCCAATAGCATGCCGATGATGGTTCTCAAACGCCCAAGGGATTTTTCAGCCCCAAGCGGCAAGGCCAAGGCGGCAGCTTGGTCTCGGACTTCATTCAGAGCTTTTTCCCCCGACGAGTTCAGAATAGCGACAAGCATCTCCTCAACATCCGCATCTGATGCCCGCAGGCCGCCCTTTCTGCCAATGTTCTCCAGAAGCATGCGAGCTCGGCTGGCAAATTGAATACCTGTTGTTCCGATGCTCAAGTCTCCCGGAAGTGGGCCTGGGCCCCTGACAACCCTGACAGTCACCCCTGGTAGAAGAATCTTTCGATTAAACGAGGTCGGGTGTGAGAGGATGACCTCACCTGATGCCAGCAAGCCTCCTCGCATCGCGCTGAGGTGCGACACAACTCCGCCCGGAACAACCACTCCCACGACGCGCTGCCAGTTTCTTCGGACAAGTGTTTTGAGCTCGTCCTCCGATTGTTTTGCCGCGTAAACCCCGCTGTAGACACGCGAGAGCTGCTCGTTCGCCGCTTGCCGCTGGAGCTTTCGAGCCTCTGCGTCCGAGAGAGACGCGCTGAAGATGAGTTCCTCTGTAGGAGGGGATAGCTTGGATAGGGGCATTTTGTCGGTGGACTACTAAGAAGTTGGGCTTGAGTGTCGTTATTGAACTAAGAAAAAGGCTGTTTTGTCGTTTATCAACTAAGCTTTAAATCTGAGTGCGCTCGCCTGTCACCACGCAGCTTGGCTGAAAAGCACTTAGAAATCAAACTCCCACTCTTGAAATGTCGTTTAATCACTTAGAAAATAATGATTATGTCGTTTTTTCACTAATTTCGTCGCAGCTCACACGCGCTAGAGCCGGACGATACCCTCGCCTGAAAGGGAGCGCATCAAGGGGCGGGAAATAAAGCCACCTATTTGGCACGATCAATGCGATCAAAAAAACATGGTTCGAGCGGTCTTAGGCCATTCCAAACGATCTTGAAGCGTGATGACTAATGTCTCAGGCTTGCGGATTGGAAATAAGCCCGCGCTCAATACCTTTGACACAGGCCACCAGCGCCAAATTCACTGGCGTGGGCACACCACATTGAAGCCCCTGGCGCACCACCGCGCCGTTGACAAAGTCGATCTCGGTCACCGAGCCTTTTTCCAGACTCTGCAACATCGAGGCCTTGAACTCCAACGGTAAGCCCGCCGCCGCCTTCTCCCACGGGGCACGCGGGTCGGTGGTGGTTAATACGATGCCGCTGGCTTGGGCTACCGCCATGGCCTCCGCTACGGCGGCTATGGCACAGGCTGCTACCTCAGGCACTTGGTACAACTCGCCATAGGGCAAGCGGGTGATGGCGCTCAAGGCCCCGGTGGCCACGTTGACCAGCAGCTTGTCCCACATCACGCCCATGATGTTCTGGCTGGCGGTGGTGGCCAGGCCAGCCGCGTTGAAGACGGCGCAAATGCGTTGCACGCGCTCGCTCAATGAGCCGTCCAGTTCACCGATCAGGGTTTCCTTGCCCGCCGTGCCAGAGATGACATGGCCTGGAGCCAGCAACACACCGCCGGTATAGGTTTTGCCCGCCAGCACCCTGGCCCGGCCCACCACCTCGGCCAACACGTCTTCGTGGCCCAGGCCGTTTTGCAGCGACATCACCACGGTGTGCTCCCCGACGATGGACAGGGCCGACAGCATGATCTCACGGGTGTGGAAGGACTTGACCAGCACGATGATCAGATCCATGGTGCCGCTGGCGGCCGCAATTTCACCGCAGTTGGTGCTGGCGCGCACCGGCACGGTGTGGTCAACACCAGCTACACGCATCACCAGGCCGCGTGTGCGCATGGCGTTGACATGGTTCACATTGCGGTTGACCAGCCAGACCTCATGCCCGGCCTGTGTCAGCACGCCGCCCAGCGCACAGCCCAGTGCCCCTGCGCCCAAGATACCAATTTTCAAACCCTGCTCCTCATCCTTTGCACGACAGTGCTTGTGGGGGCGGATCGTAGGTGGCACTGACTATGCTGTAAATGACATGATTGAAATACACTGCATTGACATTTTTTATACACAGACACCATGGCTGACAACAACTCGACCAACGCGGCACTGCTGGAACCCAAGCTGCTGCGCCTGCTGGAACTGCTCTACAGCACCCGCAGCGTGACCCGGGCGGCGGAGTTGCTGGGGCAGAGCCAGCCCACCGTGTCGATCTGGCTGGCCAAATTGCGCGAGCAGTTGGCTGACCCACTGTTTGTCCGCACGGCAGAGGGCATGTTGCCCACGCCGCGCACCGAATCACTCATCGGTGGGGTGCGCGAAGTGCTGGAAGGTTTGCGCCGCCTGTCTGAATCACCCGTGCCATTTGACCCTGCCACCGCGCAACGGCGTTTTGTGATTTGTATGACCGATGCCAGCCACATCACCCTGTTGCCCGAGTTGCTGGCCCATGTGCGCGCCCTGGGCCCGGGTCTGTCCTTGAGCGCCAGCCGGATTGATGGCCATCTGGAAGAAGCGCTGCAAAGTGGTGCGGCTGATTTGGCTTTGGGTTTTTTGCCTTGGCTGGACACCGGGTTTTACCAGCAGACGCTGTATGCACAAGACTGGATTTGCCTGGCCAACCCGCGCCACCCGCGTATTACAGATGCCACGCCTGAGCAGTGGAACTTGGCGGTGTACCAGTCTGAGTCGCACATTGGCATCACCCCTGGTACCAGTTACCAGTTGCTGGACCACACGGTGGCCGCGCTGAGGCTCAAGCGCCAGATCAGGTTGGAGTTGCCGGGTTTTCTGGGCTTGTCGGCGATTCTCTCCAGCAGCGATCTGGTGGCCACGCTGCCGCGCCAGATTGGTGAAACCCTGGCACGGCAAGCGGGTTTGCGCACGCTGCCTTGCCCGTTTGAGGTACAGGGTTTTGCCGTCAAACAGTACTGGCATGCCCGCTTTCACCACGACAACGCCAACCGCTGGTTGCGCGGCGTGTGTGCCAATCTGTTTATCCATAAGCCGTGAGGCTTTCGGGCCAAATCATGCGGCACAATTTGCCGTTGTCACTTGTCCTTTCCAATCACATTCAGATTGAACCACGAACCCATCATGACCGACGCTTCCCACATCACTGCGCGCGACAAGGCCGATATTCTGGCCCAGGCGCTGCCCTACATCCGCAAATTCCACGGCAAAACCATGGTCATCAAATACGGCGGCAACGCCATGGCCGAAGACGTGGTGCTGCTCAAGCTGGTCGGCATCAACCCGGTGGTGGTGCACGGCGGCGGCCCGCAGATTGAAGGCCTGCTCAAACGCCTGGGCAAAAAAGGCGAGTTCATCCAGGGCATGCGGGTCACCGATGCCGAAACCATGGAAGTGGTCGAGTGGGTGCTGGCCGGTGAGGTGCAGCAAGACATCGTCGGCATGATCAACCACGCTGGTGGCAAGGCGGTGGGCCTGACCGGGCGCGACGGTGGCCTGATCCGTGCCCAAAAGCTCAAGATGCTTGACAACGCCGATGCCACCAAGGAGCACGATGTCGGCCAAGTCGGCGACATTGTCAGCATCGACCCCAGCGTGGTCAAAGCCCTGCAGGACGATGCCTTCATTCCAGTCATCAGCCCGATCGGGTTTGGGGTCGCCAACGAGAGCTACAACATCAATGCCGACGTGGTGGCGGCCAAACTGGCCACCGTATTAAAAGCCGAAAAGCTGATGATGCTGACCAACATCAGCGGCGTGCTCGACAAGGAAGGCCAGCTGCTGACCGACTTGACCGCCAAGCGAATTGACGAGCTGTTTGCCGACGGAACCATCAGTGGCGGCATGTTGCCCAAAATTGCCGGTGCGCTGGATGCCGCCAAGAGTGGGGTCAACTCGGTGCACATCATTGATGGTCGCGTACCGCATGTGCTGCTGCTGGAAATCCTCACCGAGCAAGCCTTTGGCACGATGATTCGCTCGCACTAAAACGCTATAAAAAACAGAGCTTCTTGCGCTTGTTCTGTAAGCGCTAGAGGCCATTTATTTATATAAAAACAAGCTCAATTCATGGCAGACACCGAACACACCCCAGCGCCAGACGGCGCTGGCGCAGAAACCGCCCCCGTCAAGCACCGGCCCAAACCGGGTGAGCGGCGGGTGCAGATTTTGCAAACCCTGGCGGCCATGTTGCAGCAGCCCGGCGGCGAACGCATCACCACCGCCGCCCTGGCCCGGCAGCTACAGGTGAGTGAGGCGGCGCTGTACCGCCACTTTGCCAGCAAGGCGCAGATGTTTGAGGGGCTGATTGATTTCATCGAGCAGTCGGTGTTTGCCCTGATCAACCAGATTGAGGCGCAAGCCCATGAGCCCGGCCACCTCAAGGCCCGGCAAATCATCACCCTGTTGATCAAATTTGCCGAGAAAAACCCCGGCATGAGCCGCGTCATGGTGGGTGATGCCCTGGTGCTGGAGCATGAGCGCTTGCAACAGCGCATGAACCTGTTTTTTGACAAGATTGAAGCTGCCCTCAAGCAATGTTTGCGCACCGATACGGCCAACGCTGACAGTGCCACCCCGACGCAGGATGCCCAGGTCAGCGCCATGCTGCTGACCTCTTTTGCCCGTGGCCGCTTGCAGCGTTATGTGCGCTCAGACTTCAAGCGCCCGGCCAGCGAACAGCTGGAGGCTTGTTTGGCACGGGTGCTTTGATGACCCCACCGCTGAAAATCGCCGCTGTGATGGGCTACAAAATATGCAGCTTTTGACGCTTGTTTAATGGGCGTTAAAAGCTTATTTTTCTATGGGGGTTTGGGGGCTTAACAGGTCAGATTGAATATCCATGGCACTGTGCAAAATTCGCTCCACTCTCACCACCGCGTCATGTGCCCGGAAAAAGATCACATAGCGTCCATGGGCACAGCTACGCAAGCCCATGCCCAGTTCGGGGCGTGCCACATAGGCCATAGGCGCACGCACAATCTTTTGGCACTGCGCCCGCATACCTTGAATGAAATTTAACGCATTGCCAAGGCTGTCCTTGGCAATGTAGTCGCCTATCGCCTCAAGGTCTGCGGTGGCAAGTGGCGAAAGCTCCAGACGCATCAATCCGCTGCCTTGGCTGATGCTGCGCTGGCTGTGCTTTGGTATTTGCGTTCCAGTTGTTGGAATTTGCAGCTCTCGCAGCTTCAGCGCTTGGTTTTGTTCGTGATCTTCCAGCAGACGTAGCCCGGCGCGTACCACTTCACTGACGTTGTTAAACCGACCGGTACTGACCTGCTGTTTCACAAACATTTCAAAATGCGAACTTAACGCGACACTGGTTGGCATGGCCTTTTCCTTCATTGTTAATAACCAATACTAACAATTATCCCTGGAGTTGACCACCACAATCACTTCAATTCTTTTGCACGAAAAGGCTTGTCAAAACCGATTCTGGCGGGTGAGTTGTGCAAGTGACCCCGTTGAACACTAATCCGCCTTTGCCTAGGTGTTTACCCTCAAACCCCCTAGAACCCTCCCCCTAATTCACGTTGAGGCTATACACCCACATTGGAAATGCTGCAAAATAGAACGATCGTTCTTTTATTGCGAAATTTGCCATGCCGATCACCCCTCAACAGCCATCACCTCGCAGCCATCGCTCGAAGGGTGCGCGTGCGCTGCAAAAAGGTCAGCAAACCAAGCAAACCATTGTCGATGCGGCCCTGGGTTTGGCGGAACAAATTGGTCTGGAAGGCCTGAGTATTGGTGTTCTGGCAGAGCTCACCCGCATGAGTAAATCCGGCGTGTTTGCCCATTTTGGCTCACGCGAAGAACTGCAAATCTCGGTGATTCGGGAGTACTACCAGCGCTTTTCTGACGAGGTTTTTTTCCCGGCCATGGAAGCCCCGCGCGGCTTGCCCCGGGTCCGTGCCCTGTTTGCCAACTGGATGAAGCGTGTGGCCATTGAAATCCAGTCGGGTTGTATTTTCATCAGTGGCGCGGTGGAGTTTGACGACCGCCCTGGCCCGGTACGTGATGCGCTGGCCAGCTCCGTGCAAGCCTGGCTGGCGGCCATGCACCGCGCTGTGGTCCAAGCCAAAGAAGAAGGGCATTTGGTATCGGATGCCAACGAGGCCCAAATGGCCTTCGAGATTCATGGCCTGATTTTGGCGCTGCACTACGAAGCCCGCTTTCTGAAAGACCCAAGCGCCACTGAACGCGCCAACACCGGGTTTGAAAACATTTTGCTGCGCTACGGCAAGACTGCCGCTGGCGTGACCCCTCCCTCAGTTTGACTTCATTTTTTCCCAGGAGAACCCCATGGCTGTTTACACCCCCCCTCTGCGCGACATGCAGTTTGTCATGCACGAAGTGCTCAATGTCACGGCTGATTTGCAAGCCATGCCGGCCCATGCCGAGATGGATGCCGACACCATCAACGCGGTGTTGGAAGAAGGCGGCAAATTCGCCACCGACGTGCTGTTGCCACTGAACATTTCAGGCGATGCCGAAGGCTGCCAGCTCGACATCAGCACCCACGCGGTGACTACCCCCACAGGCTACAAGGCAGCCTACAAACAGTACATTGAAGGCGGTTGGGCGGCATTGGCCTGCGACCCCGAGTTTGGTGGCCAGGGCCTGCCGCTGGTGATCAACCAGTGCTTTTACGAGATGATGAACTCGGCCAACCAGGCCTGGACCATGTACCCCGGTCTGACCCACGGGGCTTACGCCGCCCTGCACACCCACGGCACACCCGAGCAAAAAGCCACCTACCTGCACAAAATGACCAGCGGCGAGTGGACCGGCACCATGTGCCTGACCGAACCGCATTGCGGCACTGACTTAGGGCTGATGCGCACCAAGGCCGAGCCGCAGGCCGACGGTACTTACCGCATCACCGGCAACAAGATTTTCATCAGCGCTGGCGAACACGACCTGGCCGACAACATCATCCACCTGGTGCTGGCCCGCCTGCCCGATGCGCCTCCCGGCATCAAGGGGGTGAGCCTGTTCATCGTACCCAAGTTTTTGGTCAACGCCGATGGCTCTTTGGGCGAGCGCAATGGCATTTACTGCGGCGGCCTGGAACACAAGATGGGCATCAAGTCCAATGCCACCGCGCAGATCGTGCTCGACGGCGCGGTCGGTACCATGGTTGGTCAGCCCAACAAGGGCATGCAAGGCATGTTTGTGATGATGAATGC
>VIKI01000306.1 GCA_008080595.1 Comamonadaceae bacterium
CCTGGCTCGGGTTTTCGTTTTTGGCCAGACCCCATTCGCGGTTGATGATGAGCTGGATGGCCATGGCGCGGCGCACGCTGTCTTCGGTCGGCGTGGTGATGGCCTCGTCAAAGGCGTTGGTGTGTAAGCTGTTGCAGTTGTCGTAGATGGCAATCAGCGCTTGCAAGGTGGTGCGGATGTCGTTGAACTGAATTTCTTGCGCGTGTAAGCTGCGGCCACTGGTCTGGATGTGGTACTTGAGCTTTTGGCTGCGCTCGTTGGCTCCGTATTTCTCTTTCATGGCCACGGCCCAGATGCGCCGGGCCACGCGGCCCATGACGGTGTATTCGGGATCCATACCATTGCTGAAGAAGAAGGAGAGATTCGGCGCGAAGTCGTCAATGTGCATGCCACGCGCCAGGTAGGCTTCAACAAAGGTGAAGCCGTTGCTGAGGGTGAAGGCGAGCTGGCTGATCGGGTTGGCACCGGCTTCGGCAATGTGGTAGCCACTGATGCTCACGCTGTAGAAGTTGCGCACGTTGTGGTGCACAAAGTAGCTGGCAATGTCACCCATGACCTTGAGCGAAAACTCGGTGCTGAAGATGCAGGTGTTCTGGCCCTGGTCTTCTTTCAGGATGTCGGCCTGCACTCTTTCAGGATGTCGGCCTGCACCGTGCCGCGCACATTGGCCAGCACCCATTCGCGGATTTTTGCCGCTTCGGTGTCGGTGGGGTCACGGCCATTGTCGGTGGCAAATTTTTCCAGATTCTGGTCAATGGCCGCATTCATGAACATGGCCAAAATGCTGGGGGCCGGGCCGTTGATGGTCATGGAGACGCTGGTGGCCGGGTTGCACAAATCAAAGCCGCCGTAGAGCACTTTCAAGTCGTCCAGGGTGGCAATGCTGACACCGCTGTTGCCCACCTTGCCATAAATGTCTGGGCGCGGATCGGGGTCGTTGCCATAGAGTGTGACCGAATCAAACGCGGTGGACAGGCGTTTGGCGGGCATGCCGGAGCTCAGCAGCTTGAAGCGTTTGTTGGTTCTAAACGGGTCACCTTCGCCGGCGAACATGCGGGTGGGGTCTTCGTTCTCGCGCTTGAAGGCAAAGGTGCCAGCGGTGTAGGGGTAGCTGCCGGGCACGTTGTCGAGCATCAGCCATTTGAGGATTTCGCCGTGATCTTCGTACTGGGGCAGGCAGACCTTGCGGATGGTGGTTCCGCTCAAGGTCTTGGTGGTGAGCTGGGTGCAAATTTCCTTGTCACGGATTTTGACGACGTACATGTCGCCTGCGTAGGCTTGCTGCATGGCGGGCCACTGGGCCAGCAGTTTGGCTGAAGCCGAGTCTTGTTGCTCGTGGCGGTCTTCGGCCAGCTTCAGCACCGTGCCGTAAGCACCGGGTTTGGCTGTGCCGTCTTTGCCGGGGTCCGCAGCCAGCAGCATGCGGGCCGATTCGGTGAGTTGCTGAATTTCACGCGCCAGTTTGGCCTGCTGGCGGGCGCGGGCCTTGTAGCCACGCACGGTGTCACTGATCTCGGCCAGGTAGCGGGTGCGGGCAGCGGGCAGCACCGGGCTCTGGTTGGAGCTGTGGCGCACCGTGACCTGAGGCAGCAGACCGGGCGTGAGCGTCAAGCCGAGTTCAGCCAGCCTGGGTTTGAGGGCCTGGTACAGGGCGGTGACCCCATCGTCGTTGAAGCGTGCGGCCATGGTGCCAAACACCGGCATCTGTTCCGGCGGCACGCCAAACGCCTCGCGGTTGCGCTGGACTTGTTTGGCGACATCACGCAGGGCATCGGATGCGCCCTTGCGGTCAAACTTGTTGATGGCGACGAACTCGGCAAAGTCGAGCATGTCGATCTTTTCCAGCTGGCTGGCCGCGCCAAATTCGGGGGTCATGACGTACATGGGCACGTCTACCAGCGGCACGATGGCGGCATCACCCTGGCCAATGCCGGAGGTCTCGACCACGATCAAGTCAAACCCGGCTACCTTGCAGGCGGCAATCACGTCGGGCAGGGCGACGCTGATTTCGCTGCCGAAGTCGCGCGTGGCCAATGAACGCATGAACACCCGTGAACCCTGCTGCCACGGGTTGATGGCGTTCATACGAATGCGGTCACCCAGTAGTGCGCCACCACTCTTGCGCCGTGACGGGTCAATGCTGATCAGTGCCACCCGCAGTGCGTCACCCTGATCGAGCCGCAGGCGGCGGATCAGCTCGTCGGTGAGCGAAGATTTGCCTGCGCCACCGGTACCGGTGATGCCCAGTACTGGTGTATTTTTTGTAGCTGCTTGCGCATGTATATCAAGGGCTAGAGCCTTAAAATGCTCTGAAAAATCGCCTTTTACCTGGCCTGCGGCGTTTTCGTTCTCCAGCGCGGTGATGAGTTGTGCCAGCGCCCGCCAACTCATCTCGCTGTGGCCCTGGATGGCATCGATGCGGGTGGGGGCGTAGCGTGTCAGGTCATGGTCACAGCGCTGCACCATCTCGCCAATCATGCCCGCCAGCCCCATGCGCTGACCGTCTTCGGGGCTGTAGATACGGGCCACGCCGTAGGCTTGCAACTCGGCAATTTCACTCGGCACGATCACGCCGCCGCCGCCGCCAAACACCTGAATGTGTGCGCCGCCGCGGGCCTTGAGCAAGTCCACCATGTACTTGAAATACTCCACATGCCCGCCCTGGTAGGAGCTGATGGCAATGCCTTGCACGTCTTCCTGCAA
>VIKI01000100.1:0-7884 GCA_008080595.1 Comamonadaceae bacterium
GCCTGGGTGCACAAAGTTCTGATGTGGTCGAAGGCTCACTGGCCCACAAAATTTATGGCGATGTGGTCACCGAGCGGCATCGTCACCGCTACGAAGCCAATGTCCATTATCTCGACACCCTGCGCAAGGCCGGTCTGGTCATTTCGGCCCTGACGCAACGTGAGCAATTGACCGAAATTGTCGAGTTGCCCCAAGACGTTCACCCCTGGTTTGTTGGCGTGCAGTTTCACCCGGAATTCAAATCTACCCCCTGGGATGGTCACCCGCTGTTCAATGCCTTCATCCGCGCTGCGCTGGATCACCAAGGCCTAACCACTGACGCAAAGGCGGCGGCCTGATGAAGCTCTGCGGTTTTGAGGTTGGCTTGCACCAGCCCTTTTTCCTGATTGCAGGCCCCTGCGTGATTGAATCCGAGCAGTTGCAGATGGATACCGCAGGCACATTGAAAGAAATCACCCAGAGCCTGGGCATCCCGTTCATCTTCAAAAGCAGTTTTGACAAAGCCAACCGCTCCAGCGGCAACACTTTTCGCGGCCCGGGCATCGACCAAGGGCTGGAAATTTTGGCCAAGGTCAAACGTGAGCTGGGCCTGTCCGTGTTGACCGATGTGCATTCTGAAGAACAAATCGCTCAGGTGGCATCGGTGGTAGACGTGCTGCAAACCCCGGCTTTTTTGTGCCGCCAGACCGACTTTATCCGCGCCGTGGCGCAATCCGGCAAGCCGGTGAACATCAAAAAAGGGCAGTTTCTGGCTCCTGGCGACATGAAAAACGTGATCGACAAGGCCCGTGCAGCTGCCCGCGAAAAAGGTTTGAATGAAGACAATTTCATGGCCTGCGAACGTGGTGCCAGTTTTGGCTACAACAACCTGGTGAGCGATATGCGCTCGCTGGCCATCATGCGCGAAACCGGTGCGCCGGTGGTGTTTGATGCCACCCATTCGGTCCAGCTGCCTGGCGGCCAGGGCACCAGCAGTGGTGGGCAACGCGAAATGGTGCCGGTGCTGGCCCGAGCCGCCGTTGCGGTGGGTGTAGCTGGGCTGTTCATGGAAACCCATCCTGACCCGGCCAAAGCCATGAGTGACGGCCCCAATGCCGTGCCGCTGAAACACATGAAAGCCTTGCTCGAGACATTGCTGGCTTTGGATCAGGTCACCAAGCGGCATGCTTTTCTGGAAGACCACTTTTCTGCCTGAACCAGAGCTTTGATTTTTTAACTTTGTTTTAACTGAAAGAGAACTATGAGTGCAATCGTAGACATCGTCGGACGTGAAATCCTCGACTCCCGTGGCAACCCCACGGTGGAATGTGACGTGCTGCTGGAAAGCGGCACCATGGGACGTGCCGCTGTGCCGTCTGGCGCATCGACTGGCAGCCGTGAAGCCATTGAATTGCGTGATGGCGACAAAAGCCGCTACCTCGGCAAGGGCGTGCTCAAGGCGGTAGAACACATCAACACCGAAATTTCCGAAGCCGTACTTGGCCTGGATGCCTCGGAACAAGCTTTTCTGGACAAGACCCTGATTGACCTGGATGGCACCGAAAACAAGAGCCGCCTGGGTGCCAATGCCATGTTGGCCGTGTCGATGGCCGTGGCCCGCGCTGCCGCTGAAGAATCCGGCCTGCCGCTGTACCGCTACTTTGGTGGCATGGGTGGCATGCAGTTGCCCGTGCCGATGATGAACGTCATCAACGGTGGTGAACACGCCAACAACAACCTGGACATCCAGGAATTCATGATCATCCCGGTGGGAGCCCCCTCTTTCCGTGAAGCCCTGCGTTACGGCGCAGAAGTGTTCCATGCCCTCAAAAAGATTTTGCATGACAAGGGCATCAGCACCGCCGTGGGTGATGAAGGTGGTTTTGCCCCCAAGGTAGAAGGTGGTCATGAAGCCGCCATTCAATTGATTTTGCAAGCCATCGACAAAGCCGGTTTTGTGGCAGGCGAACACATCGCCCTGGGCCTGGACTGCGTGCGCCGCCAGCGAGTTTTACAAAGACGGCAAGTACCACCTGGAAGGTGAAGGCCTGGTGCTCGATGCCCAGCAATGGACTGACATGCTGGCCACCTGGGTCGACAAATACCCGATCATCAGCATCGAAGACGGCATGGCCGAAGGCGACTGGGACGGCTGGAAAATCCTGACGGATCGTTTGGGTAAAAACGTTCAGATCGTCGGCGACGACCTGTTCGTCACCAATACCAAAATCTTCAAGGAAGGTATTGACAAGGGTATTGCCAACTCGATCCTGATCAAGATCAACCAGATCGGCACTTTGACCGAAACCTTTGCCGCCATCGAAATGGCCAAGAAGGCCGGTTACACCGCCGTCATCAGCCACCGCTCGGGTGAAACCGAAGACTCCACCATTGCCGACATTGCGGTGGGCACCAATGCCGGGCAAATCAAAACCGGTTCCTTGAGCCGCTCAGACCGCATGGCCAAGTACAACCAGTTGCTGCGTATTGAAGAAGACTTGGGTGATGTGGCCACCTACCCCGGTCGTGCCGCCTTCTACAACCTGCGCTAACCCACCCCCAGGTTAAGTCGTCTTCATGGGCCAACGCGCTGTCCCCATCGTCCTGCTCACCCTGCTCGTGATTCTTCACGCGCAGATGTGGTTTGGGCGGGGCAGCGTGGCCAACGTGGCCCAATTGCGAACCCAACTCGCCGAACAAGTCCAGAAAAACAACCAAACCCAACAAGCCAATGACCAACTGGTCGCCGAAGTGCGCGATCTCAAAGAAGGCTTGGAGATGATCGAAGAAAAAGCCCGCATGGAGCTGGGTATGGTCAAAACCGACGAGATATACGTCCAGATTGCCCGCTGAACCTCACGGCATCTTTTCCCCAAGGGCCAGAAATGCGTCCGCCAAGCCGCCGCTGCGCAAAATTTTCTGCGCCACCGCCTGTCGCAACACCCCGGCCTGCGGCACCACCAAGGTCAGTTGAGATTTTGCGCGGGTGATGCCGGTGTAGAGCAGTTCGCGCGTCAGCACCGGGGCAATACGCTCTGGCAGCAGCAGCGCCACATGCTCAAACTCCGATCCCTGCGACTTGTGCACCGTCATGGCAAACACGGTTTCCACCGCATCCAGCCGACTCGGCAACACCCAGCGCACCCCACTGCTACCGTCTGCACTGGCCGTGGCAAACGCCACACGCAGGCCGCTGGCCGTGGGCAGACACAGGCCAATGTCACCGTTCATCAACTTCAGGTTGTAGTCGTTGCGCGTGACCATCACCGGCCGACCGGCGTACCAACCCTCTGTGGCAAAACCCAGCGCCCGGGCAATCGCGCGGTTCAATATCTGCACACCCCAAGGCCCTTCGCGCAGTGCACACAAGACCTGAAAACGGGCCAACGCCTGCAACAGCGCCAGCGCTTGAGCATCACTGCACACCTGTTCATTCAATGCCTGCAATTGCGTGAGCCAATCGTGCCAACCGGCCCGCACCAACCCGGCCAACGGTGCATCAAAACCCTGTGGCTCCAGCCGGGTCACACTCTGCGCAGTATGGGCGTGCCAGGGCGGTGTGGCGGCCCACAGATCAGCCACGGACGAGCGATCCCCCGCATTCACCGCAGCAGCCCATTGGCCAATCTGGCTGCCTGAGGCAAACCGGTGGCTGTGACGCAGCATCACGGTTTGCTGCGCCAGTGCCGACCCGTTGCCCGCCCAGGCGCTGATGTCCTGTCCCGTCACGGTGCGCACCCAGTCCACGGTGTCGGACGAGTAATTGCCCGCCGTCGCGCCCTCACACAGCTGCCCCATCACCGCACCAGCTTCAACCGAGGCCAGCTGGTCTTTGTCACCCAGCAGGATCAGGCTGGCCGAGTGCGGTACCGCTGCCAGCAGACGGGCCATCAGCTCCAGGTCAATCATCGAAGCCTCATCCACCACCACCAAGTCCAACGCCAATGCCGGTGGTGAGGAGGTCTGCACGGCGGCACGTACTTGCAGCAACTTGTGCAAGGTTTGCGCCTGGGTAGGAATGTGCAACTGCATGGCCGGCGGCAGTTGTTGCACCGCCCGCGCAATCGACTCACCCAGCCGCGCCGCTGCCTTACCGGTGGGTGCAGCCAGCGCAATGCGCAAGGGCCGTGCGGACTGCGACTGCAACAGTGCCAGCAGCCGCACCACCGTGGTGGTTTTACCAGTACCCGGCCCACCGGTGATAAGTGTGAACCGCTGCCGCGCCGCCAGCGCACAGGCGACCTTTTGCCAGTCCGGCGTGGTGCTGCCGTCACCGTTGACAGGGCTGGCAAACAGACTGTCCAGCGCCTGCGCCAGCGTGTCGGGCACCGGGCAAGACTGGCTCAGCCGCAGCAGGATTGAGCTGCGAATGGCTTGTTCGGCCTGCCAGTTGCGCCGCAGGTAGAGCCGAGGGCCGTCCAGCACCAGCGGGCTGCCTGCACCCTGCGCCCACGGCAGGCTCGCTGCGGCCAAAGCCAGATCGTCCGGCAACGTGGTCTGCAGGCGGCTGTCCCAGCCCAGAGCGGCCACGCCACTGTGGCGCAATAGAGCCAGATCCAGGCAGGCATGCCCGCGCCCAAACTGGTGGCTGACCAGCGCCGCCAGCCAGCCATGACGTGCATCGTCACTGGCCTGGGCGGATTGCAGATAGCGGGCAAAAGCCAGATCCAGCGCAGTGAAGGGCAAAGCTTGCNNNGTGGCACAGAGCCCCTCCAGCTGCTCGGGGAGGTCTGGTGTTGGGAATGGAGAATGGCAAGGAGTCTGCATACCCTGAGGATAACTTCAGGCGGTCTGATCCAACGCCAACGGATCAAGGGATGGCCCCTCATTTCGCTTCAAAAGCGGGTTTCCTGAAACACCTCATCAGCCTGCACGCGTCGAAGACAGTGTTTACCAGCACTTTTGCCGCTGTACATCCCGGCATCGGCAATTTTGAGCAGACTTTTGGCATCACGACCGTCCATCGGTGCCAGCGCGTAACCGATGGTCAGCCCGATCATGCAGTGGTGTTGCGCCAACTGGAACGGTTGCTTGAAGGCGACCAGAATTTTCTGACCCAAGTCAACAGGTTGCTGCTCATGGCTCAGGCCACTGACAATCAGTACAAATTCATCGCCCCCCACCCGTGCCACGGTGTCGTTGGTGCGCACCAGGCTTTGCAGCCTGGCCGCCACGGCCACCAGAAACGCATCACCCACATCGTGACCGTATTGGTCATTGATCGGTTTGAAGCCATCCAGATCAATGACAAAAACCGCCACGATCTGGGTTGGGCTGCAACGTGTCAGCGCATCGGTCAGCACGTCATACAAACCACGCCGATTCGACAAACCGGTCAGCGGATCGCTGTGGGCCAGCGAGCGCATCGCATCACGCTCTTGCGAAGCCTGGCGCACCGCCTGCCGGGTGGCCCTGGTGCGCAAGCCCAGCAGGCGCATCAACAACAGGGCATCCAACAAGCCAGCCAACTGCACCGAATGCAGGGTCAGGAAGCTCACGCCAATGTGCCCAAAAACCAGGCCAGCCATGGTTGCCGAAGCCCCGAAATACACCACCACCGCCAGCAGCAGGTAAATCGCCATCGCATCTTTCTGGCGCACGCGCCGCAACGTCAGTGGCAGAGCCAGAAAAGACGACATGGGCCCCAGGATACCCACCATGAGGCTGGCTGCATGGGTACTCAGCCCATCAAACGCATAGGCCAGACTCACCAGCACCGTCAGGACAGCCCCGGACTTCATGAGCCGACTGAAATGGCGATGCTCACCCGGTTGCACCAGGATGTGCTCAAAAAACAGGAAGAAACCCACGGTGGACATCAATGCGCCCAACACGCCAAGGTGCGACTCTGGCCACAGTCTGCCCGCCCAGAGAAATTGGTAGCCCACGCCAAATTGCACCACCGACAGCATCAAGCCACCCAGCAAAACCAGGGCGTACTTGAAAAAAACCACATCATGCAAGCTCTGCCACATTGTCAAGCTGTAGAGCACCAGACACAACATCAAACTGACCATCACGCCTTGAAACATCTGCTCGCGCAGCGCATCAGCCAAAAAAACATCGGGGGTACTCAGGCTGATCGGCATCACCATGCCACTCTTGACCTGCACCCGCAGCAGCAACTCGTAAGACTGGCCGGGTTGCAGTTGCAACATCAACGCATGGCTACGGGCTGTGCGGGGGCTGCCTTGTTGCAGATTGCCCAACACGGCTTGCTGCACGACCTGACTGCCGTGCACCAGATACACCTCAATGCGGTTGATCGGCGCGTAGTCGATATTGAGCACCCACTGAGGGGGCGCACTGCTGGCCAACGCAAAAGGCATGCGTATCCAAACGGGTTCGGGGTGAAAACCCAAGGTGGAATGGGCGGTGCGCGGAGCTTCAAACTGAGCGCCCATGGCCAGCACCTGCTCCAGACGCCATATTTGGCTGGGGTCAGGCAGGATACGCACCGCAGGCCACATGTCCACACGCGGAGTTTCTGGCTGCAACACCGGTTGGGCGCTGGCACTGGCTACCGGTGTCCACAGTGCCATCAGGCACATCACCATCAGCACCCCAGCCATGCGCCAACGCAACAAAACAGCTGTGGCAAAAGTTGAAAAAAACAAACTCACGCCGGGCCCTGCCCCCGGGTGATGAAGTGCAAGATGGAAAACGCTAGAAGAACCACCCAAACGCCCAAAATTTCAACCAGGGTCTGATCGGCAAATGGATCAACCTGGCGCTGCAAATCCGGAGAGAAGTCATTGGCCATCATCGGTCAGTGGAAGTTGAAAAATCGGCATCCCAACCGGGCGGTCTCGATCACCTTGAAACAATTTGATACAAGTCTAATCGAAACCCAAGTCACCCCGACAACACCAACTGGGTACTTCACCCTTCATTCACCTTACCCCACCGGGGGATGGGATTTGTCGCATGGTCATGCCTGTTTGCACCGCTGCCGCTATTTGCCTTGGCTTACAGAAAATCGGGCAGCAGCGTCTTCTTGCAAATGCCAGAACAACTCAATGCCATCGCGCTGGCATCTACCATTCCAACATGCACCTTCACATATTTCTACAATTTACAAACAACCTGACAGGCATCTCTGTTGCGCATAACATTTGGAGTCTTTTTTGAAATCACACATCGAATCAAGCTTGCGTGAGGCACACGCCGCGCTCAATGCCCTACTGGACAACGCCTCCACCTTGTCAACCATAGAGAAAGCCGCAGGTGAGTTGATCGCCTGTTTTGAGCGCAAAGGGCGGGTCTTTTCTTGTGGCAACGGGGGCTCCATGTGTGATGCCATGCACTTTGCAGAAGAGCTGACCGGTCGCTACCGTCACGACCGTGCCGCCCTGGCGGCAACGGCGATCAGTGATGCGGGGCATCTGTCCTGTGTCAGCAATGACCTGGGCTACGAACAAGTCTTTTCCCGCTACATCGAGGCGCATGGCCGCACCGGTGACTGCCTGGTGGCCTTGACCACCAGTGGCAACAGCAAAAATGTCATTCGTGCAGCCGAAGTAGCCCACGCCCTCGGCATGCATGTGATTGTGCTGAGTGGTCGTCCCAATGAACAACTTCAGTCACTGTGCACCACCTACATCTGCACCCCGGCAGGCGTGTTCGCAGATCGGGTACAGGAATTACACATCAAGGTACTGCACATCTTCATCGAAATGATTGAGCGCCATTTCTTTCCTGGCAATTACCTTCAGACTTCCTGTTCCGGTGGATCAATGGATTGACACAAATAAATTGAAACGAGCATCCACAAGCACTGACGTACGCCCATGGATCAGGGTCAAACCAACTCAATCGGCCCCGGATACTTGGCTACGGTACTGTCTGCGGTCAGTAAGGTGATGCCTTCCACACTGGCTTGCGACACCAGGATTCGATCAAACG
>VIKI01000100.1:7932-23880 GCA_008080595.1 Comamonadaceae bacterium
TCTTTGTGAATCAAGGGCAAACTCTCCACAAAGACAGCGTGGGCACTGGTAATGGCCAACTCGGTGTAATCGTTGTCAAGCAAGCCGCGCCTGAGCCGACGGGTATCAACTTTGAAGTCAGCCCGACCCAGACCATTTTTGATGCTGATTTCCCAAAGGCTGGCGGCGCTGAAAAGTAGCTCGTGATCAGGATCACTCATCAAGGTCACCGCCCTGGGGGAAAGCCGCTCTGGTTCATTGGCAGCCCAAAGCAAGAGGTGGGTGTCCAGCAAAAATTTCACGATGGGTCACCATCAAAAAGGCTTGTAATCTCAAATTCCCCCATGCGATCAAAATCATCAGGAACCTGCATGGTGTCTCGCAGAAAACCAAGCCTCTTCTTCGCCTTGGCCTGTGATGCAGGAACAGCACTCACCATCACCATCGGTTTACCCGACTTCGCAATGACAAACGGATGGCCTTGCTGCGCTTGAACAATCAGTCGAGAGAGATGCGTTTTCGCTTCGTGGATATTGACGGTTTGCATGGTTACAAAAAATAAACTAAGTTTACGAACCAAGTTTACTTGATGTGCCCAACAAGCACGCCCTTGATGGAGCCAAGGGCGTTCAAATACCTCATGCAAACTCCCTCGCCACCCCCCGCGCAAACGCTCCATCCAGCGCTTCAATCAACCCACCCGGCGGGCTCAAGTTCAGCATGCCGCAACCAGGCTGATCGATGCCACGCAGAAACAGGTAGAGCGCGCCGCCGATGTGTTGCTCATAGCGGTAACCGGGCAAGCGGCTTTTGAGCAGGCGGTGCAGCGCCAGCAGATAGAGGGATGCCTGCACGTCGTAGCGGTGCGCCAGCATGGCGTTTTGCAGGCTGGGTGCGCTGTAGTCGGGCAGGCGGTTGGATTTGTAGTCGAGCACGTAGTAGCGGCCTTCATGCAGCAGCACCAAGTCCATGAAGCCGGTCAGCATGCCTTCCAGCTGGCGGCGCTCCAGTGCAGCACGAGGTTGCTGCGGCCAGATTTGCTGGGTGATGTGCTGATCGAGCTGCTGGCTGCCCAGGGCTTGCACGGGGAGAGAGAAGCCCATCTCTGGCCACATGTCGCCGGCCTGAATTGCAATCCAGCCGGGCAGCATGGCGCGGTGCTCGGGCAGCAGGTTCAGGCGCTCGGATTGGCGTTCCAACAGGGTTGGCCATTCGGCATCGTCCACCGGCCAGCCGTGCTGGGCCTGCCACTCCAGCAAGTCGTGCAAGAGCGTGCCGTAGCGGCTGCCAGCGGGGAAATCGTTCAGCGGCGGCTCGGTGCTGAGCAGGTCGGTGGCGGGTGACGGGGCCTCGGACAGCTCCAGCGGGGTGTTGTCCAGCGCGGCATCCATTTGTGCGTCCATCCGCTGCTCGTCGCGCTCACTCGGCAGCGGGGTGGACGGTGCAGCGTGTGCCAGGTCGCGCGTCAGGGCGCTGAAGCTGGCGCTCCACCAGCCGCGTTGCAACACGCGCTGGGGCAGCTTGGCGGCTTGCGGGTTTTTGGCCTCGGCTGGGGGCTGGTAACGGGCCTCGTCGGGCTCCGGTGCGGGCAACACAGTGATGTCGTCGCAGACCCAGCTTTGCAGCCGCTCCCACAAGTCGCCCGGTGTGCTGCGCCCCAGCAAGGCGGACAAGGCGCTTTTGACGCTGGGGGTTTTGCCTTCCACATCGCCCTTGAGCTGCGCCACGCCCAGCCACAGCGCTTGTTTGGCGCGGGTCAGGGCGACGTAGAGCAGGCGAATGTCTTCGCTCAGGCGCTCTTCATCGGGGCGGTCGCTGTCCTTGCTTTCTGCCCGGTAATTGGAGACAAAGGGCAAAAACACCAATGGGTATTCCAGCCCCTTGGATTTGTGCAGCGTGACCACCTGCACCAGATGCGCATCGCTTTCCAGCCGCAATTGCCCGGCCTCGCCGCTGGTTTGCGGGCGGCGCAGCTGGTCTTCCAGGTAACGAATCAATGCGCCCTCGCCTTGCAGCTCCAGGCTGGCGGCTTGCAGCAGTTCGCCCAGGTGCAGCAGGTTGGTCAGGCTGCGCTCGCCTTGCGACGAGTTTTGCAGCAAGCGCCCGGCCAGGCCCTGGTCGTGCAGCAGGCGGTAGAGCATGGGCAAAAAGCCTTGCATGCGCCAGACGCGCTGCCACTGCATGAACTGTTCGACCACGCCGTCCCAGGCAGATTCGTCGGCAAACAAGGTGTCCAGCGCCTGCGGGCTCAGGCCCCAGGTGCGGGTGGCCAAGGCGGCGCGTACCAGCCGGTTGTGGCCGGGGTTGACGACGGCACGCAGCATGCGCCAGAGGTCGCTGGCTTCGCGGCTGGCGTAGACGCTGTTGCGCTCGGACAGGTAGACGCTGCGCACGCCGCGCTGCGCCAAGGCATCCCGAATCGCCTGGGCCTCGCGCCAGTCACGCACCAGCACGGCCATGTCACCGGGCTGGGCCGCTCCGCTTTGCAGCAGCGCCACCATGCGCGTGGCAAACACGGCGGCCATGTCGGACAGGAACAGGTCTTTGGCGGGCGGTTTGGCATAGGGCAAATGCCACACGGTCATGGCGGTCTGCGGCTGCCCCGCTACTTGCAGCGGCACCACCTTGGCGTTGCAGGCCTGCACCGGCACAAAGGGCACGCTGCCAAAGGGCGCTGTGGCCTTGCCAAACACATGATTCACCGCCGCCACCACGCCGGGGGTGGAGCGGTAATTGCCCGGCAGGGTGTAGATGCCCTGAGCCTGATCCCGCGCCGTGAGGTAGGTGGCCAGGTCGGCCCCGCGAAAGCTGTAGATGGCTTGCTTGGGGTCGCCGATCATGATCAGGGCTTGGGGCTGATCCGCCTCGTTTAGGCATGAAACAGGGTTGCAGCCCATATCAATCGTGCGCAAGCCGCTATAAATTTTGATAAGACTGCCAAACTGCCAGGGGTCGGTGTCCTGAAACTCATCGACCAGCGCCACCGGGTACTGGGCGCGGATGGCGCTGGCCAGGCGGCCATCGGGGGCTTGCAGGGCGCGGTAGAGGTTTTGCAGCAAATCCGCAAAGTCAAACTGCGCGGCCTGCGCCTTGGCAGCTTGGTAGGCGCGCGCCACAGCCACGGCGGCGTGGGCCAGCAGATCGGTGACCACGTCGGGCTCGGTTTCCAGGTGCTGGTGCAGAGTTTCCAGCTGCGCAAACACCGGCCAGTTGGCCGCAGCCGCCCAGCCCTTGTCTTGCAGGGTGCTGAGGGTGAAACGCGCCAGCGTGTCGGGGGCAGTGTCCTCCCCCTGCACCCAGTCAGCCATCTGCGCCAGCCAGCCCGGCAGCCAGTTGGCGCGGTAGTTGCTGAGGATTTTGGCGGCGGCCACGTCCTGAAGGCTTTGGATGACCTCTGCCGTCCAGCCCGGCCGCGCTGCCGCTTCCAGTGCCTCACGCTGCTGCTGCCACTGCGACCAACGTGCCAGCAGGCTATCTGGCGACTCGGGGTCGGGCGCATCGGCGCGGGGAGCGCGCTCGGCGCTGCGCCACAGGGCCTGGAGCTTGCCAAGCAGCGCCTGCGGGGTGTCGCCAATGGTTTTGAGCGCGGGCAAGGTCTGTGCGTCCAGCGCGTAAAACCAGTGCCGCCAGTAGTCTTGTGCGGCGATGAGTTTGAGGCGATCACTGTCCTCCACCCGGCTCTGGGTGAACAGGCTGGCGCTGTCAAACGCATGGGTTTTGAGCATGCGGCTGCTCCAGCCGTGGATGGTGAAAATGGCCGCGTCGTCCATCCACTGCGCGGCCATGTCCAGCCGCCAGGCGCAGTCCGGCCACTGCTCGGGGGCAATCTGCTCCCGAAGCGTGCGCAAAAAATCGTCGGCCAGTTCAGGCGCACCGGTCTGGAAGTAGCGAGCTGACAGGGCCAGCCGTTCGCGGATGCGCTCGCGCAGCTCGGCGGTGGCGGCCTCGGTGAAGGTCATCACCAAAATCTGCGGCGGGAACAGGCCCGGCCCGAGGTTGGCGGTGTCATTCCCCGGCGCGTGGCCCAGCACCAGGCGCACGTACAGCGCGGCCAGCGTCCAGGTTTTGCCGGTGCCGGCCGAGGCTTCGATCAACTGCATGCCTGCCAGCGGCAGGGTCAGGGGGTTGAGGGTGTGCAGAGGTGGCGTGCTTGACCGCGCCGCAGCGGGTGCGTCAGGCAGCTTCATCCTGGAGGGTTGCTCGCTTGCAGCTTGTAGGGAATGCGAACACCTGGCTCATCTTCGGCCATGTCTTTGAAATTTCGGGTGACCAGTAATCGGCTGTTGACTTGTGCTGTCGCCCACACCATGGCATCGGGAAGTTTGACGCGCTTTGTTTGACGAATGAAGACCGCTCTTTCAGCCACCCTGTCGTCAATCGGGAGCAACACAAAGCCGGACAGTAACGCTTTGGTGCCAACCAAGGTGTCAGGACAGGTGCCTACCATGACTTCCATCCATGTGATGACACTGATGGCCCGGTCACTGTAGCGCTGGAGTTCTGCCTTGGCCTGGGCAATCCCGTTGAGGTAATCAATCAGGATGTTGGTATCAAACAAGGCACTTACCATTCTGCTCTGACCTGTTCCTGGTAAACCATGCCATCCACGGCATGATGTTTCCAAAGTCCAAAAGCGTCTTCGATGGGCTGCACTTTGTTGGCTTCGATGTAGGCGGCAAGCGCCTGGCGAACCACTTCAGCACGTGGCAGCTTTTTTGCCGCGCAAATGCCCGCCAAGTCCATCAACTGTTTATCGGGGATATCGACTAAGGTTCTCATAGATGCCTCGAAGTTTGATATACACATCATATATCGCGGTTTGAGCTTGGGCGACTGGACTTGTCCATCATCACCCCGCCGCTGCCCCGGCCTGCGACACATCCACGCTGTCAGCCAAATCGCCGTAGATGACTTTGGCCCAATGCGGCAGCTCGGCGGCCAGATCGGCATATCCCTCAAAAGCGCGTTGCAGGTAGGCGGACTGGGCCAGTTCACCGCCGTATTGGCCGCCCTCAAACGTGTCTTCGGCGGCTTCGTGGGGGTCTTTGGGGGGCTTGCCGGACTGAGCCAGCAGCAGGTTTTGTTTCTCGGCTTGCAGGTAAGCCCAAGCGGTCTGGCAGGCCACGGGCAGCGGACTCGCCCAGGCGCTGGCGTAGGCTTGCGCCAGGCGGCAGAGGGTGGTCAGCGCCACGTCTTGCGCGATGGGGCGGATCACCACCTGACCGTCCACACCCAGTTGCACGCTGGTCAGCGCCAAACCGCTAGCGCAGGCGGCCAGATGGTTGACCCACAGGTTGACCAGCACATGACCACGGGCAGCGGTGGCGCTTTTGCTGCCCTGCAACACGGCCCCGGTGCGGGCGGCGAGTTGCAGGCAGGGGCTTGGCTGCGTGCCCTCTGCATCGGGCTGGCTCCACAAATTGGCCAGCGTGCCGCTCAGGCTGATGCCACCATCCAGCAGCAAATCCACCGGCTGCGCCGCCAATGGCTGGGTGTAGCTTTGCAGCCAGTTGACTTGGGCGCTGCGCACTTGCTCGGCCTTGGCTAACAGTTGTTGCGCAAGCTGTTGACCAAACCCGGCCAGCGGCAACTGGCCTGCGCCGTGCAACTGTTGCAAGGCCTGCGCCCCGCTGGCGGACTGGAGCAAAGCGACACCGGCGTTGTGCTGCTGCAAGGCGTTGAGGGCGAAGGGTTCGTCGGTCTGGTCCAGCTCGTCCAGGCTGTCGAATTCCAGTTGCAGACGGTTGCGGAAAAACACCTCGACTGGCTGGCGCAGCAGGCGTTGCAGGTCGGCCAACGTCAGGACTGTCACCGCTGCCGGTGAACTTGAGGGGAGCGATTCGCGGTGATGTGTTTTGGGTATGGCCCCCTCGCCCTCTGGGAGAGGGCTGGGGTGAGGGCCGCCCTGGGCAGCGCCAACGATGCGAACAGGCAAGCATTCCCCCTCACCCTGACCCTCTCCCCGGGGGAGAGGGAAGGGAGCCGCATTAGCTACTGATTCAATAGCTACTTGCGCAGGTTCCACCTTGGCTACAGGCTGAATTCGTTCCCAATCGGCATCGTAGGTTGCAAAACCCGAACCGGCTTCGAAGTAAACGCGGGAGAAAGGTTGCAGCGGCTGGGCTTGCGGTTCACGATGGGGTGCCCAGCAGGTATTGACGTAGTCCAGCAGTTGCGCCACCAGCACCGAGGGCGGGCGTGGGCTGTTGTCGCTGGCGCTGTGGCCTTGCCAGCTCACGTAGAGTTTTTGCCGGGCGGAGAGCAGCGCTTCGAGAAACAGGTAGCGGTCATCTTCGCGGCGCGAGCGGTCGCCAGCACGCCAACTGCTGGCCATCAGGTCGAAGTCGCGGGCGGCTTGCACGCGGGGGTAGGCACCGTCGTTCATGCCCAACAGGGCGATCACTTTGAAGGGGATGGAGCGCATCGGCATCAGGGTGCCAAACTGCACGCCGCCACCAAAGAAGCGCTGTTGCAGGCCGCTGTCTTGCATTTGCGCCAGCCAGTGTTCGCGCACCACTTCCAGCGGCAAGGCGGTGCTGAGTTGCGCATCGGCACAGGCTTGCAGCCAGGCTTCCAGCGGCTCCACCAGACGTGCCAGCGCACGTTCGTCGGCATCGTCGGCCGGGGCGAAAAAGCGGCTCACCAGGGCTTGCAGGGTCGCGCCCCACTGAACAGGGGTTTGGTCTTGCTGCAAGCTCGGCAGGGTGTGTTCCACCGCGTCCAGCCAGTCGAGCAGACCGGCGGCCAGGGGGGCATCCAGGCTGCTCAAGGCGGGCTGGGCCAGAGTGTCTTGCCACAGGGCGGTGGGCTCATCTGCGCTGGCCCCCAGCGCGTAGCCCAGCAACAAGCGGCGCAGGCCAAAAGCCCAGGTGTTTTGCGCCAGGCCCTCAGCTTCAGCGGGCAGGCCCCAGTGGATGCGGTGGGCCGCGTCCAGCCCCCAGCGCACACCAGCAGCAGTCAGCCAGGTTTGAATCTGATCAAGACCGGCTTCGTCAAGCTTGAAGCGCTGGCGCACCGCAGCCACTTCAAACAGGCCGAGCCAGTCGGCCAGCGACAGGCGCGAAGTGGGCAGGTTAAGCAACTGCTCCAACGCCTGCACCAGCGGCGAGGTGCGCGCCGTGGTGTCGGCCACCGAGAACGGAATGAAGCGCGGCTGCCCCGGGCGGAAGCGGCCAAACACGGCGTGGATGTGCGGCGCAAAGGCGGGCATGTCGGGCACCATCACCATCACGTCGCGCGGCAGCAGGCTGGGGTCGGCATCGAGCCAGGCCAGCAGGCGGTCGTGCAGCACTTCCAGCTCGCGCTGGGCGCTGTGGGCGGTGACAAACACCAGCGAGCCATCGTCTGGCTGGGGCTGCGGCTCGGGTGGCGGAGCCGTCAGGTTGAGCATGGCGGACTGCAACTGGGCCAGTTGTGTGGCTTGTACGCCATCGGCAGCGGGGTCCACAAACACGTCCACCCGGCTCCAGTGGGCGCGGTACTGTTCGGGCTGGTCAAAGCCGTCGAGCAGGTGCAGATAGTCGCGCCCCTGCTTGCCCCAGGAGGCCAGCAGCGGGTGGCTGGCGGCGGGCATCTGCGCGGCGGCATCCAAGGGTTTGACCTGCTGCCTGCGGCGCACCTGCTGGCGCAAGGCTGCGTGGCCTTCGACCAGATCGCCCCAGAAATATTGGCAGGGGTTTTGCACCAGCATCAGCACCTGGCAGTGCTGGCCCAACCCGGCCAGGGCTTGCACGGTTTGCATCGGCAGCGACGAGATGCCAAACACAATCAGCCTGCGGGGCAATCCACACCTGCGCAAGGCACTCTCATTTTGAGAGTTACTCAAATCTTCCAGCGCGGCCATGAAGCGGGCGTGCACGCTGGCGCGAGAGGCTTCCATCAGCGCATCGCCCACATCGGCGCGAATGTCGCGCCACAGCTGTGCCTGCCAGGCGTGGTCATCCAGCAGCGGCTGGGCTTGGCCCTTCTCGTCACGCAACTGGTCAAGCCCTGCGGCCCAGTCGGCCAGCCAGTCGGCACGGTAGCTTTGGTAGCCGTCGATCACGTCGGACACCTGCCCAGCCAGCTGGTAGAGCTTGCGTGCCGGGTTGCTGCCTGAGAGGTAGCGCTTGAGCGGCGCATAGATCGGCTGGCTGTCACACAGCGCGGGCAGCAGGCGCACCAGCCGCCACAGCAGGCTGGTTTTGTCAAACGGCATGTGGGAGGGCACGGCATCTGCCCCCAGCACGGCACGGTAAAGCTGCCACAGGTAGCCGCCGGGCAACTCCATGCGGGTGGCGGCGCAAATACCTAAAGCCGCGTCGTCAGCCAGCGCCAGCTCCAGCCAGTGTTTCATGCCGTTGCTTTGCAGCAGGATGACCTCGGGCTCCAGGGGCCTAAGCGGGTTGGATTGCAGCACCTGCGTCAACAGGTCGCGCAGGTCTTCCAGCCGGTTGCCGTGCAACACCATGAAGCCGGGGGGGAATGTGGTTTCTTGATTTGTAAGCAAAATAGGCCTCTGGCGCTGATGTTACCTGCGCAAGCAGCTATCAGAAATCAAGTTAAAGGCCCACTCATGATTTTGAAAGACCACCGACACCATGTCTGCCCACGCACCGCTTGCCCCTCCCACCCAGCGCCTGTTCCTGGCGCTCTGGCCCGACGACCGTATCCGGGTGCAGATCGCCGCCCATGCCGATGACTGGCGCTGGCCGCATGAATGCGCACGCTACAGCCCGCAAGACTGGCACGTGACCCTGCATTTCCTCGGTAACGTGGATGCCGACCGGGTGCCAGACATCGCTACTGCTGCGGATCTGCCATGCCCGCCCTTCGAGCTGGTGCTGGATCAGCCCCAGCTCTGGCCCCGAGGCTTGGCGGTGCTGTGTACGACGCAATTGCCCCCTGAACTGCGGGCGCTTCATGCGCGGCTGGGGCAGGCCCTGCGCGGCCTGGGTCTGCCACTTGAGACCCGGCCCTACCAGGCCCATGTGACCCTGGCGCGGCATGCGGCTGCGGCCAGCCCACCGGCAGTGGCAGCGCCCGTGGTGTGGCCGGTGCGGGGGTTTGCGCTGGTGGCATCCAGCCGGGACAAGGCTCAACGCTACCGGGTGCTGCGCCAGTACGGCGGATGAACCCGGTTCAAGGCGCGGCCAGCAACAGGTAGAGGCCCAGCCCCAGCATCACCAGGCCGCTGAGCAGCTTGAGCCAACGCCCTTCCCTTTCCTGCAAACGGTGCTGGCTGAGCGTCACCACACCGACGCTCAAGATGATCACGTCGTCCAGCATGTAGGCTGCGTCGTACAACAGCAAGTAGCCGTAGTAGCTCAGGCTGTCCAACTGGCGCAGGGTCAGGATGCGGGTGAACAGGGCCGGAAAGCCTGAGGTGCACATGAATTCAACCACCTGTACCAACACCGCCAGAATCACCGTGCCGATCAGCGCCGCAGTCAGGTTCTCGGCCTGCAAAATGCGCCGCAGGCGGGCGTAGATGCCGGGCTTGGCGGACGCGGGGATGGAGAGCGACACGCCCCAGCCCAAGTGCCAGAAGTCCTTGAGGTGGATCGCCCCGGCCAGCAGGGCCAGCGTGGCGATGATGATTTCCGAGGCGCGTGACAGCCCCACCCACAAAAACAGATTGAGCCAGGCCGACATGAACAAAAAATACGCCACGCCCTCCACCGCCACAAAGGTACCCGCCACCGCAAGCATGCGCGGGCGATTGTTCAGCGGGGCCAAGAGCGAAATCATGAGCAGCAGCACCCACATCGAGCAGGGGTTAAAGCCATCCAGCAGCCCCATGGCCAGGGTGAACAGCGGCAAGCCGATCTGATCCAACTGCAACGTGTGGCCCAGGAAGTTGATGGCAAAGCCCGGAGGTGCAGCTGCGCTGGCATCACGGCGGCAGACATCCGTTTGCGCCAGCTCGCACCCAGCGGCCTCATGGCTTGGCCCGGTGGTGGGATGCACCAGGCTGTCACGGATCAGGCGGTCGGTGGCAGCCTCTTCAGAGTAGCCAATGATCAGTTGCCCGCCGATGGCGAACGCCGGTACACGCACGCTCAGCTGCGCATGGCTGGCGGCAAGCTGCTGCAAACGCGCCATGGCTGCGGGCTCAAGGCTCACATCGCGGATCACGATGCGCAGCGCCGGTTGCTCCTGCTGCAATCGGGCCAGAAACTCCTTGGCCTTGGCGCAGTGCGGACAACCGGTGCGCACGAAAACCTCCATGTCGGGGGGCGTGTCGCTGGTGGCTGCTGGTGCGGCCCCCAGCCAGCCAGAGACCAGCATCAGCCACAACCCAAACAAACATCGGGCCACCATGGCGCTACTCGGCTCCGATGAACGGCACAAAGCGCACCGGCTCAATGGCCTGGTGCTGAAGCTGGCCCGCCGCATCCTTGGTGATCAGCTGCAGTTGCTGAAACTCGGCATGGCCCCCCACCGGGATCACCAACCGCCCACCCGGCTTGAGCTGATCAAGCAAGGGCTGCGGAATGTGTTTGGCAGCGGCGGTAACGATGATGCGGTCATACGGCGCATGTACCGGCCAGCCAAGGCAGCCATCACCCGCCTTCACGCTCACATTGGCATAACCCAAAGCAGCCAGCAGCCTGGCCACGGATGCCGCCAGCTGCGGCACAACTTCAAGGCTGTACACCTGGCCCGCCAACCCAGACAGCACAGCCGCCTGGTAACCCGAGCCGGTGCCAATGGTCTGATCATGACCAATCGGCAAGGGATGGTTGCCATAGGCGTGCGGTCGCAGCGCTTGTGGCACAAAGCAGTGGCGTGGCACCCTGGACATGACGGCCAGCACTTTTTCAGAACGCGCCCCCGCAACCCAACTCCTGTCGGCAGCGGCCATGTCCCGGATGTTCGCAACCATGCTCTGGCGTGCCTGGGTATAGGCCTGCTGACTTTCAACGGCATGGCCTGCGTCCGGCTGATTGAACGGTTTCATGATCAACCCATATGCAAAAAATATGCAACAAATTGGCCTCTAGCGCTTATACATCATGCGCAAGCAGCTATTTAAAATATAGCACAACAACCCACACACCCAAACCCAGCGTGAGCAGTGTCAACATCAGCACACGCTTGCGGTTCACATCCACCCGCTGAATCAGCTGGGTGTTTTGTTCGGCCAGCGACTGGATAAGTGCACTCGACTCCAGCATTTGCTGGTGCAGCTCGGCGGTGGCAATTTGCAGCGCCTTCACCTGGCTTTGTAATGCGGCCAGCGCGGCATCCGGGTCGCTGAGCTCTCCCGGCGCTGCGGGGTTTGAGGTGGTGATGTCGCTCACCTCAGGCTGTGGCTTTTTGCCCACCGTGTTCCAGAGTTTTTTGGCCCCCTGCGCCACCTTGGGGGCGTTTTCGATCACATCGCCCCAGGGCACCATTTTCAAAACCGTGAGCCAGCCAATTGCCATAGAACCCCCTTGTGAACGTGAACCATGCGCTTGAGTTTAAACGGCATGGTCTGACCCTCTTGGTATTGACACCCAGCACGCCTATCATGCGCCCCATGGACACCCGCCCGCCACCGCTCATCCAGGCCTTGCTGGCCCCGCACCGCTATCCCGGCCCAGTACCGCAGGTAGAACTGGTGCAAACCCACATTTCCTGGGTCTTGCTGGCCGGTGAATTCGCCTACAAGATCAAAAAACCTGTCAAGCTGCCTTTTCTTGATTTCAGCACGCTGGCGCTGCGCCATGCCTGCTGCATGGATGAGCTGCGGCTGAACCGCCGCTTCTCGCCCGACATCTACCTGGATGTGGTGGGCATTTTCAATACCCCGCAAGACCCGTCGTGGCTTGCATCCGGCCCGCCGATCGAATATGCCGTCAAAATGAAACGCTTTGATGACGCAGGCCGGCTTGACCACGTCTGTCAACGCGGTGAGCTGCAAGCCGCCCACCTGTCAGACCTGGCCGACACGCTGGCCAGTTTTCATGCACAAGCGGCCCAGGCAGCCGCAGATTCACGCTTTGGCCGGCCTGACGACTGGATGGCGCTGGCGCGAGACAACTTTCACGACCTGCTGCTGGCGCTGCCCCAGCCTGAGCAGCAGGCCCGGCTTCAAGCCCTGCGCAGCTGGACGGAAGCCCAGTTCACACAGCTCAAGCCCTTGATGCAGGCCCGCAAACAAGCCGGTTGGGTGCGGGAATGCCACGGCGACCTGCACCTGGCCAACCTGGTGTTGATCCACAACCGGGTGCGACTGTTTGACTGCATTGAGTTCAACCAGGAGCTGCGCTGGATTGATGTGGCCAACGAAATCGCCTTCACCTACATGGACTTGCTGGAACAGCAACAGCCGGGCCTGGCCAACTGGTGGGTCAATGAGCTGCTGAGCCGCACTGGCGACTACGAGGCGGCGCTGTTGCTGCGCTGTTACGCCGTTTACAAAGCCATGATCCGGGCCAAAGTGGCCGCTCTTCAGCGCCAGGGGGCGCAAGACGATGACGCGCCGGTGCTGGCTTATCTGGCGCTGGCCGAGCGGCTGGCCGCGCCCGCCCCGAAGCGACTGGTCATCACCCACGGGCTTTCCGGCTGTGGCAAAACCCATGCCTCATCACAGCGCTTGCTGAACGACCAGCTGGCCAATACCCTGCGGCTGCGCTCGGACGTTGAGCGCAAGCGCCTGTTTGGGCTGAAAAGCACCGAGCACCACGTGTCAGCACCAGGTACCGGCCTGTATTCCAGCGAAGCCAGCCGCCAGACCTATGCCCGCCTGCACCAGCTGGCGCAGCAGCTGCTGGACGCAGGCGGTACGGTCATCGTGGATGCCGCCTTTCTCCGGCGCAGTGAACGCGACAGCTTTCGGGCGCTGGCCCAACAGCAGCAGGCTGCCTTTGAAATCCTGGCCCCGCAGGCCACCCCCGAACAACTGGCCGAACGCATCCAGACCCGCTACACCCATGAGTGCGATGCCTCTGATGCCACGCTGGAGGTGCTGGCGCAGCAAATGCGCACGCTGGAGCCGCTGCAAGCGGACGAGCCCAGCACGCCAAGTTAAAAAAACTGCGCAATATCCCCCGTTTGGGGGATAGTTTATTGAACTTGCATTTTTTAGAATCTTCAGCAACAGAGTCACTGGCCACAGAGTCGGTACTTGGTTCAACAAATGCTGTCACACCTCAAAAGCTCAAAACCCGCCCTGAAATATGAACACGTCAACACATGGAACACCTCCCCTGCTGATGGAGCAGTTTGATACCGTGCGCACTGTCCTGCAAGAAGCGGGCATCCACGCGCTGAACATCCCCGCACGCCATGCCGTACAGCGCCCCAATGCGCTGCTGCAAATGCTGCGGGATGAGGCGCTGTGCAACCATGCCGAACTATTTTGAGAGAAAACCGTGCAACTGGTCGACACCAATGTCCTCAGCGAACTGATGCGCCAGCAGCCCAATGCTGGCGTGTTGTTGTGGCTGCAAGGACGTCAGCGGGTCACCACGCGCATCAAAATTTCGGCCATCACGGTTGATGAAATCATGCTCGGCCTAGCCTGGAGCCCCTCTGTGCGGCTGCAGAGATGGTTTGATGCCTTCTTGCAAAGCAATGAAGTCTTGCCCATCACGATCGACATTGCCCGGCGCGCAGGAGAGCTCAGTGCCCGCCTGAAGGCACAAGGCCAAACCCGCGCCCAAGCCGACAGACTGATCGCCGCCACCGCCCAAATCTACGACCTGACCGTGGTCACCCGCAACGTGAACGACTTTGCGGGCTGTGGTGTGGGGGTGTTGAATCCGTTTCAGGAGTGATGGCTGAGGCGATTTGTCCAAAAGCCAATCGCTTGACCCTCTTCGCCCGCATGGATGATAGGCATGATGCAAAATTGCATCATATTTGATGCAGAGATTTCCCGATGCGTACCACAGTCACGATTGACGACACCCTCTTTGAGCAAGCCCTGGAAGTGGCCGACCCGGATATGGACAAGGCAGACATTTTCCGGGAAGCCATCAAGACCTTTGTGCGTGTGCAAGCCGCCAAACGCCTTGCCGCCTTAGGTGGTTCAATGCCTGAGATGAAAGATGTGCCACGCCGCCGGGAAGAGCCCACTGCGCCATGAGTGTGCCTATCGACACCTCGGTGTGGATCGACCACTTCAGACACGGCAACGACGCACTCGTTCACTTGATCGGGCAAGACTTCGCGCTCACACACCCCATGGTCATTGCCGAAATCGCCTGCGGCACACCACCTGCACCACGCGCCCAGACGTTGAACTACATGAGTCTGCTACAGCCGTGCCAGCAGGCGAGCCTGAGCGAGGTCATGGCCTTCATCGAACGCGAAAAGCTGTATGGACTGGGCTGTGGTCTGGTCGACATGACCTTGTTGGCATCCACACTCATCACGCCGGGGGCTGAGTTGTGGACGTTGGATAAACGCTTGGCGGACTTGGCAGGGCGGTTTGCTGTTGCCTATCGGTCGATACTGCATTGAGGCTAAGGACTGCAGCACAAAGACGCAATCAGATGCATCGACGCAACATCCCCCGCCCCTCCAGAAAACTCGTAACCAGATGAGCCAAGTCATGGATACGCCATCCCACCACGCGAGTACCCGCGACTTGAGCTTATCCAACCAAGAACGCTGGCGAGCTTATCTGCATTTTTTGGGAATATTCCTAGCCGTTTTCGTGCCAATATACGTAGGCTCAGGGCATCTACTCACGCAATTGCCTGATCGATCCATTCACCTGCTCCTCGAGTGGGAAAAAAGCATTCCCTTGATACCTTGGATGATTTGGCCTTACCTGTCTCTCTTTTCGCTCTATGCACTCCCCTTGCTGCACATGAACGAACACGATATGAAGCAACTCTCCAGACAGTCGGTTGTGGCCATATTGGTGGCAGGCATTTTCTTTATCTCCATACCAACCAAAATCGGCTTTTCCCCTGTGGTCGTCACAGGGTTGCACGAGTCAATATTTCGGTTGATCGCCAGTGTTGACACGCCATTCAACCTCGTCCCATCACTGCATGTCGCAGGTGCAACACTTGTCGTTCTGGGATGTGTCAAGCGGGTGGGTATCGGGCTAGCTCGGATTTATCAGATCTGGCTGGCAACCCTCATGATTTCCACCGTACTGGTTCACCAGCATCACATCATCGACGCATTCGCCGGGTTCATTCTGGCGCTCACCATTCGACGAGCCATACCGATCAGTGGGCCTGTAACTGCCGACGCTTAAGTAACCAGCCGCCCAAGAAGCCGAATAACAGGCCAACTCCAGCGCCCACTAAGCCAACCCAGATAACACTTTTCTCTATCGCATCCAAAACAGGGTTGTCCAGAAAATTGACCCCAGAATGAAAGGCCAGAAGCTTCCATGACCCGTCATCTTCCTTCACGGAAACTGCCGTCCACCGACCTTTTAGATCGAAGTTGCGTCCATCGTCCATTTGATAGTGCTCGGTCGTCGCCCCTTTTGTCAAAGCAAAGGTTCCGGTGTATATCTGCGACAGTTCATCAGCCTCAGGCGTGATAGACAAATCTTTGATGCGCAAGGTGCTGCGCGTAAACAAGCCATCAAAGTAACTTTTGAGATACGCCAAATCTGTGAAACTCTCCTGCGTGACGACAGTCGCCATGAATGGTTGATGCAAAACTTTTTGCGCAGCGTCAAAGTCACGTTTGGATACCGCCTGGGTAAGATCGTCTTTTAACTTGCGAAGAGCAATGTGCTCAGCCTCGGCACCGGCTTGAACCGCACCTGAAAAAATGCCAAGCAAGACAATGGCAGTTGCCAAAAAGATGCGTCGCATAGGAAACCTTTCTTGAGAGTGGACGTTAAGGCAAGGGGCTGGGACCTGGACCAATGGGGGCTTTTCGTGCACCCAGCCAAAGTCTCAGATAAATTGACCAAAACGAAGGATACGCATCGGTGCTGCGTACCAATTTTGGAAGATAAATCCAGGGCACGCTGGGCTCACGATGGTGTGCCAAATGAAAGTTGTAGTTCAAAAACAGCCA
>VIKI01000101.1 GCA_008080595.1 Comamonadaceae bacterium
TCATAAGCCAAACAGTTATTGAGTTTGACGTGCGCTTAGAAAGTACTGATAGGTGACGAATTCCTGGAAAATTCCGAATGTCAGCACATTCAGCAAATGCTTTAAGGTCAACCCATCAAAGCCAATCGCTGAACATGACACCTGCCCCAGCGATGGATGCTCCAGCAGTTTTTTTGCGGAAGCTTTTGTGAAAAATCTCAAATGCGTCCGATCCAGCAAGCCCGCATCTTCATAATCCCACCGTCCCTGCAACAGCAATGGCAAAACCACGCTGTAATGCCTGACGTTTGGCAGACTGACAAGCAACGTGCCTCCGGTTTTCAGGTAGCGGGTTGCAAGGCGATCTATGACGGCCCATGGGTCAACCATGTGTTCAAGTACGTCGAGACACAAAATCAGGTCGAATTTGGGTTCATCACCTGGCAAATCTTGTCGTTCAAAATCCAGGCAATGCACTTCATCAGCAAAAAATCGAGCCTTGGCTGCAGCTGTTTCAGCAATTTCAATGCCCACTGTATGTGTTGCATGATGTTGCTGGCGCAACCAGCCAAGCGTAGCTCCCGCGCCACAGCCGATTTCAAGTACACGGCCGCAGTTGTTCGGCAATAAAGGCTGAATCTCTTTGCGCGCATGCGCAAAATAGTCGCCTGATTTATCTGAATAACTTTGCATATCTCATAGATTGACGCTGACGGGGTTGCATTGGGTTTGTCGATGCCACATCCAAGCTAAAACGCCATAGTCTACGATGCTTCTCAAAAACCATGCCCAGGCAGCGCCAACCAACCCTAGCCATGAGATCGCAAAAAAAACCAGAATGGCGTAAGGAACCAGCTCTGCAGAATGCAGTAACGCCACGGCCCGAACCTTGCCCGTGGCCTGTAACGCAGTGAAGGGAATTTGCGCGATCGCATTCACCCCAAAAGCCATCAGCAATACCTGTGTGAGAGTGCTGCTTTGCTGCGCAAAGTCTTCACCCATCCACAGGTTTAACGCCAGTGGTGCGGCCAATACCCCCAAAATAACCAGCGCGGCCACTACGGCGGCGCTAAATAAACTTGAACGCCACACCAATTGATGAGCTTGCTGCCGTGCGTCTGGGTCAGTTGTTGCGGCCAAACTCGATAACCGAGCCAATTCTGGCAATAACACGCTGGTCAATGCGGCTACCAGTATGGGCAAGCGGGACACCAGATCAAAAGGCACGGCGTAAATAGCCACCGAACTTGCTGCCAAAGTGGCTCCAATCACAAATCGATCCACATAAACAATCACCGGCCCAATCACATTACTGACGGTGACCCAACCACCAAAAGACAACAGGCGGCGCAACCAAAGCAGGTTGCTGTGCCTCAGCAAGGCTGCAGACATGGCGGTCATACTCATCTGGATTTCAGTTGCAATCAGTGCCCATAAAACCAGCAGATGCACCAAACGAACCAGAAAAATACTCACGCAGGCCCAAAGCAGACTGGGAGAAAAATAAGCGCTCAGACAGGGCCCGGCTACCAGCAAGATGCCAGTCGGTATGCGCAACATGTTCAAAACCCGAAAGGCACCCACACCTTCCAGATGTCCTCTGAATGCCGAAGACAAAAGCAAAAGCGGAAGACTTGGCAAGGTCCATAACAGCGCCAGGCGCACTTCCTCAGCCAGAGCAATGGAACTGAGTTTGAACGGCGTGCCCCATGTCTCAACGCCAACCCCAAGTACCACCGTCATCAGGATACCAACCGCGGTGAGCAAGACAGAGGCAGACCCCAGCACATGAATTTCATCGGATGTGGGCTGACCGTCTGACCGGGCAGCAGCCACAGCCACGGTGACAGCCCGACCCAAACCCATGTCCAAAAAACTGAAATAACCGACCACCACCCACACCAATGACAATATCCCCAGCCGCTCTTGCCCCATAAAGTGCATCAGCCATGGCACCGCAGCCAAGGCGGCAAACATCGGCACCACGGTTCCCATCAATGACCATAAGGCTGAATTCAGGAATTGACGAGAGAAGGCTGGTGTCTTGGGCATTGGGATCAGGTTGATCTGAGAGGCAGATTCGCCAACGGGCATCGGTCTGGGCAAAATCGCCGAAAAAAAGGCGCTATGAATAGCGCCCTTGGAGGATTATCGCAGTGATCACTGCGTCACCAGCCTCTCAAAAATGGATTCCCCGCATCATCTGCTGCATCGCCACCGCTTCGGCGGACAACTTGGGTTTGTCGACCTTGTCCCCTGGCTTGGCTCCTTTGGCTGCAGATGAATCAGGGAACATTCTGAAGCTGGTATTCATGGCAATTTGGGCTACACGCGGCAGGATGGCGTGCAAAATCTGCCCCGTAATGCCTAACCGAGTGGCGATGCGCACCGGTTTGAAGATGCAGGCTTGCGCAATCATGTCGGCGGCCTCTTCGGGGCTGAGGGTGGGGACGTTGTTGTACAACCCTGTTGGCGCAATCATGGGCGTGCGCACCAGCGGCATGTTGATGGTGGTGAAGCTGATGCCTTGGTCGGCAAACTCACTGGATGCGCAGCGGGTCCAGGCATCCAGTGCGGCTTTGCTGGCCACATAGGCGCTAAAGCGGGGTGCATTGGTCAGCACGCCGATGCTGCTGATGTTGACCACATGGCCTTTGCGCTTGGTTGCCATGCCAGGCAAAAAACCGGTGGTGACGCGCAGGCTGCCAAAGTAATTGAGCTGCATGGTGCGCTCGTAATCATGAAAACGGTCGTAGCTCGACTCGATGGCGCGGCGGATAGAGCGTCCGGCGTTGTTGATCAAAAAGTCCACGCCGCCATGGGTCTGGATGACCTGCTTGACAAAATTGGCGCAGTCTTCAGACTCAGCAATGTCTACCGCATAGGCGATGAATTGATAACCTTTGGCTTGGGCCTGCGCACACGCCTCATCCAACTTCTCCTGGTCACGTCCGCAGATCAAGGTGATGGCACCAGCTTCAGCAAATTTATGGGCTGCAGCCAGGCCAATGCCTGAAGAACCGCCGGTGACCAACACCACCTTGCCGCCCACCGTGCCGCGCAGGCTATGGTCAATATGCAAAGCGGGGTCAAGGTGGCGCTCCCAATAGTCCCACAAGCGCCAGGCGTAATCTTTCAGGTTCGGGCAAGCCACTCCCGTGCCTTTCAATGCCGCCAGCGTATCGCGGCAGTCAAAACGGGTGGGGTAGTTGACAAAGGTCAGCATGTCTTCTGGCAGACCTAGGTCTTTCATGATGGCGTTGCGAACCCGGCGCACCGGGGCCAGCGCCATCAGGCCTTTGGTCACACTGCGGGGAATAAAACCCAGCAAGGCGGCATTGACGAACACATTCATCTTGGGCGCATGGGCGGCTTTGCTGAAAATGTCCAGCACATCGCCCACGCGGTAACCGACCGGGTCAACCAGGTGATAACAACGGTTGGTAATGCCGACCTGGTGGCTGATGGTGTTGAGTGCATCCACCACAAAATCCACCGGCACAATGTTGATGCGCCCGCCCTCCAGGCCAATCGAGGGCATCCACGGTGGCAGCAGTTGGCGCATGCGCTGGATCAATTTGAAAAAGTAATACGGCCCGTCAATCTTGTCCATTTCACCGGTGTTGCTGTCGCCCACCACCATGGCCGGGCGGTACACCGACCAGGGCACTTTGCACTCGGTGCGAACAATCTTCTCGCTTTCATGTTTGGTCATGAAGTACGGGTGGTCGTAGTTCTCTGCTTCGTCAAACATGTCCTCGCGGAAAACACCCTCGTACAAACCCGCCGCAGCGATGGAGCTCACATGGTGGAAATGCCCGGCATTCACGGCCTTGGCCAGCTCAATGGTGTTGCGCGTGCCATCCACGTTCACTTCAATTTGGCTGGCTTCATCTGCGCCCAGGTCATAGATCGCGGCCAGATGGTAGAAATGATCAATGTTGCCTTTGAGTTGTTTGACCACATCCGCCGAAACGCCGAGTTTGGGGCTGGTCAAATCGCCAAACACCGGGATCACACGAGCCGCACTGGCCGCCCAGAATTCACGTAACGCTTTGACTTTGCCCTCGCTGTCTTTGCGGATCAAAAAATACACAACAGCGCCTTTGCGCTCGAGTAATTTTTTGACCAGTCGTTTGCCAATAAACCCGGTAGCTCCTGTGACGAAATATTGCATCTTCCAACTCCATTTGAATCCAGTATTTTTGCCTGATTGGCAGCCGTTTATTGTCAGAGTAAACCCGAACAGGGTGTGATGGTTGGCCGCAAAATTAGAACGCTGCACCTACACGGTTTCATCTTGGGGCTCTAAAGTCGGTGGCATGCGAGCGCATCGGCTCCTGTCATCTTCATCTCATTTTCTTAGCCCTTAACTGGAGAACCTCATGGTCACCAAACTGAAAAAAACCACTGCTACACCGAAAACAGCTTCCAAAGCGACAACAAAAACCGCATCGAAGGCCACCCCGGATTTGTCAAACTCCATCAAAGACTCTGCCCAGCAAATCTGGCAGGCCGGGTTGGGAGCGTTCATGAAGGCTCAGGCCGGTGGCACCAAAGCTTTTGAAGCTCTGGTCAAAGAAGGCGTGACCCTGCAACGCAAGACACAATCTGCCGCTGAGGAAAAAATTTCAGAAGCCACGCAAAAGATGACCAACATGGCCACTGACATCACCAGCAAGGCTTCCGGTCAATGGGACAAGCTGGAAAGCATTTTTGAAGACCGGGTCGCCAAAGCCCTCAACAAACTGGGCGTGCCTTCGGCCAAAGATGTGGAAGCGTTGATGGCCCGTATTGACGCCCTCAACGCCAGTGTGCAAAAGCTGTCACCCGCCAAAACGGTTGCCAAGCCTGCCGTCGAAGCTGCGGCCAAGCCAACTGCCAAAGTGGCAAAAAAAGTGACACCGAAAGCCGCCGCCACCCCTGTGTCCACCAAAGTTGCCAGCAAACCCGCAGCCGCTGCAAAACCTGCTGCCCGTAAACCGGCGGTGCGCAAGACCCCGGTCGAGGCGGTGGGTGTGGTGGCCGATCAGCCCCAGGCAAACCCTGTTTGATATAGGGCTGATTCGCTCTAAACTTGCCATTCATGAAGTGCACCCAGACCACCCCCGCCAAAACAGCATCACCCAAAATTGGATTGGCCTTGGCTGGTGGTGGGCCACTGGGCGCTATTTATGAAATTGGTGCCCTGTGTGCTCTGCAAGAGTCCTTGTTGGGCATCAATTTCACCCAGCTTCATCACTATGTTGGCGTGTCTGCGGGTGGGTTTATTGCAGCTGGCTTGGCCAATGGCATCACGCCACAGCAGCTGTTTAACCTGTTCATTGAAGACCGCAAACACCACACCGAAGCGTTTGCCCCATCTTTGCTGTTGCGGCCCGCCTTTAACGAGTATTTTTCCCGCAGTCTGCGTTTGCCAGAGTTGATGCTGGCCGGGGCCTGGCATAGCAGCTTTGGGCGGCGCTCATGGATGCATGCGCTTGAGCGTTTGGGTCCGAGTTTGCCCACAGGCATTTTTTCAAATGCCCAGATTGATGTGGAGTTGGCGCGATTGTTTTCCAAACCAGGGCGCACCAATGATTTTCGGCAACTGTCATCCCGCCTGACTTTGGTTGCGACCCAGCTTGACAGCAGCAAGGCGGTGTCTTTTGGCCGCCCTGGCTGGGATCATGTACCGATCTCCAAAGCCGTGCAGGCCAGTGCGGCGCTGCCCGGACTGTTCCCTCCGGTTGAAATTGATGGGCAGCATTTTGTCGATGGCGCATTGATCAAGACCATGCATGCCTCCATTGCGCTGGACGATGGTGTCGACCTGATGCTGTGCCTGAACCCGTCGTGGATGGCGGATTGCCCGCTGTATTGAGCCAAACCTTCCGCTCACTCATCCACTCACGCTTGGTGCTGGGCCTGAAAGCTTACGAGCACGCTTACCCCAACACCGACATTGTGCTGATTGAACCCAATCACCGCGACCCGGAACTCTATCTGGCCAACACCTTCAGTTACAGCCAGCGCCGCCACCTGGCCGAACATGCGTACCAACAAACCCGCCAGATGCTGCGTGCCAATCAAACCGGCCTGAGCAGCAAACTTGGTTACCACGGCATTACCCTGAACCACGCCGTACTGGATGATGTCAACAAGCATTTGTGCCAGCCCAAACGCCCATCCACCCGCGTGGGTCGGTCTTTGACCAAGCTGCACAACATTCTGGATAACTTGCAACAAGTGGTGAAAGTTGCCGCACCTGAAGGCAGTCACTGATGGCCAAAAAAGCGCCCCGGCGTACAGCAGAGCGTATTCTTGAAGTCACATTGACGTTGTTTAATCGCTTTGGTGAACCTAATGTCTCCACCACACTGATTTCCGCAGAACTCAACATCAGCCCAGGTAACCTGTATTACCACTACCCCGCCAAAGACGAGCTGATCAATGCCCTGTTTGATCGGTTTGAGCGTGCCCTGAATGATTTGCTCAATGCTGGCGACGATGTACGCGATGTCGAAGATGCCTGGTTTTTCCTGCACACCCTGTTTGAGCTGATTTGGCAATACCGATTTTTGTACCGCGACCTGAACGATCTGCTGAGCAAAAACCGTCGGCTGGAAACCCATTTCCAAAGCATTTTGAAAAACAAAACCCGGGCCATCAAGGCTCTGCTGGACGGAATGCGTCGTGGTGGCGCACTGCAAATTGATTCGCGCGAGCTTGAGGCCACCGCCACCAGCATGGTGGTGGTACTGACTTACTGGTTGAGTTTTGAATACGTGCGCGACCCGCGCAATGCCCTCGAAGACCAAAATGCGCAGGCAGCACTGCTGCGTGGTGCGCAACATGTGCTGAATTTGCTGGCCCCCTATCTGGAGCAGAGTCAGCGTGGGCACCTGATCCACTTGGCTGATGCCTACAATAAGAACTCGAAGTAAAACTACAGTGATCAGGAGATAACCATGGCCAGGTGGACCGCTTTTCCTTATGCGGGCGAATTTGATTTTGATGCCAAAAGTGTCAGAGTAAATTGGGCCAGATTACACACGGGTGACCTGGAGCCTTTACCGCAAGACACCAAAGTGCTAGAGGCCTGGGCGATGTTTCACAATGGTGACTTCCACCAAGCCTGCAACTCCGGGCTCAAGCTGGGTTTGGCCGGTCTGAACGTGGCCAACAAAGCCACATGCATGTACGCCACCTACCTTGAAAAGCATGAAGAGCGGCGTTTGGCCTTGTTGCTTGAGGCCGCCAAACGCGCCGAACACCACATCAGCAAAGACCCCGACAACGTCAATGCCTATTACTTACACGCCTACGCTCTGGGCCGCTACAGCCAGGGCATCAGCGTTGCCAAAGCGCTGGCCCAGGGCCTGGGCAACAAAGTCAAATCGAACCTTGAAACGGTACTCAAGCGCCAGCCGCATCATCCCGATGCACACATTGCGCTAGGTACTTTTCATGCAGAAGTCATCGACAAAGTGGGCACCCTGATCGGGGCCATGGCCTATGGCGCACACCGTGACATGGGGCTGAGCCTGCTGGATCAGGCGCTAAAACTGCATGTGGCCTCCGCCTACGGCATGATCGAGTACGCCCGCGCCATGCTGATGCTCGATGGTGAGATCATGGTGGAAGAAGCCAACCGCTTGTACCAGCAAGCCGCCGACATCAGCCCCGTGGACGCACTCGAAAAACTGGATCGCGAATTGGCGCGCACCGAGTTGGTTGATTAATTTATAGGGGTTTATGCCTCTGGCGCTTTATTCATAAGCGCAAACAGGTATAAAAACAGTAGTTATTCATGACCCCAGGGCAACATCAGGGTCAGCAAACTCAGGCGCTCAAATTCCGGGGCAAAGTGATCGATGATGGCTTGTGGATTTGGGCACAGCGTGGTGTCGCTGATGATGCCAAACTGCACCCCACCGCCGTAACTCAAGATCGACACGCCTAAACCGACGGTACCCGACTGCGGCACCCAGAACAGCGTTTGCTCCAGCGTTGAGCCACAAAACTGAAGTTTCTCGCGTGGCCCTGGCACATTGGTCATGACCGCCGTGGTTTTTTTGGAAAACAGATTCAGCATGGCATCTTGCACTGGCTTGAGCAACACCCCCGCCACCGCCAGCAGGGCAAACGCCAGCAGCGGTTGCATGCTGCCTTTGAGTTGCCCCATGCGTTTGCGCACCTCAAACACCCGCTCCACGGGGTTGTCCAGCCCGATGGGTAGCACCACCGGGGCCAGACCAAACTGGTTGCCCAGTTTGTAGGCTTCACTCATGGGGCGCAGGTTGACCGGCACCATGGCGCGGATTTCTTTGCCCGTGATGGTGTCACCGTGCGCTCGCAGGTATTGCCCAATGGCTCCAGCCACACAGGCCAGCAAGACATCGTTGATCGAGCATTGAAGTGCTTTGCCAACCGCCCTTACTTCATCAAGTGGCATCGGTTGGCACCAGGCTACCCGCTTGGCCTGGCCAGGCTGCCCCTTGAGCCGTGTGGCCGAGTCGTCGGGCATCAAGGCCAGGGCGGCCCCGTCGCGTAGCACCTGGTAGGCCAATTTGGCCACGTCGGCTGAGCCACTCATGCCCTTGTTAAGCCCTTTTTCCACCAGCATTTCAAGCACATGGCGGGGGTCACCCAGAGCTCCAAAGGCTTGTGCTGCGCCGTCTCCTGCGGCATCCAGGGCTTTCACGGCTGCCACGGTCAGGGGTTCAATCAGGGTGTGCGACATCCAGTCTTCGGCCGCAGCCCAGGGCGACTCTGCTGGGGCACGAGACCTGCGTTGTGGCGGCTCTGTGCCACCATCCACCAGCGACTGCGTCACCGCAATCAGCGCCAACCCGTCCGCAATGCAGTGGTGAATACGCACCAGCAGGGCAGAGCCGCCGTCGTAGTGCTCAATCAGGCGGAACTCCCACAAAGGGTGGCGCATGTCCAGTGGTTGCATGGCCAATTCGCCCAAGCGTGTTTGCAGCGCGAGTTCCGGATTTTGCTTGGCCGAGGCGGGGAGTTTTTCACGTACCACATGGCGACTGATGCGAAAGTCGGTGTCGGTCACCCAGCTGGCACCGGTGGCATCCATCTGCACATGCTGCAAAAACCGGGGGTATTTGAGCAAGCGTTCTTCAATGCGCTCACACACCGCCTTGTAGCTGACTTTGGGCCGGATGATCCACACCCCCAGAATCATCATCAGATTACTGCTGGAGTCCATGCGCAGCCAGGCGGTATCCACCTTGCTCATACGTTCAACGGTGACGGCGGGTTTGAGTCTCTTGACCATGGCATTTTTGTTTTTGAGAAAGGACTCTATTTTGAGATCAAAAGGCCACTTAACATCACCCTTGCTTACCCTGATACTTTTTGTATGGACCCCTACCGAGAAAACGCCATGTCAGAACTGAAAACCCAATTTGAAGCCGCTGTCGCCAACTCCAAAAACCTGAGCGAACGCCCCGACAACATGACCCTGCTCAAGCTCTATGCCTTGTACAAACAAGGCAGCGTGGGTGACAACGCTGAGAAAAAACCCGGCTTTACCGACATGGTCGGGCGTGCCAAGTGGGATGCCTGGAATGCCCTCAAAGGCACCTCCAGCACCGAGGCCATGCAGCAGTACATTGACCTGATTGAATCGCTGAGTTAATCAGATCTTTTTGGCGACAGCCCGCTTTTTGGGCTCGGCCACATGGCCGGTTGCGGCTGCGGTCGGTGGGGTCAGCAAGGCATCGAGATTTTTCACAATCTCGGCCTCAATCTTGCCCTTGAAGGCCCCCAGCAAAAAACCCAGCTCGGCGTGCAACTCAAAACGGTCTTTGCTCACCAGCAACTGGCCCTTCACGCCGGAGCGCACAAAGTCCACCTCATCGCCATGCTTGCCTTCGGTGTAAGTGCATGGCATGGCAAATTCCTCTTCCACCTGTTCGGCCCATTTGAAAGCCAGTTTGCGTGCTTTTGCCAAACCCAGTGTGTGTTCCCGAACGATGTGTAAATCAGCCATGGTGTCTCAGATGTTGGTAGGTGTTGCCCATTGTTTCAGCAGTTGGGAGCGCTCTTCCTTGGGGCGCTGTGCCAACTGCCTGACAGCATCATAAAACCTCGGCCAGTCGCGCTCTTGCTGCACAAACAAGGCTTCAAAACCGGGCACCAGTTCGTCATAAGCGGCTTGTGCTCCAAACGCTGCGTTATTGGCCTGGGCCACCCAGGTGTCATAACCACTGAAGCCGCCCCAGCTGGTTTTCAAACTGGCGTAGGCGTGTCTGAAGTTATTCATTGCTTCAAATTTCATAGCTGTTTGCGCATTGTTTACGGGGGCTAGAGCACTGTTTTCCTTGTAAATTTGTTCTAATTTGGCCCGTGTGGCACGTGACAGGGCGCGAAACTGCTGACGGCGGGCATCAAAAATAGCATAGTCACGCTGCGCTACGGGCGTGGCTTGTTGTGCCAGCCAGCTCGCACTCCCCAGCCGCTCCACCGCCGTGGCAAACGACTCGTTGAACAAGGTGTCGTCCGGCACATACAGCACTTGGTGCGCCAGCTCATGAAACACCATGCGTGCCAGCTCGCCGTCCGGGTAGGCAATGAAGGTGTTGAGTAAAGGGTCACCCCCCAGCCAGTTCATCCAGCCCAGGGTGGAATAAGCGGGCACGCCGTAAACGCTGACCTCCAGCCCCTGCGCACGCAAGCTGTCCGCTTCATTTTGTGCCGCTTCCTGGGCAAAATAACCCCGGTAACCCACGCAGCCCGCCACCGGGAAACACCAGGTTTTGAGCTTCAGCGAAAACTCGGGGGCGGCCACCACGTTCCACACCACATGGCGGCGCTGCAAGTCGGCATAACGTCGGTAACTGGCGTTGTCGGGCAAGTGCAGCTCGGTCACCGCAAATTGCCGAATCTCTTGCGCCAGTTGCAGGCGCTGTTTCAGGTTATGGGTGACGGTCGGGTCAGCCAGCCAGTCATCGACTGGCCGTGCCGCTTGCATCAACTGAAAATGCCCGCTGAGAGACTGCCAGTAATAACGCGACTCGGCACAACCGCCCAACACCAGCAGCGTCATCAGGGCTACGATAGGCAGGCAAGCATTGAATACACGGAGAAAAAACATGCTGTACAAGTTCAAATCCAAAGTCACGGGCGATCTGATTATGTTGCAAGCCAATGGACAGCGCATGCTGGAGATCATTGGCAAACACAGTGCAGCTGAGCCCAGCATCAAGGGTATTTTGCTGCCCGAGCACATGCCCCATGCGCTGGAGGCACTCCAAAAAGCAGTGCAGTTGGAAGAAGCCCAGCAACAAGCCGCTGTGGCGAAAGCGCTGGCGGAGCACCTGCCGCCGCCCCGTTTTGAGCCGGTCAGCCTGCGTCAGAGAAGCGTGCCTTTCATCGACATGATCAAAGAGTGCCTGAAAGCAGAAGTGGCCATCACCTGGGGTGTTTGATCATCCCCGGATCATTGGTAGCTGCGGGCATCTTCAATCACCTTGCCATCGTTGGGCAAGGTGCCGGGTAAGACCACTTCGACCTGGCCGCGCAGCTTGGTGACATCACGAATGGCCTCCGCCACTTTTTGAATCAGGCTGTCGGGACTGCTACAGGCCGTCTCAATCTTGAGCGTCATTTGGTCATTGGCCATTTCACCACTCACCACCAAGCGTGCTTTGCTCACCTCGGGGAAGCGTTTGGCAATCGTGTCCACTTGCCCTGGGTGGACAAACATGCCGCGGATCTTGATGGTTTGATCGGCCCGGCCCATCCAGCCTTTGATGCGGGTGTTGGTGCGCCCGCTTGGGCAGGGGCCTGGTAACACGGCGGACAGGTCGCCCGTGCCAAAACGGATCAACGGGTAGATCGGGTTGAGTGTGGTCACCACCACTTCACCCACTTCGCCCTCCGCCACCGGGTCGCCCGTGCCGGGGCGCACAATTTCCAGCAACACAGCTTCATCCAGCACCAGGCCTTCCCGCGGCGGGGTCTCATAGGCGATGGAGCCCAAATCGGCCGTGGCATAACACTGGTAGCCGGTAATGCCACGCGCCGCATACCAGTCACGCAAGCTGGGCGGGTAGGCCTCGCCGCCAAACATGGCCTTGGTCAGGCTGGGCAGGGCGACCCCCATGGCATCGGCTTTTTCAAGAATGATTTTCAGAAAACTGGGCGTGCCAATGTAGCCGGCAGGCTGCAAATCTGCCATGGCTTGCACCTGTTGCTCGGTTTGCCCGGTGCCGCCGGGGAATACGGTGCAACCCATCGCGTGGGCCCCGGTTTCCATCATGGAGCCAGCGGGAACAAAGTGGTAGCTGAAGCTGTTGTGGATCAGTTCACCGGGCCGGAATCCGGCGGCAAAAATGGCTCGTGCCATGCGCCAGTAATCTTTGGCCGTGCCTTCCGGCTCGTAAATCGGCCCTGGGCTGGCAAAGACACGCGGCAGGTGTGGGCCAAAGCCGTGGGTGCAAAAGCCGCCAAACACATTGCCGCCCTTGCTTCGGCTGCCCAGTTGCAGCTCCAACAGTTCGTGCTTGCGGGTCACCGGCAATTGGGCCAGCGCTGCCCGACTGGAAATGTCAGCGGGATTCACATCTTTGAGAATCTCGGCAAAGGCCGGAGAGGCCAGTTTGGCATGGGCCACTTGCAGCGGCAAGGCGGCCAGCAGCGCGGCTTCGCGCTCGGCGGGGGTGCGCGTTTCCAATGCGTCAAAAAAGTCTGACATGGATTTGTTCCTGAAAGTTTTGAATTTGTCCGTTCAAGCCAACCAGCGTTTGCGACGCTTGTAGCTCTTCACATCCTTGAAGCTCTTGCGCTCAGTTCCACCCATGCCCAGGTAGAACTCTTTCACGTCTTCGTTGTTGGCCAGGTCACTGGCTGCACCATCCATCACCACCCGGCCAGACTCCATGATGTAGCCATAGTCGGCGTACTTGAGCGCCATGTTGGTGTTTTGCTCGGCCAGCAAAAAGGTCACTTTCTCGCGGGTGTTGAGGTCTTTCACAATGTCAAACACCTCTTGCACAATTTGTGGTGCCAGCCCCATGGACGGCTCATCCAGCAGCACCATGCTGGGGTTGGTCATGAGGGCACGGCCAATCGCGCACATTTGCTGCTCACCCCCCGAGGTGTAGGCGGCCTGGCTGGTGCGGCGGGTTTTCAGGCGCGGGAAGTAGGTGTAAACCTTGTCCAGATTGGCGGCAATTTCACCCTTGTCTTTGCGGGTGTAGCTACCTGTCAGCAGGTTTTCTTCAATCGTCAGGTGGGCAAAACAGTGTCGGCCTTCCATCACCTGCACCACGCCGCGTTGCACCAGGTCGGCCGGGGACAGGTTTTCAATACGCTCGCCACGCAGCTCGATCGAGCCCTTGGTGACCTCGCCGCGCTCGCCGCGCAGCAGGTTGGAGATGGCGCGCAAGGTGGTGGTTTTACCCGCCCCATTGCCACCCAGAATGGCCACAATCTTGCCCTCGGGCACATTCAGGGACACGCCCTTCAAGACCAGAATGACGTGGTTGTAAATGACCTCGATGCCATTGACGTTGAGAACGATGTTTTTGGGTTCCATGAGTATTGCCTTTACCAATCGAAAGCCTTGCACGCAGGGCTTTCGGCTGAGCGTTCGAGTCGGGGTACGCCTGCGGCTAACCCGACCTACAAACTGCAAACTACAGACTTAAGACTGGCAATCAGCCGGGGTACGGGGTGTCAGCTTCTTGTCGGCGGCGTATTTGGCGGCGGTGTTTTTCACCAAGGGCTTCAGGATTTGCTCATCAGCCTGCAGCCAGTCAGAGGAGAAATTCCACTTCTTGCCATCCCATGTGTGCACCCGCGCCCAGTTGGAACCCATGTGGTCGGCACAAGTGGTGCTGATCGGGCGCATCACGCCAGCAAAGCCCAGTGCATCGAGTTTCTTTTGATCCAGTGCCAGGTTTTCATAACCCCAGCGGGCTTGTTCACCCGACACCCACTTGCCTTTGCCAAAGCGCTCTTGCGCACGGCGCACACCTTCCACCGCAAACATGGCGCTCATGGCTCCGCGCATGTAGAGCACTTGTCCCACTTCTTCTTTGGGGCCACTGCCCTGACCTTTGCCGTGCACCTTTTCCAGAATCTCCTTGACCACGGCAGACTGCGGCTCGGCGCCATGCTGCATGGTCACCGCGTTGTAACCCTTGGCACCTTCACCCACGTCTTTCACGTCAGGCTCGGCCCCTGACCACCACACCCCGTACATCTTGTCACGTGGGTAACCGGTGGCCTGGGCTTCTTTGAGGGCGGTGGAGTTCATTACGCCCCAGCCCCACAGCAAGACATAGTCTGGCTTGGCCTGACGCACTTGCAGCCAGGTGGCTTTCTGATCCACGCCGGGAGCGGTCACCGGCAACAGTTGCAGGTTGAAACCGTGCATGGCAGCGCGCTCTTGCAGCAGAGGAATGGGTTCCTTGCCATACGGGGAATCGTGGTAAACCAGGGTGACTTTTTTGCCTTTGAGCTTGTCCAGCCCACCTTCTTTTTTGCCAATGGTTTGCACCAGGGCATCCGCTGCCAGCCAGTAGGTGCCGGCCAAGGGGAAATTCCATTTGAAGACGGTGCCGTCCTGGCTTTCGCTGCGACCATAACCTGCGGTGATCAAGGGAATCTTGTCGCCAGGGGCTTTTTCAGTGAGCGCAAAAGTGATGCCCGTTGACAGTGGCTGGAACACTGTGGCCCCGCCGAATTTGCCTTTGAGGCGTTCATAACATTCCACACCACGGGCCGTGTCGTAACCCGTTTCGCATTCTTCATAAACAATCTTGACCCCGTTGATGCCACCGCGTGCGTTGGTGAGCTTGAGGTAGTCTGCGTAACCATTGGCCCATGGCACACCGTTGGGGGCGTAGGCACCGGTGCGGTAAGGCAGTCCGGGGAAAAATTGCTCTTTGGGTTGGGCCAATACGCTGACCCCAACCGAGGCCATGAGAGCCGCTAACGCAAGGTGTTTAATTTTCATGCAAGTCTCCTAGATGTAATGCACCGCAGTGCTTTGGTTAACGAAAACAACTCAATGAGGAAAGGGCCACAAACGAAGCTTCTGTTTGCCAATTGACCACAGTTTGGCCAGGCCGTGCGGCTCCACAATCAGGAACCAGACAATCAGTGCACCAAAAATAATCAGCTCGGCGTGGGCAATACCGGCGGTGGAAATCTGGATGCCGACCAAACCCCCGACAAAGGGCAGAAACTGGTTCAGGAAAATCGGCAACACCACAATAAAACCTGCGCCAAAAAAGCTGCCCATGATGGAGCCCATGCCACCAATGATCACCATGAACAGCAGCTTGAAGGACAGGTCAACTGAAAACGCGGCCGGTTCCCAGGAGCCCAGGTAAATAAAGCCCCACATGCCCCCCGCCACCCCACGATGAAGGAGCTCACGGCAAAGGCGGTCAACTTGGCGTACATCGGGCGAATACCAATCACGGCGGCGGCCACATCCATGTCGCGGATCGCCATCCACTCCCGGCCAATCGCGCTGCGCACCAGGTTTTTGGCCAGCAGCGCCAGCACCACCAGAATACTCAGGCAAAACAGGTACTTGGACACCGGGCTTTCAATCTGGATGCCCAGCACCTGCAAGCCAGACACCGAGACCGAGCCGGACGGGGCATCATTGGTGAACCACTTGATGCGCAAGAACATCCAGTCGCTGAAAAACTGCGCCGCCAGTGTGGCCACGGCCAGATACAAGCCTTTGACGCGCAAACTCGGCAGGCCAAACAAAATGCCAAACGCGGCGGCGCACACCCCGCCCAGCACCAGGGCCAGCAGCACCGGCATGCCCTGCACCCGCACAAAGAAGTTGAACGCCGCATAAGCCCCCACCGCCATGAAGGCACCGGAGCCCAGCGAAATCTGGCCGCAGTAGCCCACCAGAATATTCACCCCCAGCGCGGCCACTGACATGATCACAAACGGAATCAGAATCGCCCGGAACATGTATTCGCTGGTGACGATGGGGATTACCAGAAACGCTGCGGCAATCAGCAGCAGCACCGCCACCCGATCCTGGGTGATGGCAAAAATCTGCTGATCCGCCCGGTAAGTTGTTTTGAATTGACCGTTTTCGCGATAAAACATGATGTTGTGATGTGATTTTTATGAACAAATTGGCTTCTAGAGCTTGTCAATCATGCGTAAGCTGCTATAGAAATTAGACGCGGTCAATGATCTTCTCTCCAAAGAGTCCTTGCGGCCGGAACAGCAAAAACACCAGCGCCAGCACATAGGCAAACCAGATTTCAATACCGCCGCCCACATACGGGCCCAAAAACACCTCGGACAGTTTTTCGCCCACGCCAATGATCAAGCCGCCCACAATGGCTCCTGGCACCGAGGTCAAACCGCCCAAAATCACCACCGGCAAAGCCCGCAAGGCCACCGTGGTGAGTGAGAACTGCACGCCCAGTTTGCTGCCCCAGATCATGCCGGCCACCAGGGCCACCACCCCGGCCACACACCACACAATGACCCAGATGCGGTTCAAGGGAATGCCAATGCTTTGCGCCGCTTGATGGTCATCAGCCACGGCTCGCAGCGCTCTGCCGGTCACCGTTTTCTGGAAAAACAGGGTCAGCAGGCCGACCAGAACAGCGGCGATCACCGCCGCGTACAAGTCTTCCTTGTTGATCAGAATGCCACCTTCAAACACACTCTCCAACGCCAGAATCGGGTCTTTGGGCATGCCCACATCAATTTTGTAAATATCGCTGCCAAAAATGGTTTGACCGATGCCGTCCAGAAAGTAACTGATGCCCAGGGTGGCCATCAACAGCGTGGTACCTTCCTGGTTCACCAAGTGCCGCAGCGCCAGGCGTTCAATCAGCCAGGCCACCCCAAACATCACCGCCCCGGCGCCAATGAAGGCCAGGACATTGGTCGCATAGGGGTTGTCCATGCCGGTGTACACCGGTATCCATTCGGAGAACCGGGCCATGGCCAGTGCCGCAAACAGCACCATGGCTCCCTGCGAAAAGTTGAAGACCCCGGAGGCTTTGTAGATCAGCACAAAGCCCAGGGCAACCAGCGAGTACAGCATGCCAGCCATCAGGCCGCCGAGGAGTGTTTCAAAGAAGAATCCCATGATTAATGTCCTGTTCCCAAATAAGCGCTGATCACTTCTTCGTTGTTGCGCACCTCATCGGGCGTGCCATCGCCAATCTTTTTGCCGTAGTCCAGCACCACCACCCGGTCACTGATGTCCATCACCACGCCCATGTCGTGCTCGATCAGCACGATGGTGGTACCAAACTCTTCATTCACATCCAGCACAAAGCGGCTCATGTCCTGCTTTTCTTCCACATTCATGCCGGCCATGGGCTCGTCAAGCAACAGCAGTTGCGGCTCCATCGCCAAAGCACGGCCCAAGTCCACCCGCTTTTGCAAGCCGTAGGGCAACTGGCCGACCGGGGTTTTGCGGTAGGCCTGGATTTCCAGAAAGTCGATGATGTGCTCCACGTATTCGCGGTGCATCTCTTCCTCACGCTGGGCCGGGCCAATACGCAGCGCCTGCAAAAACAGGTTGCTTTTGATCCGCAGGTTGCGCCCGGTCATGATGTTGTCAATCACACTCATGCCTTTGAACAAAGCCAGGTTCTGGAAGGTGCGGCCAATGCCCATGGTGGCCACCTGGTGGCTGTCCATGTGGCTGAAGGTTTGCCCACGGAAGGTGATCGCCCCTGTCTGTGGGCGATAGACCCCGTTCACACAATTGAGCATGGAGCTCTTGCCCGCACCATTGGGGCCAATGATGGCGCGTACCTCGTGCTCACGGACATTGAAAGAAATATCGGTCAGTGCTTTCACACCGCCAAAGCTCAGAGAGATGTTTTTGACATCCAGAATGACATCGCCAATTTGTTTAGTCGCCATGTTTTATTCCAACGGATCGTGATCAGGCTGCTGCCTTGACGGGCACAAAAGTCTTGGCATCGTCAATCGTCAAGGTGGCACTGACACTGCCCGTGCGGCCATCTTCAAACTTGACCAAGGTTTCAATGAACTGCGAGGTTTTGCCGCCATAAAGCGCATCCACCAGAACGTTGTATTTTTCTGCAATGAAGCCGCGGCGCACCTTGTTGGTTCGGGTCAGTTCGCCGTCATCCGCATCCAGCTCTTTGTGCAACACCAGGAAACGGCTGACTTGAGAGCCTGCCAGCAGGGCATCTTCGCTCAGGTCGGCATTGACCTTCTCCACACATTCCTTGATGAGCTGGTACACCTCGGGTTTTTGGGCCAGATCGGTGTAGCCCGCGTAGGGCAGGTTGCGCCGCTCGGCCCAGTTGCCCACGGCATCAAAGTCAATGTTGATCATCACGCAGACTTTTTCGCGCCCATCACCGTAGGCCACCACCTCTTTGATGTGCTGGAAGAATTTGAGCTTGTTTTCCACATACTTGGGCGCAAACATGGCTCCGTCATTGGCCCCACCGTGGATGCGGCCCACGTCTTTCACCCGGTCGATGATCTTCAGGTGGCCATGCGCGTCCAGAAATCCCGCATCACTGGTGTGGTACCAGCCGTCGGCGGTGAGGACTTCCGCCGTGGCTTCGGGGTTTTTGAAGTAGCCTTTGAGCAGGCCGGGCGACTTGACCAGAATCTCGCCGTTGTCAGCCACCTTGATTTCGACACCCTTGCAGGGCACGCCTACCGTGTCGGCACGTGCTTCATGGTCGGGCTGCAGGCAGACAAACACCGCCGTTTCAGTCGAGCCATAAAGCTGCTTCAGGTTGACGCCAATCGAGCGGTAAAAGCTGAACAAGTCTGGCCCAATCGCTTCGCCTGCGGTGTAGGCCACCCGCACCCGGCTAAAACCCAGGTTGTTGCGCAAAGGGCCATAAACTAAAAAGTTGCCCAACCCGTACAGCAGACGATCCGCTAGGCCGACCACTTTGCCGTCCATCAGGCTTGGGCCGACCCGCTTGGCCACGGTCATGAAGCTGTGAAACATTTTGCGTTTGATGGCCCCGGCATCTTCCATGCGGATCATCACGCTGGTCAGCAAACCTTCAAACACCCGGGGTGGCGCAAAGTAATAGGTCGGGCCAATCTCTTTCAGGTCGATGGTCACCGTGGCGGCGGACTCGGGGCAGTTCACCACGTAGCCACAGCTCAGCCATTGCGCGTAAGAAAATATGTTTTGCCCGATCCAGGCCGGTGGCAAATACGCCAGCACATCTTCGGCATGGGTCAGTTTGTCAAACTCGGCCCCGGCGCGTGCCCGGTTCAGCAAGCTGTCATGCGTGTGCACTACACCCTTGGGGTTACCGGTGGTGCCCGAGGTAAAGAACATGGCCGCCACGTCATCGGGCTGAACCTTGTCGACTTCAGATTTGAAAAAACCGGTGTTCTGTGCGGCAAATGCTTTGCCTTCCGAAATCAAATCATCCAGTGACTGCAGGCCTGGCTCGTCGTAGTTGCGAAGCCCACGCGGGTCATCAAAATACATGTGGGAGATTTGGGGGCATTGCTCGCGAATTTCCAGCAGCTTGTCGACCTGCTCCTGGTCTTCGGCAAAGGCGAAACAAACTTCGGCATTGTTGATGGGAAACACGCACTCCGGGGCCGCAGCATCCTGGTACAGCGGAATGGGCACCGCCCCCAAGGATTGCGCGGCCAACATGGTGGCGTACAGGCGGGGCCGGTTGGCCCCAATCACAATCATGTGGTCGTGTTGACGCAAACCGGCCAGATGCAGGCCGCAGGCCAGTTGCTCCACCAAAACGGCCATCTCACCCCAGGTGATGGCTTGCCAGATGCCATATTCTTTCTCACGCATGGCGGCATCTTGCGGACGCTGCGCGGCGTGGGTCAACAGCAATCGGGGAAACGTTGTTTGCATCTCTTCACCTTGTCTTCAATTTATCGCCGCATGGAGCAGGTGTCCATGTGGCTGGCTTGAGCAAATCATAAAACTCAGTTTGACGTTTTGTTGTCGTTTGGACGACAATTGAAGCCTTTGTTGGTAGGTGTTTTCCCTGCTTGGGTGGCACCTCAAATCTACCCGGGAGCCTCACTCATGAAGCCTGAAATTACCCCATTCCAGCGCAGACGCTCTTTGACTGAAAATGAATTGGCTGTCATCCCGTGGCTTAAATTGCTGTCGAACGATGAACGGTTGCGGGCGATTGAAGATCTGAAAATCACCGACGCACTGCCAGGTGATTTTTTGTGCCGCACGGGCCGCCCTGTCACCTATTGGTTTGGGGTGATTGATGGTTTGCTGAAGATGAGCAGTGACAACGCCGAGGGGCAGACCATGACCTTTACTGGTGTGCCACCCGGAGGCTGGTTTGGTGAAGGCACAGCCCTTAAGCGGGAGTGTTACCGTTACAACATTCAAGCCTTGCGTAAAAGCCTGGTGGCCGGGTTACATGTGGACACCTTCCATTGGCTGCTGGATCACTCTATTGGTTTTAACCGGTTCGTCATGAATCAGCTCAATGAACGCTTAGGGCAATTTATAGCCGCACGCGAAATTGACCGCATGACCAACCCGAACATTCGTGTCGCGCGCAGCCTGGCCGCACTGTTCAACCCTGTGCTCTACCCCGGCCTGGGTGCGGTGCTGCGCATCACCCAGCAAGAACTGGCTTATCTGGTGGGTTTGTCGCGCCAGCGTGTCAATGAGGCTCTGACCACCTTGGCCGGTGCCGGTGCCATTCGGGTTGAATATGGCGGCTTGCGTGTGACGGATTTAAAAGCCTTGCGGACGCAAGCTTTTTGAAAGAGTATTTATTCGGTGGAAGTGACAAAAATTGCCATTTTTACTGTTGTTGTGACAAATTTCGCTTGACTTTGGGCGAGCTTGGTCAAAATTTGCTGTGCGAGTTGCCGTTTTCGTCGCTAAGATGCGTGGCACGAAAGCTGCTGAGTGTTCAGCGTTCTCGTTGTTGTTTTAACTTTCTTTAAGGAGCTAATCATGAAGCGTTCTATGCAAAAGGGTTTTACCCTGATCGAGTTGATGATCGTTGTGGCGATCATCGGTATTTTGGCGGCTGTGGCTTTGCCTGCTTATCAAACCTATACACAGAAAGCTCGTTTTTCTCAAATGGCGGCTGCGTTCGGTACGTATAAAACACCCATTGAGATGTGTTCCAGTGGTGCCAACGTTGCTGCATCTTGTGTTGCCGCAAATGGCACTGATTTCACAGCGTTCAATGTGGTCGCTGGTGTGCCAGATGCATTGGCTGTTACTGCGGAGATTCCCGCCATTCAAACTGATGCCGGCGTATTTGATGGCGCAGGTGTCGCGATATCGACAGCCGCAAACGTTGTCACGGTGACCTTCACCCCGAATGCAGGCAACGGCATTCTTGCCACTGACACCTATGTTCAAACGGGTACCCGCGATGGTCAAGGGCGTATTGCTTGGGTGCTGGGTGGTGGCTGCACCACGCATGTCGGCGGTCGCATCTGCTGATATTTCATTAAGCTCCGATCTCTGTTCACTTTTATCCTCTTGAAGCAACAAAGCCCCGTCAGTTAAATGGCGGGGCTTTTTGTTATTTTTAGCCTCAAACAAGATATCTGTTAGGTAGGTGTAGGGTACAAGAGCAATGAGCGGGTAGTCTCACCCTACTTGTTCCTCGTTCTAGGTGTTTCATGGAAACCAAATGGCTTGAAGATTTTGTCAGTCTGGCTGAAACCCGAAGTTTCAGCCGATCAGCGCAGCTGCGCCATGTGACCCAACCTGCATTTTCTCGGCGTATTCAGTCGCTGGAGGCCTGGGCTGGTTCTGATTTGGTGGATCGCAGCAGTTATCCCACACGGCTGACCCCAGCGGGTGAGACACTTTACGCGCAGGCGCTGGAAGTGTTGCAGGCCCTGCAAACCACCCGTGCCATGCTGCGAGGGCACGCCACAGCGGCGCAGGACGTGATTGAGTTTGCGGTGCCGCACACCCTGGCTTTCACCTTTTTTCCAGCCTGGGTATCCAAACTGCGCGACAACTTTGGCCCGATCAAAAGCCGTCTCATTGCCCTGAATGTGCACGATGCGGTGATGCGCCTGGTGGAGGGTAGTTGCGATTTGCTCATTGCCTACCATCACCCTTCACAGCCTTACCAACTGGATACAGAGCGTTATGAAATGGTGAGTCTGGGGGAAGAATTGGTGGCCCCCTATGTGAAACCAGATGCCCACGGCAATCCGATGTATGAGCTGCCTGGAAAGCCTACCAGACCTTTGCCCTACCTGGGCTATGCACAGGGTGCATACCTGGGGCAAATGGTGGAGTTGATTCTCAAGCGCTGTAGCGCTCCCATCCACTTTGATCGTGTGTATGAAACTGACATGGCTGAAGGGCTCAAAGCCATGGCGCTGGAAGGCCATGGCATTGCATTTTTGCCGACCAGTGCGGTACAGAAAGAATTGCGTGCCCAAAAACTGGTCAGTGCTGCGCCACCAGACCTGAAAGACATGCACATCACCATGGATGTGCGTGCCTACCGTGAGCGTCCTTCACACCGCGAAACGCTCAAACCATCAAGTCAGTCCTGCCGCGCTGGCGCAGAGATGCCCAAGCGTGATGCTCAGGCACTCTGGGACTACTTGCTGGCACAAAAGGCCTGATCTGCCTTGATGATCTGAGCCATCTCAATCAGCCTGTTTGCGTAAAAAAGCCGGAATTTCAAAATCATCCATCCCCCCGCTGGACAGCGCATCGACCTTGGCCGCTGCAGATGTGCGGTCACGGGTACGCCAGACACTGGGTGTGCTCATGGCACCATAGTCGGGTTGTGTGCGATTGGGGGTGTTGCCAGTCATCATGCTGCTGCCCGTATTCGCCGTCACCGGATTGTCCAGGGTGGGCACATTGAAGGGCATGTTGTCGGTGCCGGTGCGTAACACAGTTTGTGGCTGACTGCTGGGCATCACTTGAAGCTTGGGACGGGTACGGCTCAAACCGGTGGCCACCACGGTGACGCGAATCTGCTCGCCCAAGGCATCGTCATAAGCCGTGCCGTAGATCACATGGGCATCTTGAGATGCGTAGGCACGGATCGTGTTCATGGCCAGCTTGGACTCGGCGAGTTTCAGTGAGCCCTTGGCCGCACTGATCAACACCAGCACCCCTTTGGCCCCGGACAGGTCAATACCTTCCAGCAGCGGGCAAGCCACGGCTTGTTCGGCGGCAATGCGGGCACGATCCGGGCCGGCGGCCAGTGCCGTGCCCATCATGGCTTTGCCAGGCTCACCCATGACGGTGCGCACGTCTTCAAAGTCGACGTTCACATGACCCGGCACGTTGATGATTTCGGCAATGCCGCCCACCGCGTTTTTCAGCACATCGTTGGCATGGGCAAAGGCTTCGTCTTGCGTGGCATCATCACCCAACACCTCCAGCAGCTTTTCGTTCAACACCACAATGAGTGAATCCACATTGGCTTCGAGCTCGGTCAAGCCGCAGTCTGCGTTGTCCATGCGGCGTTTGCCTTCAAATTCAAACGGTTTGGTGACTACCCCCACCGTCAGAATGCCCATTTCACGCGCCACACGGGCAATCACTGGGGCGGCCCCGGTGCCGGTGCCGCCGCCCATGCCCGCGGTGATGAACAACATGTGTGCACCGGAAATCGCCGCACGGATATCGTCCAGCGCCAGTTCGGCAGCTTCCCGGGCTTTGTCGGGTTTGCTGCCTGCGCCCAGGCCGGTGCTGCCGAGCTGGATGATGCGGTGCGCATCACTTCGGCACAGGGCTTGTGAATCGGTGTTGGCGCAGATGAATTCGACACCTTGAACGGCGCTGGCAATCATGTGGCCGACGGCATTGCCGCCGCCGCCGCCGACACCGATCACCTTGATTTGGGTGCCTTGGTTGAAGGCTTCTTCGTCGATGAGTTCAATAGGCATGTTGTGCTCCTTGGGGTGTATGGGCTAAAAAATGAATCAAAAAACAATGTGAATAGGTACCAGCAGGTGTTGGGTCGGGCGGTGCATGGAGACATCGCCATCGCTGCGGTGGGCCAGCACGGGAGAGCCAGAGTGGGTACTTCATATTAAAAATTCCCCACAAGCCAGTCTTTGAGGGAGCCAAATGCAGACTTCATGGAGCCGTTTTTCTGCGACACCTTGAAACCACGCAAGCGGGCGATACGCGCCTCTTCCAGCAGCCCCATCACGGTGGCCGCCCGTGGCTGGGCCACCATGTCGGACAAGGCCCCCCGGTATTTCGGAATACCCCGGCGCACCGGTTTCAGGAAAATGTCCTCACCCAGCTCGACCATGCCGGGCATGATGCAGCTGCCGCCAGTGAGCACAATGCCGCTGGAGAGCATTTCTTCAAAGCCCGACTCGCGCATCACCTGGTGCACCAGGCTGAATATCTCTTCCACCCGTGGCTCAATCACGCCCGCCAAGGCCTGGCGGCTGAGCATGCGTGGCCCACGATCCCCCAGGCCGGGCACTTCCACTTGCGCTTCGGGGTCGGCCAGCAGCTGTTTGGCATAGCCGTTTTCCACCTTGATCTCTTCCGCGTCTTTGGTCGGGGTGCGCAAGGCCATGGCAATATCGCTGGTGATCAAATCACCGGCAATCGGAATCACGGCCGTGTGGCGAATCGCTCCGCCGGTGAAGATCGCCAGATCGGTGGTGCCCGCGCCAATGTCCACCAGCGCCACCCCCAGTTCACGCTCGTCCTCAGTCAGTACCGACAGGCTGCTGGCCAGCGGATTGAGCATCAGTTGCTCCACCTCCAGGCCACAACGGCGCACACATTTGATGATGTTTTCGGCCGCACTCTGCGCCCCGGTCACGATGTGCACATTGGACTCCAGGCGGATGCCGCTCATGCCGATGGGCTCTTTGACATCTTGCCCGTCAATGATGAATTCTTGTGGCTCCACCAGCAGCAGGCGTTGGTCGGTCGAGATATTGATGGCCTTGGCAGTTTCCACCACGCGGGCCACATCGGCCGCCGTAACCTCGCGGTCTTTGATGGCCACCATGCCATGGGAGTTGATGCCGCGAATGTGGCTGCCGGTGATGCCGGTGTAGACGCGGGTGATCTTGCAGTCGGCCATCAGCTCGGCCTCTTTCAAGGCTTGCTGAATACTTTGCACCGTGGCATCAATGTTGACCACCACGCCGCGCTTCAAGCCATTGCTGGGAGCTACGCCCAAGCCCGCCAGCTTGAGGCTGCCATCAGCCAGCACCTCGGCCACCACCACCATCACCTTGGCGGTGCCAATGTCGAGCCCGACGATCAGATCTTTGTATTCTTTAGCCATTGCGTCACCTGTTGCTTTGTTTTACCGTTTTTTGATGTCATCAGAATCCAGCGTTCGCACGCCGTTGAGTCGTATGGCATAACCATCCGTATGCCGTAAATCGGCCGAGGCCAGCTGCTCCACCGAGCGGTTGTAGCGCGAGGTGGCTTGCGTGACTGTTTTCAGAAAACGCTCGGTACGGGCCAGCAGCTCCGGTGTGTTGCCGCTGCCCAGCTCCAGCACCGTGCCGCTGTCAAGCTCGGCACGCCAGCCACCCCGGGGCGTTTGCTCCAACTGATCCAGTGCCAAATCCATCGAGGCCAGCAGCGGCTGCAAGCTGCGGTGCATGGCCAGCACCTGGGCACTTTGGCCATCTGGGCCGTTCAGGCGTGGCAGGTCGTCTTTTTCCAGCTCACCCAGATTGGCTTCAAACACCTCGCCGTAGCTGTTAAGCAGGCGTGAATCACCCTCGGCCCCCCAATACGCCACCGCCTGGTGCTCTTGTAATTGCACCTTGAGCCGGTTCGGAAAGTCACGGCGCACAATCGCCTGGCGCACCCAGGGCATGGCCTCGAACACCTGGCGGGCCGCGTCCACATCGAGTGTGAAGAAGGTGCCATGCAGGCGTGGCATCACATTGGCCTTCAGGGTCAGGGCGTTGTAGTGGGTGACATCGCCCACCACACTTACCCCCCGGATGTTGAACAGGGGCAGGCGCATGGCCCAAGCCAAGGCCGCACCCAGCAGCAGCAGCGCCACCAGCCCGAACAGGGCGCTAGCCAGCCCGTTCATGAGCCTGATGTCCAGCGGCATGGGTGCAGCAGTGTTCATGCGGCGTAATCCAGGCTGGTCAGTGTCAACACTTGCAGGCACAGTTGCGGGTAGCTGATGCCTGCGGCCTTGGCCGACATCGGCACCAACGAATGGCTGGTCATGCCCGGGCTGGTGTTGATTTCCAGCAAATAGGGCTTGCGGGTCGCGGCATCAATCATCACGTCGGCACGCGCCCAACCCCGGCAGCCCAGGCTTTTGTAGGCTTGCAACACCAGTTGCTGAATGTGTGCTTCTTCACCCTCGGGCAAACCACATGGCACCAGGTAGCGGGTGTCGTTGGTGAAGTATTTGGCCTGGTAGTCGTAGTTGCCATCCGGGGCCTGGATGCGGATCACCGGCAGCGCATGGGCCTGTGCGCCCGATCCCAGTATCGGCACGGTCACCTCTTCGCCGCTGATGAACTGCTCACACAACACCTCATCATGGGTCGCTACTGCCAGCGCAAAGGCGGCTTCGCACTGATCCAGTGAGGTCACTTTGGTCAGCCCAATGGTGGAGCCTTCGCGGGCTGGTTTGACGATCATCGGGCAGCCCAGTGCGCTCAATGCGGCTTGGGTTTGCGCCACACTGGCCACCTTCATCCACTCCGGGGTCGGCAGGCCATCGGCACGCCAAATGTGTTTGGTCATGAGCTTGTCGATGGCAATCGCTGAGGCCATCACGCCCGGGCCGGTGTAAGGAATACCCAGTAATTCAAGCGCTCCCTGCACCGTGCCGTCTTCACCAAAGCGGCCATGCAGGGC
>VIKI01000307.1 GCA_008080595.1 Comamonadaceae bacterium
TCGGATGAAGGGGTTGGAGAGTCGGGCATGAAGAGGGGCAACATGATGCAATCAGGCGGCAATGCCATGCGCAGACTCCGGGGGCGACAAAATCACAAGCAACGACAGGCTGCAGGGCAAGAGTTGGACAGGCGGGTGGCGCGGGCGACGAATCTGCTGCTGCTTGGTGCGGTGGTGGTTGTGCTGGTGGTGGGTTATCTGAGCTGGCGGGGGATGCGGTAGGTCGATGTCGTTCGACTCATTCCATGTCCAACTCATCCGTGTCATGACCCAAAGTGAACGATAAGTGTTATTTCAACTGATCAATTGGCTGCGAGTGCAGTCAAGCTACCAAGCAAAGGATTCCCCATGTCAGAAAACCTCCTGAATTCCAAGCCCTCAACCGGTGCCGATCATTCCCTGCTGCCAGCTGAAACCGTCAAAGTGGATGAACCCAATCCTTCGGCAGTCACCCGGGGTACCGCTTCTATGGGCGTGATCCACCGGTTGTTCAAGCAGGTGGAGATCCCATTTTTGATGTTGCTGCTTTTGTTGATGGTGTTGGGTTTCTTTGTGCCGATGACCATGTATGCCTATCACCATGTGTTTCTGGGGGAGTCAGCTCGCCAGCCCCACAGCGTACAAAACGCAGGCAAGGTGATGTCGATCCATCAAGGTGGCGGCTGGATAACCCGTGCCTTGGTGGAGACAGATCTGGGTTATTACGCCTTGACGGACGGTATCAGCCTGAACAAGAACGAGGCACTGACCCTGGAAACCCGCGATGACAAGGTGCGCTTTCTTTGTGACAGCCAGCATCGCTGTCAGAGTTTGGTGGCTCAACGACAAGCGCAGTGAGGGTTGTCATGACAATCGAAAGCCACCTCGCACAGGATGATTCATTGCAACTGGCCGTTGAAGCGCAGCAGGGCACTCCTTGCGCCCCGACATTATCAGGGGACAGACCACCCAACACACTCAGCTCAAGTGGATCTGCGGTGGTGTTGCTCTTCAGACTTGAATCCGCCCACTGAACCCAGAATGTTGCTCTTTCTTGACACGGAATTCACTGATTTTGCCAAGCATGACTTGATCAGTCTGGCCTTGGTGGGCGAGGATGGCCGGGAGTTTTATGCCGAGCGCACAGATTACCAACGGGACGTTTGCAGCCAGTTTGTGCATCAGGAAGTATTGCCCTTGCTTGGCCGGGTGCCCGGTGCCCAATGCACTCAGTCTGAGTTTTGAGGGGGATTGGCAGCTATTGACGGATGCCTGGTTGGGTACGTCCTATCGGCAAGCGCCGCCCAACGTGGGTGACAAGCTGCAACTGGCCAGCCACACGATCAACCATCCGGTGTTCGAGAAGGCAGCCCACGCTGTGTATTCGCAAAACTGGCCTGCGCACCACGCGCTTGCCGATGCGCGAGCACTGATGGCCGGATACCGTGCCTGGAAGACCTTCATGGAACCCATCCGGAGAATTCGATGAGGGCATCGAAAAACTTGCCTGAACTTAAAAGCAAAGCCATCGCCGGAATGGACTTGGCCTCTCAACCAACAGATAGAGGGTGACCCGTGCCCATACGCTATACGAAACGAACACCATTTGGCAAGCGGTCACGGTGAAACCAAAAAAGAGCCTTCATGCGGATTCGCACCCGTATCCAAAGGGCCGCGCCCATCCTTGGCGGGAAATTCACAACCAACTGCTTCATGCATGGTGAGAATGAGTGGCTCGATATTCACTTTCTTGGCAAGTGTTCGCCTGTTTCATACAGCCTGGCATTGCAGACCACAAAATGTGCCTACAAAGAACTGATCCAAAGTCGTGCCTGGGACATGTCGTGCGAACTGGCACCTGAGTGGGATGACCTTCTGGGTGAAGCCACCGCGAATGACCTCAAAACCGGAGAATCCATACATCGCCGTGAACCAGTGCGCTACCCTGAGCTTGACAACATGACGCGACTGGATTGGGCGCAAACCCAGCACAAGAAGATTGCAGACAGCGGTGAGATTCAGGTGTTTGAACAATGGACTCTGCACCGTGGCTATCACAGCAGCATTGGCCTGACTCGACCCTGTGCTGCCAGCAGCACGATCTGTGCGCGTTGAGCCAATCGAACGCTGGTGCATTTGGAGCGTGCCAGTATCGTCAACTCACGCTCCTGTTCCTCTGTGTAAGATTAATCGCCGGGGCTACTCGCAATTGTTTTCTTCAATGTTGACCAAAGTTGTGCATTGGAGATGAATGGCTTGATTGAGTTCCATCAAGAATCAAACACTACACTGGTCATTCAGTTCCCGCAAAGGTTTTATTTGAGGCTATAAACCGGAAAATATTGTGTTTGTGGCTTCAAATACATCCTTTATTGAAAGTAATAATGCATTTGTCTACAATGGCTATAAATAAAGCCATAGGGTTTTGTTTTCCAGTTTAATGGTTCTATTTGGAGCCTTTATAAATGATAGCCAACACCATTGAAGAATTCGAAACGGACGTGGGAGAGCAGATCAAGTCGCTGCGACTGAAACAGAATATTGACCGGGCTACTCTGGCATTGCGTGCGGGCTGTAGCGTCAGTGCCCTGAAGAATCTGGAATACGGGACTGGTTCCACCCTGCGCACGCTCATAGCCGTAGTCCGCGCCCTGGGCCGGGAAGACTGGCTGCGCAACGTTGCCCCAATGGCCACCATCAGCCCCTTGAGCATGCCCAAGGCTGGACATACCCGCCAGCGTGCTCGCCCTTCTACTAAATAAGCCCCGCCCATGACCGCTCGCCCAACCAAAGCCAGAGCCGCAACCTACAAGCCGGTGGATGTCGTCAATGTGTACTTGTGGGGCAAGCATATCGGTGCAGTTGCGCTTGATCCCACTTGGGGCTACTACGTCTTTGAATACACGCCAGCGTTCGTGTCCCTGGGGTTAGAGCCTGCGCCTCTGCAGATGCCTGTCCGCCAGGGGGGGACCTTCATGTTTACGGATCTTCCTGAGATCACCTTCAAGAGACTGCCGGCAATGCTAGCGGATACCCTGCCGGATGACTTCGGCAATGCCTTGATCGACCGCTACATGGCCGACAAAGGGTTGGATAAGTCCAAGGTGACCGCGCTGGATCGTTTGGCTTACATGGGCAACCGCGCGATGGGGGCGCTAGAGTACAAACCCACGCGCTCGCCCCCACGGCACAAGCCATCGGCCATCGTGCTCAGCGAACTGGTGTCGCAGGCACGTCAGGCCGTCGAGGGAACGCTGGTGGACGACACC
>VIKI01000102.1 GCA_008080595.1 Comamonadaceae bacterium
CGGCTGGGGCAGGTGCTCAACAACCTGGTGGGCAATGCCGTCAAGTTCACCCAGCGTGGGGAAATTCATGTGCAGGTTGAGCTGGTGGAAAAAAGCGCACTTGCGGTTATCTTGCGTGTGACCGTGCGGGATACCGGTATTGGTTTGAGCCAAGCGCAATCAGCGCGGCTGTTTCAGCCTTTTGTGCAGGCCGATGCCAGCGTCTCGCGCAACTATGGCGGCTCTGGCTTGGGGCTGTCCATCTGCCGACGCCTGGTGGAGATGATGCATGGCCAAATCGTGCTGTCCAGTGTGCCAGGGCAGGGCAGCAGCTTCAGTTTTACCTGTGAGCTGGGTCTGTCCGCTACACCTGTGAACAGCAGTCAGCGGCTGCTGCCGCTGCAAGTCAGCCACGCTCTGGTGGTGGATGATCAGGAGACATCGCTGCTCATCTTGCGGGCTATTCTTGAGAGTTGGCATTGCACGGTCAGCACCGTCAGCTCGGGTGAGTCCGCTGTAGCGTTGTTCAAGCAAGCCCAGGAACGAGGTGAGCCATTTGATCTGTTGCTGCTGGACTGGAAAATGCCCGGCATGAACGGGATTGACACGGCACGTGCCATCACCGACATCGTTCGCCAAACCCATGGGAGTCGTCCGCCCACCATCATCATGGTGACTGCTTATGGCCGTGAAGAGCTGGTCCGGGCGCAAGGTGATGTGGCGGTGGATGCCATTTTGACCAAGCCGGTCACACCATCACATCTGTTTGAAGTGCTGAGCGGGTTTCAGCATGGCAAACCGGTGCATTCTTTGCCATACGCTGATGTGTTTGGGACGATTCGCTCGCTGCTGGGCGAACTGCGTGGTGCTCGTATTCTGCTGGTGGAAGACAATGAGTTGAACCAGCAGGTGGCAGCGGAGTTTCTCGGCAAAGCGGGTTTGATGGTTACGCTGGCCAACCATGGTTTGGAAGCGCTCAAGCGGGTACAAGCTGAACATTTTGATGCCGTCCTGATGGATTTGCACATGCCCATCATGGATGGTTTTGAAGCCACCCGTCGGATCCGTGCATTGCCTATGGCTGAACTGCCGATCATTGCCATGACGGCTGCTGCCATGGCAGAAGACCGTCTGGCCAGCGCCGCGGCTGGCATGAACGATCACATTGTTAAACCCATTGATCCGCAGGCCTTGGCCGAGACGCTGCTGCGCTGGGTCAAGCCCAAAACCTTGGCCGATGGAGAAGAGCCGGTGGCGCAGGAGCTTGACTCCTCCAGGGCAGACGAATCCAGCATCGCCGCCCTGGAGCGGGCGTTGCCCGGGGTTTCGGTGCGCCTTGCATTGATGCGAATGAATGGCAATCTGACGCTGTTTCAGCGCCTGCTGAAGTCGTTCACCGAACGCCAAGGCGAGATTCCAGCCAAACTGTGTGAACTTCAGCAAGCGGGGTTGTTTGACGAGCTATACCTGCAGGCACACAACCTCAAGGGTGAAGCCGGTAACCTTGGCCTGGAGGCCATTGCCATTGCCGCAGAACAGTTGGGGCGACAGATCAAAACCGGGCAAACCCAAGACCTGGCTGGGCTGACACAAAGTCTCGCTGATGCCTGCACCCGCATGCTTGCGACATTGCTTGAGCAGGCACAAGCCAGCCCTGGCGCAGCACCATCAACAGCACGGGATGCCCCCCGCAGGCTGAACGTTGACCGCTTGCAGGCATTGCTCAAACAGTTGCAAGCCCAATTGCAAGCCAAAAATTTTGCCGCCCGTCAGTTGGCAACTGAACTCTCCCTACTCAGCCACAACACCGAATGGGAAGCCGAATCCTGATCGTTGACGACAACCCCGGCAATATTGAGCTCATTGGCAACATTCTGGGGTCGCAGTACGACATCAGCTTTGCCTTTAACGGTGAGGAGGGCTTGGCGCTGGCCACCAGCCAGGCCATTGACCTGATCTTGCTGGACGTGGTGATGCCGGGCATGGATGGTTTCAGCATGTGCCGTGAGTTAAAAGCCAATTCAGCCACCCGGGATATTCCGGTGATTTTCCTGACCAGCCTGGAAAGTGCTGTGGATGAAGAGTTTGGCCTGTCCCTTGGGGCGCAGGACTTTGTGCACAAACCGGTGTCACCCCCGGTGATGCTGGCGCGGGTGCGCAACCACCTGCTGCTGGCCAACACCCAGCATCAGCTGAAACGCCACATTGACGAACTGGAACTGCTGGTGGCTGAACGTACCCGTGAAGTGGTGCGCCGGGATCGCCAGCTTATTGCCACCCAAAGCGCCACCATCACCGCCTTTTGCGCCCTGGCCGAAGCACGAGACAACGAAACCGGCAACCACATCCACCGCACCCAGAACTATGTGCGGGTACTGGCTCAGGAGCTGAGCACACACCCCCGTTTTCGGTCGGTGCTGGATGACGAAACCATCCGCTTGTTGTTCAAGTCGGCCCCGTTGCATGATGTCGGCAAAGTGGCCATTCCCGATGCCATTTTGCTCAAACCGGGCAAACTCACGAACGATGAGTGGCGCATCATGCGACATCATTGTGTGGCGGGTCGTGATGCCATCGTGGCGGCGGCCAATGAGTTGATTGATTGCAGCAGTTCTTACCTGAGCTACGCCGCAGAAATTGCACTTAGCCATCACGAACGCTGGGATGGCTCAGGCTACCCGCAAGCCCTCAAAGAAAACGCTATTCCCCTGAGTGCCCGGCTGATGGCGGTGGCCGATGTGTACGATGCGCTGATCAGCCGCCGGGTCTACAAGGTGGCCTTTTCTCATGACGAATCCATCCAGATGATGGCCAAAGAGCGTGGCTTGCATTTTGATCCCGATATTCTGGATGCCATGCTGTCGATTTCAGACACGTTCAACGCCATTGCATGCCAGTACCAGGACGATCGCAATTTGTTCAGCCCCCGTACAAGCATGAACCCTGCATTTTGACCAGATTTTTCCAGGTTCTTGATCCAGGTCGACAACCGGGGGGAAGGATTTTGTGATACTCGACACATGCTGATCCGCTTATTCAAGAACTCTATAGCCACAGATGCCACATGCCGGTATCTGGGAAACTGGGCACTTTCCCTCTGTTTGATGCTGCCGTGTTGGTCGGCCCAGGGCCAGGAATCCGCAGAGACACCCAGGCATTTCGTCATGGCCGCAGACCCCACACCGCACTCCATCGCTTACAGATGGGCCCAACTGATCAATCAGGAAGCCTTCAGACGCATGGGGGCCACCCTTGAAATTGCCAGCTTTCCGCTGGCGCGGCGTGCGGCTTTGGTCGAAGCCGGAGTGATTGATGGCGAGATTTCGCGTATTTACAGTTATGCAGACACCCACCCCGAATTGGTTCGGGTTGAAGAACCGGTGATGGATTTCACTTTTTCGCTGTTCACCGCCCAGCCCGGTTTGAAGGCTCTGCAACTGGCTGATTTGCCTGCCGATGTGTTGTTGGAGTACCGGCGCGGTGTCTTGGTGTGTGAGAACACCTTGAAGAAAGTCATCGCGCCTGAGCGTTTGTCCAATGTCACCAGCACCGAGCAAGGCATCAAGAAGCTTTTGGCAGGGCGCAGCGATGTGTATTGCGATATTGATATATTTGTCAAGGATGTACAGCAGTCGGGAGAGTTCAAGGACGAGGGCAAGCTGCGCAAGCTGTTTGACATTGCCACGGTGGCAACTTACCCTTACTTCTATAAAAAACATGCATCCTTGGCACCACGTTTCGCCGCCATCCTCAAGCAGATGAAGGTCGAGGGTTTGTTTGCAGCCTATCGCAAGCAGGCAGAACTGCCGCCCAATTCAGGGCAGTAGCGAGTTTCTTTAGCCAGCCCAATGACGAGGTTCACATGACATTCCTTGCAACAACAGGCCATCTGACGCAGCAGCGCAACCCAATGCCGCGCTGGGGGTGGCAAAGAATCCTCACCTGGCTGGCCGCAGTTTGCCTGGCTTTTGCCGTGACTCCTGCAGTCAGTCAGGGCCTTGCTGCAGCCAACAAACCGTTCGTTGTCACAGCCGGAGGTGAGCCCGATACCTGGGGTAGCCGTTTGGGTTTACTCATCTATACCGAAGCTTTCAAACGCTTGGGCATGCCGTTTCGCATGGAGTACTACACCCTGGCACGTGGTGCAGCCATGGTGGAGCAGGGTTTGGCCGATGCCGAGCTTTCCCGTGTGTACGAGTATGGTGTTGATCGGCCCTATCTGGTGCGGGTCGATGAGTCGATTGTGGATATTGGTTTTTCGATCTACACCGCAAAACCGGGTCTGCGTATCGACCGACTGGAGGACTTGCGATCCACTGCGCTTCTGGTTGAATACCGGCGCGGACTGCTGTTGTGCGAGAGCACTTTGAAACCCTTGATCGCCGCCGAGCGCCTGTCTGATGTGCCTACCCGGGAGCAGGGCTTGAAGAAGCTGCTGGCCGGGCGAACTGACCTGTACTGTGAAATTGACGTGTATGTGATGCAAGAGCTGCACACGCCCGAGTTCAAAGACCTTCCCAATGTGAACCAGGTGCGCAAACTGATCAGTCTGGGCAAGTCTGTGCCAACTTTCCCCTACCTGCACAAAAAACATGCCGAACTGGCACCACGCCTGGCGGCCGTATTACGACAGATGAAGGCGCAAGGTTTGATGGAAACCTACCAGCGGCAGGTTGAACGTGAGTTGGGATGGGTGCGATGAGCCTTGTCATTTTGGGGGTTGCTGAACGATGAAGACACTCAACCGCTTGCTGTTTGGTGAAAAAAACCAGATTGGTCGTCGCTTGATTGTGCTGGTCATTGCCTTCAGCACGGTGATCACACTGCTGATTTCGGTGGTGCAGCTGGTCTTTGAGTACCGGGGGCTGCGCAGTGCCATGGAGCGCGAACTCGACGGCATTGCCATTTATGTGCCCACCATTGCTGGCAGTGTGTGGGACTTTGACGAGAAACAGATTCAGCGGGCGATTGATGCCCTGATCTTGCTGCCTAACCTGGTTGAGGTGCGGGTCATCGCGGCTGACACGTCAACCAAGTGGGTGTCGCGCAAGAAGGCGACACCCAATGCCGTCACGCGCAGTTATCCGCTGCAGTATGAGAGCCGTGGGCAGGTTTCTGCGATTGGTGTTCTGGAGGTGGTCAGCAGTCTGGACGGCATTTACCGTCAGCTGCTCAACAGTGCCATCAGCATTGTGCTCAGCAATGGTGTCAAAACGCTGTTGGTGGCGCTGTTCATGGTGGTGTTGATCCGTCGCATGGTGACCACAAGACTGGAGAGCCTGGCTGAAAAGGTGCATGCGTTGATTCCCAACATATTGCCCTTGCGCCAAGTGGTCGAGACCCATCCTCAACCCATGCCAGAAAGGCTTGATGAGCTAGATGTTGTGGAATGGGCGCTGGACCATACGGCAGAAGACTTGAATATCGCGGTGACGGCACTGAATCAGCTCAACCAAAGTTTGGAGAGCCGTATTCATGAGCGAACCAAGGAGCTGGAGTCGTTCAGCTATTCGGTTTCGCATGACTTGCGCACCCCTTTGCGCGCGATTGACGGGTTCTCCAAGATGCTGATGGAAGACTACGAAGACAAGCTCGATGACGAAGGCAAACGTATGCTGCGTGTTGTGCGCAGCAACACCGATCGGATGGGGCAACTGATCGACGACATTCTGCAGTTTTCGCGCATGGGCCGCCAAGACCTTTCAGTGGCTCCCATTGACATGGCACACATGGTGCGCACGGTGTTCAACGAGCTGCAGCCTTTGTTTGCGGGCCGTGATGTGCGTCTTCAAGTGGGGCCTTTGCCCTGCGTACTGGCAGATTCTGCGTTGCTGCGCCAGGTACTGATCAATCTGCTGAGCAATGCGATCAAGTTCACCCAGCCACGTGAGCAGGCCATCATTGAAGTCAGCGGCTTCGTTGAGGGAGCACACGGTGTGTTCTGTGTGCGCGACAACGGGGTCGGTTTTGACATGCAGTATGTGGACAAGCTGTTTGGCGTGTTTGAGCGTTTGCACAGTCACGACGAGTTTGAAGGCACCGGTATCGGTTTGGCGATCGTTCGGCAAATTGTGGTGCGGCACGGCGGCAAGGTCTGGGCCGAGGGTAAACTGGATCATGGCGCAGCGTTTCATTTCACGCTGCCGCATGCTGAGGAAAAACCATGATGAGTGAAGCGTTGGACAAGGTTGAAGTTCTTTTAGTGGAAGACACGCCAGAGGATGCGGAGCTGACGATTCGCACCTTGAAGCGCCATGGTCTGGCCAATAACATGATGTGGGTCAAAGACGGCGTTGCGGCGCTTGATTTTCTGTTTGGTACTGGTGACTATGCTGGACGTGTCACCACCAGTGTGCCGCGCGTCATTTTGCTGGATTTGCATTTACCCAAGCTCAGTGGGCTGGAGGTGTTGCGACGCTTGAAGGCCGACCCCCAAACACAACAAATCCCGGTGGTGGTGTTGACCTCTTCCACCGAAGAAAGCGACATGCGGGCCTGCTACGGCCTTGGCGTGAACAGTTTTGTCAGCAAGCCGGTTGAATTTGATGCCTTCATGAAAGTGGTGGGCAAGCTGGGCTTTTACTGGCTACTGGTCAACAAACTGCCAGGGTTATGACATACCCCTCTGACGCCATGGAACGCCCGCTACGCATTCTGATTCTTGAAGACACCCCGACCGATGCTGAACTCGCTCAACGCGAGTTGCGCAAGGCCGGAATGGTGTTTGTGTCCGAGTGTGTTGAAACCCGAGATGCTTTTCTCAAGGCGCTTGACAGCTGGCACCCCGATATTGTTCTGGCAGATTACAAGCTGCCCCATTTCGATGGCCTGACGGCACTGGAGATGTTGCGCCAACGCTCACCTGATCTGCCTTTTGTCTTCGTCAGCGGCACCATGGGTGAAGAATTTGCCATAGAAACACTGCACCGGGGGGCTTCCGATTACGTGCTGAAGGTACATCTGTCCAAGCTCGGCCCGGCAGTGGTGCGCGCCCTGAAAGTAGCCGAAACACAAGCTCGGCAACGGCTGGCAGAGCAAGATTTGTTCAAGTCGCGGCAGATGCTGCGTACCGTGCTCGACACCGTTCCGCAACGGGTGTTCTGGAAGGATCTGGCATCAACCTACCTCGGTTGTAATCAGCCATTTGCCGAAGATTTCGGATTTGCCTCGCCCACGGAACTGATTGGCAAAACCGATTTTGACCTCGCACCATTGGATCTGGCGCAACGCTGGCGTGCCGAGGATCAGCAGATCATGGTCAATGGTCAGCCCCATCTGGATATGGAAGAGACCTACACCAAAGCCGATGGCAGCCAGGGCTGCCGGGTGGTCTGCAAAGCGCCACTGCGTGACCAGGAAGGGCGAGTGAGCGCCATTCTTTGCACCTACGAGGACATCACTGCACGCAAGGCCAGTGAAGCCCAGGCCCGCTATCTGGTTTACCACGATGGTCTGACCGAGTTACCTAACCACCTGCTGGCCTCGGATCGCTTGCAGCAAGCCATGGCTTATGCAGATCGCGAAGGCAGCAAGGTGGCGCTGCTGTTCCTTGACCTTGACAATTTCAAGACCATCAACGATTCGCTTGGGCACACGGTGGGTGACAAGCTGTTGTGTGAGGTTGCCAAGCGTTTGGGTCAATGCGTGCGCGATACCGACACCGTCAGCCGACAGGGCGGTGACGAATTCCTGATCGTGGTGCCCGCACTTGCGGATTCCGATGCCAGCGCACCGGTGCTCGACAAGCTGCTGCAAAGTATCCACTTGCCGATGCTGATTGACGGCCACGAACTCAGCACCTCGGTCTCTATCGGTATCGCGATGTTTCCCGATGATGGGACGGATTTTGAATCGCTGATGAAAAAGGCCGATACCGCGATGTACCGGGCCAAGGATGCCGGCGGCAACACCTACTGCTTTTTTGACAAGCAGATGAATGATGATGTGCTGGAAAACCTGAGAATGCGCAGCGGCCTGGGTCACGCGCTGGAGCGCAACGAATTTGTGCTGCACTATCAGCCGCAAATTGACCTGAACAGTGGCGAACTGGTGGGAGTGGAGGCGCTGATTCGCTGGCAGCATCCTGACCTTGGGCTGGTGCCGCCTGCGCGCTTTATCCCGGTGGCGGAAGAAACCGGAATGATCGTGGCCATTGGTGAATGGGTGATGATGGAAGCCTGCCGACAGGTTGCCGTTTGGCATCAGGCCGGTTATCCCAAAATATCGATGGCCGTCAATTTGTCGGCCATCCAGTTCCAGCGGGGTGATCTTGAGGACACGGTCAGACGCGCGCTTGAAAAATCGGGGCTGGAGGCATCATTTCTGGAGCTGGAGCTGACCGAGTCGATTCTGATCCGCAACACCGAAAACATTCTGGCAACCGTTCGCCGCTTGAAGCTGCTTGGCGTGATGCTCTCCATCGATGACTTCGGCACAGGTTATTCGAGCTTGTCTTACCTCAAGCGTTTTAATGTCGACAAGCTCAAGATTGACCAGTCATTTATCCGTCATCTGGCCACTGACCCGAACGATGCAGCCATCGTGCGTGCTGTGGTGCAGATGGCGCACAGTCTGGGTTTGCGTACCATTGCCGAAGGCGTGGAAGATGAAAGCCTTCTCAATGATTTGCGTGCCTATCATTGTGATGAAGCTCAGGGGTTTCACTTCGCTCGCCCATTGCCGGCAAAGGAGATGACGCAATTCTTGATCACTGCACAGGTCGCCAGACTGACCGGCATCAGGCCTTGGGCAAGCCAACAGCCACCGTGTTCTGGCAAGCCTGGCGTGGGCTGAATCAGCCCAGCATGCCCCTGGTCTCAATAAAGGCCATCACTTCAGCCAGCCCGTCGTTGGTTTTCAGGTTGGTCATGACAAATGGCTTGAGCCCCTTGGCTGTGGTGCGCATGCGCTCGGTATCTGCACGCATCACCTCCAGGTTGGCCCCCACATGCGGGGCCAGGTCGGTCTTGTTGATGACAAACAAGTCGCTCTTGGTGATGCCGGGGCCACCTTTACGCGGGATTTTTTCGCCAGCGGCCACGTCGATCACGTAGATCGTCAGGTCACTCAGCTCGGGGCTGAAGGTGGCGGCCAGGTTGTCGCCGCCGCTTTCCACAAACACGATGTCGGCGTTGGGAAAGTCCACCAGCATGCGGTCGATGGCCTCCAGATTGATGGAGCAATCTTCACGAATGGCGGTGTGTGGGCAGCCACCGGTTTCCACCCCCATGATGCGCTCAGCAGGCAGCGCCCCGCTCACCGTCAGCAGGCGCTGGTCTTCCTTGGTGTAGATGTCGTTGGTGATGGCCACCAGGTCGTACTTCTCGCGCATGGCTTTGCACAGCATTTCCAGCAGCGTGGTTTTGCCGGAGCCGACCGGGCCGCCAATGCCCACGCGCAAGGGGGGTAGCGGCTTGGTGCGGTTTGGGATGTGGTGCAGGGGCGTGTTCATGCTGATTTGCTATTTAATTGATAGTTGTTTGCGCAGTATTTATAAGGGCTACGACCTGAAAAGCCTTGAATATTGCACTTCATGCTGGGCACTCAGGATGGCCAGCATGGGAGAAAAGGCCTGGCGCGTGTCGTCGGTCAGCGTCAGGGCGTGATCGACGGCAGCGGGAATCTCTGCGGCCAGCCTGGAGAGGATGCGCTGCCCGGCACTTTGCCCCAGCGGCACGGACTTGATGGCGGCCTGGACCATGTTCTCGGCCCAGCCAAAGGCGCAGGCCAGCAGGCAGTCGCGCAGCGGTGCGCCGGTGCTGCTGGCGGCCAGGGCAAAAGCCAGCGGGTAGGTCGGCTGCTGCATCGCCAGCTCATTCACCTGGGCGGGTGTCGCCGTAGTGTGGTTGCGCAACCAGTCCAGCAGGGATCGACCCATTTGTTCGGTCTGAGCCCGCAGCTCACTGCTTTCGCGGGTTTGCAGCACCCAGGCGTTAAGCGCGGCAATGCGGGGGTGGTCTTGCGCCTGCCAGGCGGGAATGACTTGTGCAATCACCGCCAAGTCAGCGCGGGCCAGTGTGGCGTGGAGCTGTTCTACCAGCCACTCAGATGCTTCATTTTCTGTAGCTACTCGCGCAGATTCCACGGCGGCTTCAAGGCATTCTGAGTATGAAAATCCGCCAATTGGCAAAGCCGGGGAGGCCAGCCACATCAGCTGCATCAGGCTGCTGTCACGCATGGTGGGCGTTTAGTGGTTGTGGCCGCAGCCGGGGCCATGCACATGGGGCGCGGTGGGGTCAAGCGGTGGCGTGTGGATATGGTCATGGCTGTGATCGTGGTCATGCTCATGGCCGTGGTGATGTCCGCCAAAGTGCCCGCCGGTGGCATAGGCCCCGTTTTCCGGCTCGAAGGGCTCATTCACCTCGGTCACGATCAGGTGCATGGCATGCAGCATGTCGGCCAGCACGTGGTCGGGTTCGATCTTCAGGTGATCGGGCTTGAGTTCAATCGGCACATGCCGGTTGCCCAGGTGGTAGGCGGCGCGGATCAAATCGAACGGCGTGCCATGGTTGGGGCAGTGGGTGATTTTCAGCACCGCTTGCGGAGCCGCCCAGACCTTGATCAGCGAGCCATCGTGCGCCACCAGCACATCGCCACCGCGTGCCACCGTGCCGCGTGGCAGAAAGATGCCAAGCTGGCGGCCGGTGGAGTCGGTGGCTTCAAACCGGCTTTTCTGGCGCACCTCCCAGTCCAGCTCCACCGTGCTGGCGCGTTTGAGCAACACGGCGGCCAGACCTGCGCCTTGGGGGATGAGTTTGGAGATGTGCAACATAGGTGATGGGTTTTTCTGACGATGTGAAGGCGGCTATTTTCCCAATGGACTCGTCAACATAGCAAGTCCGATGAGCGCTACATCAGCGTCTTGCTCATGAACATGCTGTACGGGTCGAGCACATAGTCGGCAAACGGGCCGCATTCGACAAAACCCTCACTCGCATACAGTTTTTGCGCCGCCGCAAACGGTGCGTGAGGGCCGGTCTCCAGGCTGATGCGCTGGATGCCTTTGGCCCGCGCCGCAGACTCGATGTGCCGCAAGATGGCTTTTGCCACACCTTTGCGCACATGGGCGCTGGCGGTGCGCATGGACTTGAGTTCGCCGTGCTCGGCGCTGTGCTGTTTGAGCGCACCACAGCCGAGTAGTTCCTCACCATCCCAGGCGGTCCAGAAGGTGATGGCGGGATGGCGCAGCGCTGCAAGGTCAAGCGCGTGCACGCTCTCAGGCGGCGAGTGTTCATACATGGCATCCAGATGCACTTGCAGCAAGGCCTGGATGGCGCTGCCTTGCAAATCGTCGATG
>VIKI01000103.1 GCA_008080595.1 Comamonadaceae bacterium
AATTTCAGCTTCTCCCCGGATGACGCGGACTCTGCCAGAGTCAGAAAAGGCAAGGTAGGCGGCTATCGCGATGACCTTGATGCGGATGACATGGCCTATGTCCGTAGCTTTTGTGAAGAGAGCTTGAGCCCCCAAAGCAAGCAGCTCATCGCGCAAACGTGTTTACCGGTGAATGGGTCTGTTTTTGCCGCGTGAACTGTTATTCTGGTTTCGTGAAGCCGTATTACTCTGGCTTGAGTGCAACGACCGGAAATAGTTGAACGCACAGCTGTATAAACACCTTATTTTTTCATCGAAATTAGTTTAAGTGGGTGTAGAAATAGTACGGCTAATCGTGTATTCTCGCATTCGTTCATCAGGGATTCCGCAGATGTCCGAAAGTCCAGATTCTCAAATTGAACAACCGTTTGATCATCAACAGTAACGAGAAAGGAAATATCATGGATGGAATGATTGGGAGTATTTTATTGTTTGCGGGTAATTTTGCGCCGAGAAATTGGATGTTGTGTGCGGGCCAGACATTGCAGATTCAATCAAATACGGCATTGTTTTCGATCCTCGGTACCACTTATGGCGGCAATGGTACGACAACATTCCAACTGCCGAACCTGATCGGGCGCGTTCCGGTTGGGGTTGGTTCGGCCCCACTGCCTCCTGGTGTGTCTACCCCGTATGTGCTTGGTCAATCTGGGGGTAATGACAACACTGCCCTGAACATCAGCCAGTTGCCAGCACACATTCATGCCAACACGGTGTCGGCTCAGGCTTTGACTGTCACCTCCAGCATTGCAATTCCATCAGTGTCGGGTTCCGATGCTAATGCGGCCAAACCAAGTAACACGGCAGTTCCGGGCAAGATGACAGGAACATCCATGTATTCGACTGCTACGCCTGACGGAAACCTCAAACCATTTAATGTGACCGCTACGGCAACCCCGGTAGTCGCGATCACTAATGCTGCTGTTGGCCAGGGTTTACCATTTGACAATCGTCAGCCATTTTTGGCGATGAACTACATCATCTGTGCTAATGGTATTTACCCGAGTAGAAACTAAGGTATCCTTGCCCGATTTCTGTCCGAACTGGTTTTTGGACAGAAATCGACCTTAGCGAGATGTGCCATGAACGAACAGGAACTTCTGGAAAAATATGCAGCGAAAACCGTCGGTTTTCGCCCGAATACTTTCATCCCATTGCTTAAGAAAATCTTTGTCCATAGAGATGCCTCAGGCAATCGGTATGAACTGATCTTGACTGAGGTCGAGGAAAGTAAACTCAACAAGGATATTTTTGACGAGTTCACTCTCATCTTCACGAGCGCACGCCATGTGTCCTTCCCGCAAGGATACTTTCTGTTAGAGCATGAATCCCTCGGGGAGTTCCCCCTGTTGCTCGTCCCTACGCTCTCCCGCAATCAGGAACGTAACACCTATTGTGTGTATTTCAGCTATAGAAAAGAAGAGGTTTGTGATTAGATTGAGGACTTATCAGCAAGTAAGCTCGTTTTGAGGCAGCGGCACCATAGACTTGTTTGAACGGATATTGATACTTAATATCTCCAGATCAAGGGTCAGCAGTCATGTATCAGGCTACGTTTCGTTTCCGAAACACCGTATCGTTATACACGTCATTTCCCAATAACTGGTTGTTAGAACCATAAAGCGGAGTTTTCTCCACCAACCTGTTTGGAATAATGGCAAGGACGACATCAAACTCTTCGGCAAGGGCTGTGTCCGCGATGCGGAAGTTGCTGTGGCGGATGATCAGTAATCCACCCGGTTTGAGAACACGATAAAACCCGCGGATGGTTCTCTCGAAATCTTCGAATCGGATCAGGTGGGCGCAATTTTCCGAGTGACTGAAGCCAAGTTCTCCGTGGCGTAAAACCGCCATGCAAAAAACAGCATCGTAATAATCTTTAACTTCCTCTCCGGGAGAGCTCGCCAATTTGAACTGGATGTGGCTATCCCGTGCCTGAATCAACTTCTTTTGACAGAGGGCAATGCTGTGTGGATTGATGTCGATGCCTAGTATTTCTGCCTGTGGAAAATACCTCCGCAACGTGAATACTTCCTCGCCGGTTGAGCAACCGAATGACAACAGCCGTGGAGTAGCGACTTCTAGAAGTAGTTCCTTGACAGCAGAGAATATCCAGGGATAGCGATCAAAGAAAGTGTGACCATCAGGCTGGAACAGGTTGTGCGGCTTATTCCGTTTGAGCTGCCATTCGCTACGGTGGGTTGGATCAAGAACAATTCGGCCCAGGCGCAACAGCTTGAGAAGTCCTGGAATTTTTCTCAGATGTTCTTTCAACCGCATGGATACAACAAAAGATTTAGTGCTTTGACAGCGAAGATTTCAAAATGGATTTCTAGCCTACAACGTATCCTCACGATGCTAGCATCAAACCCAATGAAGTCGGATTCCTGTTTCGATGTCTTTTCCACTTTCAGTTTGCGATCCACACCACTTTAAAAGGACGTGCCATGACCTACAAAACCCGCTACTTGAAACTGCCCTGTGTTTTTGATTTGGCGCGATTGGAAACTGATTTGGCAAAAATCACGGAAGAGGACTGGGTTGCTCATTTCAATACTGCTGCCTATGAAAACGAGTGGCGCTGTGCACCACTGCGCTCCATGCAGGGTCGGTCAGACCACATCATGTCCTTGTCGGATGTGCCTTATGCGAACACCGCACTGCTTGATCGTTGCCCCTATTTTCGAGAGGTCATCGATACTTTTGAGTGTGAAAAAACCTCCGTGCGACTGATGGCAATGGGGCCAGGTAGCCGGATCAAAATGCACACTGACAGAGGAACTGCATTTGAAGATGGCATGGTACGGCTGCATGTTCCGATTGTGACCACCCCTGAAGTCTGCTTCAGCATTGAAGATGAGGAAGTCCATTTTTCTGCCGGGCACACTTGGTATTTGAATGCCAGTTGCCTGCACGGGGTGAGAAATGACACTCCACACTCGCGCATCCACCTGATGCTGGATTGTCTGGTCAACCCGTGGCTGGAAAAGTTATTTTTGAATGCAGGTTTTGAACCGGACGAAAAACCCAAGTACGGTGATCCTTCAATCAATGATGACAACGTTTCGGAAATCATTGCCAGTTTGACGGCCATGGGCAGTGGCGCAGGGATAAATCTGGCCATGAGTCTGGCTGCGATTCGGGATGCGGGTGGGCAACTATGAGCAACATCGTTTCTATGGAAGAGCGTGCGCTTCTGCGATGTAAGCGAATAGAAGCGAGTGAGTTGCAATCGCTACAGGGCTGGTATCCAGTTGTGATCGGCAACAACGGCTTATGGTGGCAATTTTTCGGTGAGAAAAAATTCAGCGAGCCTTTCTTTCACGATACCGTCGGCATGCTGGGCCAAGCGGGGGCGCGACTTTGCACACAAACGTCGTTTGATGCGCTCGACACCTTCGACATGACGCTTGCGCCAAGCGCTTTCATTTTTCATGTCTCACGTTGCGGCTCAACACTGCTGACTCAACTGCTCTCTTCCCTGCCGCAGTGCATCGTGATGTCGGAGCCACCGGCTATCGATTCGTTTCTGCGCCGCTACCACGCGGGCATGGATCAGGGCGAGGCAGAAAAATTGCTGCGGCAAATTGTTTCGACTTTGGGGCAAAAGCGCTTTGCGGAAGAACGCCATTTGTTCATCAAGCTCGACAGTTGGCACATTGGCAGCCTGCCGCTCTTTCGCAAGGTTTTTCCCGACACACCCTTTCTGTTCATGTACCGCGAACCAGAGCAGGTTCTGGCTTCGCATCGCCGACAGCGTGGCCGCCAGATGGTGCCAGGGCTGGTGAACGCAGCCATGCCACAGCATGATTTCGCACTGACGGCACCAGGCGATCTGGATGCCTACTGCGTCAACATGTTGGGCTATTTTTTCAACTCTGCCTGCCAATTCTCGGATGAACTCATTTTTATCAATTACCAGCAAATGCCGCACATCGTCTGGGACAAGCTCTTGGACTTCTTCGGCATCACCACGTCCCCAGAGCAGCTTGAAGCGTTGAAATCGCGGTCTGGCCGGCACTCCAAGAACAAAGAAGTCTTTTCAGGCGACCCCCAAGCCATCAGCTCCGGCCATGGCGACGCATGTGCAAGCCTTTACCCCTCTTACGAAAGACTTGAGCAATTGCGGCTCAGTCAAAACAGGGGTTAAGTCAGCAAATCCATCAAATTAACTATAATATTGATAGCTGCTTGCGCACGTTTTATAAGGGCTATAGGTCAAAAACACCGCAAATTCTAGACGGCAGCGCTTTGCTGCAACAAGGCAAGAATGTCCGGCGTGATGGTGCTTGACGCAGGCTGGCCCTGCTTGGTCAAGAAGCTGGCCAGCGCCGACAAGGTTTTGCTGCCCGGCAGGCCATCCACCGGGCCGGGGTTGTAGCCCAGGTACATCAGGTAGAGCTGCGCGGCACGGGCATCTATATCAGGCTGCGCCGAGGTGGAATATTTCTGGTAGGAAGCTGCCAATTTCTGGTCGTATTGATTGATGGCGTAATTGGGCCCGTTGTATTTTTTGGCGTAGGCCGCCCAGTCCTTCTGCTGCAAGGGGGTGGTGAGCTTGTTGCTTTGCAGAAATGCGGCCATGGCGCTCAGCTGGGCGTTTTCTGAAGCGCTCATCGCGGCCACCATGTCATCGACACTGGCGAATCCTGAGGCGGCGAAATTGAACCCCATGATCTGCCCAATACCCCAGGAAGCGCTGCTCAGCGCGGCTGTGCGGTTCAACGCAATGGCTTGCGCGAGCCGGACATACTGGTTCGCCCCGGATGCGCCATACCCGCCGGGCTGCGGATTGCTGATGCCCGAGTAGGCCTGGTCATACACGCCATGGGTCTGGCGACTGAAGATGTGCCGCTCAAACAAGATGTCTGGCCGCTTGTCTGGCAAAAATCCCACGCCCTTGGTCTCGACGGCCAGCAGCGTCCAGAGTGTTGCCGAGTCAATCCCCAAGCTGTTGGTGACGTTGCTGAAAGTGGCCGCATCAATGGGCAGTGCCTGGCCGGTAAAGGTATCTGTCATGTTCCCCCCTGTGGTGTGATGTTGGATGAATAGCAAACCGGATGGTCTGGCGACATCGCGACAGGCCATTTGCACGATGTTGCCCGCCTGGGCCTGGGCTGTCAATTCATCCAACCTGGGTTCAAGTGAAGAAGCGCATCCTGGATTTGGGCATATTTTTAAGTCATTTCAGTGTCTAGCCCTTGCACAATATGCGCAAGCAGCTACAAATTCAGAAGCAAATTCCCTGTTCCATGGTGGCTGTGCATATCGCCGCAATGTCATAGCGTCATTTTGACCATCCCTCCCGCCTGCGCCGCAGCCAGCCAGAAGGCCAGCTTTGCCAGCAGCTCAGAGGTCGGGCGCTGGGTGCGCCGGGCAGCGGCTTCGGCACAGGCCTGTAGCGGGCGTTTTCTGCGCCTTGCCGCAGCCAGAAAATAGAACTGCCAGTCAGCCAACGCCTCGTAAGAAACACGGTAGCGCTGGCGTTTGATGGCGATGTAAGCGATGTGTTTCTCAGGGGGCTCAGAAGCTGTGTCGCCGTTTAACCAGGGTTGAAAGGCACTCAGCGGGTAGTGCGTCAGCACCAGGCGGGTGGTGGCGGGCAGTTCGATGTTGATGCCGCCGCCCAGCAGCAGGTGCAGCGGGTCAATCGCCTCACAGACTTCGCCTTCGAGCCCGCTTGCGCGCTGGGATGCCGCAAAGGCCAGCTCGATCCGCGCAAGGTCAATCGGAAAGTTCAGCGTGCCGTCATTGGCCGCCTTGGTGGCCGCGCTTTGCGAGCGGCGCAGAAACGCTGCAAACCCGCACCCAAGGTCGTAGAGCGAGAAGCTGCGCGAGGGATGGTGGTCGAGGTAGGCACGGGCGAAAAACTCGAACAGCGGCTCACCCAGCAGGCGCAGCAGCGCCGGGTAGTCGGCCTTCAGGCAGGCGAACAATCGCAGCCAGTAGCCTTGGGCATAGATGTTCAGGCGAGCGTGTGGGGAGATTCCGGGCGGGGCCATGACCACATCGTCGATCTGCCAGCCGCAGGCCTGCTGTGCGTGCACCAGGCCTTGAGGCAAGCCGCCCGGCGCGGTGATGGCCGCCATCATCCATTGTTGGGTGGATGCCAGGTTGGGCGTGGCGGGGTTAGACCGGCTCGGGGATGGTGTGGGCATCTTGCGATAAGGGGGTGAGTTGGAAGTCAATGGGGGTGGACAGCACGGTTTGCCCTGGCATCGATGTGTGTGGCGCGGGCGCGGTCGGCATGCTACCTGCCAGCACCTGGCGGGCCTTGTCGAGTTCGGCCAGTAACCCAGGGTAGTCGGGGATTTGCGCATCCCATTCCAGCAGGGTGGAGACTCCACCGGTCAACTGTTGGGCCAGCGCATAGAGTTCCCACACGCGGGCTGGCACCGGCGCATCGTGGGTGTCAATCAGGTATTCACCACAGTGGGTAGGGCCGGCCAGATGGATTTGCACCACCTGCTGGTGGGGCAGTGCGCGAATGTAGTGCTCTGGGTCGAAGCGGTGGTTGTGGGCGCTGACGTAGACGTTGTTCACATCCAGCAGCAGCCCGCAGTGCGTGGCTTCAGCCAGCCGCGACAAAAACTCCCATTCGGGCATGCTGGACGACTGGTACTGGATGTAGCTGCTGGGGTTTTCGATCACCAGCGGGCGCTCCAGAAAATCTTGCACCTCACGCACGCGCTGCGTGACATGGCGCAACGATTCCTCGTTGAGCGGCAGCGGCAGCAAGTCGTGCGAGTTGTGGCTACCCAGCCCGGTCCAGCACAGGTGGTCTGAAATCCACACCGCACGCACCTGCTGGGCAAGTGCTTTGAGTTTGCCAAGGTAGTCGCGGTTCAAAGGCGAGGTGCTGCCGATGGACAGCGATACCCCGTGCATGACGATAGGAACTTGCTCAGCCAAGCGCTCGACCACCTGCGAGCTGTAGCCGCTGTGATCCATGAAGTTTTCTGAAATGATCTCGAACCAGTCCACGCGCGGCCCCCCGGACAAGATGTCCGGGAGGTGCTGCGTGCGCAGGCCGACACCAAAGCCCAGGTTGGGCAAGCCCAAACGGGCTGTTTTGCGCTGTGGCATGGTGTGCCTTGCCGATCAGGTCGATGGTGGCAGGGCCATGCGCAAGGCCGTTGGCGCAGGGGGTGCAGCAGGGGTGGTTTGCCCGTTTTTCTGCATCACCTTGGCATAGGCCTGCCAGGCGGTGTCGTACACCGAGTCGCCCACGTTGAACGGCATGCTGCCCAGGCTGGTGTCGCCGCCAATGATGTCGACCAGCGCCATGTCGCCCGCCGTCGGGTAAAGCTGAGAGGCCGAGATTGGCACCGCACAGCCGCCGAAGGACTTGCATTTGTTGTCGTTGGGGGTGTTGTATTGCTGGCGTGTAGGTGCGCCGCAAGTGCCTTTTTCGGGGGCCTTGTGTGCACCGCACTGAGCACCGCAACTGTTGCCGCCTTGCAGAGGCTGAACAAAGCCGCAGCCACCTTGCGCCTTGCACGAGTTGGAGCCCGCGCAGGTGTGGTAGACCGCCATGGCCGCGCATTGGGCATCAGGGTTGCTGTAATCCAGGCCCTGGCAGGCGTGGTAGAGCAGGTTTTCATTTGGAGCCGAGGTGCCTTGCGAGAGGTCGGGAGCCTGGCCAAAAATGGCCCAGAAAATCGACATGCGGTCACCCGAACCCGCCATCGAGGGGAAGGGGAAGGCCACCGTCGGGTTGCCCCAGGACTGGGTCAGTACGCTGTTGATGCCCGCAATGGCACCGGTCACCACCAGGCTGAGTTGCTGTTGCGACGTGGATTTGAGCTCGTTGAGCGCACCAGCCACCTGCTCCGGGGTAGGAATATTGGTGGGGGCGGTCTTGGGGTCGTAGTCGGCGGTGGTGAGGTCGCCCGCTGTCCAGGTCTTGCCTGCGGCAAACCATTGCGTCCAGGTCTGAAAATCTTTGTCGCTGATGACCTTCAGCAGGCTGTCAAAGCGTGACCAGTGGTCGGTTTTGTCACCCTGGTCGCGCGCATCGGCATCGGCAGATTGGGGGGCTGGCTGGCCATCGGTGGTGTAGGACGGGTAGTCGGCCTCCAGCGCGGGTTTGCTGGGCTGGAACTGCGGCTCAACGTGGTTGTCGGTCACCTCAACCAGCTTGAGCGTGATTTTGAAATGCGCCCTGAACATCTCATACACATCCATGCCACGGCCTTCGCCTTGGTCGCAAATGCCTTTGATGATGTCGATGGCCTGCAGCAAGGCTTTGCCGGTGTCAGCCTCGGTGATCTGGGTCGGCATGCGCGGGTATTCCGGCTGGTGGCTGGTGCTTTTGGAGTGGTGAACGGCAGAACCGGCGTTGAAGATGTCGCGCTGGCGTTTGACTGACTCGAACCCGGCAAACATCTTTTCCCACAGGTTTTGTCCGTCGGTGTATTCGATGGCCAGGTAGTGCAGCAGGCTGTTGTACATCCAGCCGATGGTGCCGAACAGGGGCAGGTTGGCCTCGGTGCCCTGCGCTGTCCAACCGGCGAAGGGCACGGCGGGGAAATACTTGTCCAGCGCTGCGGGCAAGATGTCTTGGCGGGCCGCATCGTGCGATTGCTCGATGGCCAGGAACAGGTCGATCTGTTCCTTGTTCAACGCCCCCAGATTGACCTTGACGGCAGAGAAGGTCTGGGTGTCTTTCAGGTCGATGATGTGCGGAATGACGGTGTTGTCTGCGCCATAACAACCCCAGCCGCTCTGCGCGTTGGCCAGCACCGTGCCATTGAAAAACTTGGGTGTGACACCCAGCACGGTGGCCAGGTTGGCGGCCAGTTGCAGGTGCAGCATTTCCTGAATAAACACGCTGAAGACGGTGTTGTAGGCCTGCTGGTTGGGCGTGAGTGTGGCCCCGGAGGTGGTGCCCATGCCCGGCCAGACCCGGCCCTTGAAGAAGCTGGTGCCTTTGGAATTGATGGCGTGCGTGCCCTGAATCGAAGTCATGCTGCACATGTACAGCGGCAGGGTGAACATTTCGACATTGACAGCCGCTTGCACCAGCGCGGTGACTGCGGCCATGTCGGCATCAAGGTTGACAAGATCGCGTTGGGTGATGGCGTTGACGGTGCTTGGGATCACGCCTTTGAGCAGAGTTGGAGTCATACGGTTTCCTTCTTTTTCAGATTGAAGTGGTGGGTGGGGTGTATTGCCCACCTGCGGGCAACAAGGTATTGGCATCACTGTGCAGGAAAGGAAGCAATTGCCCATTGATCAGCAGCCTCATCCAGATGAACTGAAAGTACTGCAGCTGAATGGTGTTGTTGCTCAGGAACTCGATGAACCAGCTGGTCTGAACTGCATCTACGGTGGCGTGCTGCTGCTCGAACATGACGTTGTTGACACCGCCACCTGCGAAATTGCTGTTGACATCCAGCCGGATGTATTTCTCGACCGTGATTCCCTGGCTTTT
>VIKI01000308.1 GCA_008080595.1 Comamonadaceae bacterium
GTTGGGCTGCCCATCCACCTCGACCAGGCAGTCAAAACACACGCCCATCAGGCACAGGGGTGCGCGTGGCTGGCCAGACACCGGGGTCTGGCGAAACGGCACCACACCTGCATTCAGCAGCGCCATGGCAAGCGTGTCACCCACACGGGCGGTGATGGGCCGGCCCTGCACGTGCAGGGTGACACTGGGTCGCACTTGGGTTGAAGTCATCGGTCTAAACATGAAAACGCTCCGCCTTGAAACCGCTGATGTCGGCGGGCTCGGTGCCGCCCTGAATCCAGTCCGCCAGCGCACCAGCGTGCTGGCTGGCCAGCGTGACACCGCTGTGGCAAGTGACCACAAAAGCCCCTGGGCAGGCCGTGGAGGCCTGGTAAATTGGAAAACCATCGGGGCTCATGACCCGCAACGCGCCCCAGGTGCGCACGATGTTGACCTGCTTGAGCAAGGGAAAACAGCGCATGGCACGCTCGGCAATACGAGCCAGTTGCGCCAGCGTGGTGCCGTCGTCCAGGCCCACGTCTTCCTTGGAGTCGCCAATTTGCACCACGCCCTCGCCGGTTTGCCGCACATGTAATGAGGGGTGACGCAAAAAGGGCTGCACCCGCTCGGTCACCAGAATCTGGCCGCGCACGGGCTTGACCGGGGCTTCCAGCCCGACCATGGGGGCCAGCACGCGGTTGCCCAGCCCAGCGGCGAGCACCAGCTTGGCGGCCACGTGCTCGGTGTGACCCGTGCGGACATGAAAGACACCGCCGCGCTGCTCAATCGCCTCCACAGGCATCCCGGCACACAGTTCGCCACCCAGATTCTGAAAACTCTTGAACAGCGCGTGCAACAGGCGCAACGGGCTGACATGGCCGTCCAGCGGGCAGAACACCGCCCCCGCGACATCAGGCCCCACCAGCGGCGATAACGCACGTAGCTGTTTCAAGTCCAGCACTTCAAACGGATAGGGCTGCCCAAGTTGCTGGCGCACTGCCGCCAGACCCGCAGCACGCTGGGCGAGTTCTGCTTCGTCCATACACAGGATGAGGCCTCCGATTTGCGACAACTCCACATCCACCCCACTGTGCTGCGCCAGTTCTTGGGCAAAGGCATGCCATTGTTGCGCCGCCGCCAGGGTCCAGCGGGCATAGGCCGGGCGGTCCAGCCCCTTGCCTTGCACCCACACCAGGCCAAAGTTGCCACGGGCTGCGCGAAAGGCATCGTCGCCCTCGTCAAGCAGGCGCACCCGCTCACCGGCACGTGCCAGGCCGTAGGCCACCGACATGCCCACCACACCGCCCCCGATCACCAGGGTATCGAGTTCCGCGTGTGGCTTCATGTTTTACCCGACAGGATGCGATCCAGCCCGTAGAAGCGGTCCAACACCACCATCAGCACCAGGGTCAGCACAATCATCACGGTGGACACCGAGGCCAGCAGCGGGTCGATGGTGTGGGCGATGTGGTTGTACATCTTGACTGGCAGCGTCTGCGTGCCGGCCGAGGCAACAAAGATCGACATCGTCAACTCGTCAAAGCTGTTGATGAAGGCAATCAGCCAGCCACCTGCCACACCGGGCACGATCAGGGGGAGGCCCCCAGCGACTGCGCCGCCTGGGCAAGGCTGCGGTCAAACCCCGTGGCGGCTGCCACCACCAGGCGCAGCACATAGGGCAACACAATCACGGTGTGGGCTGCGGTCAGCCCCCAGTAGCTGCCTGAGCCGCCGATCTGTGTCAAAAATCGCAACAGGGCAATCCCCAGCACCACGTGCGGCACCATCAGTGGCGAGAGCAGCAGCGCCAGGAGGGTGTCGCGCCCGGCAAAGCGATGCCAGGCGATGGCCATGCCTGCGGGTACGGCCATCAGCGTGGCCAGCGTGGCAGCCGCAGCGGCCAGACCCAGGCTGCGCCAGAAGGCATCGATGAAATCACTGGCTTCCAGCATGGCGCGGTACCAGCGCAGCGAGGCGCCATCGAAAGGCATGGCGATGTAGCCCTTGGAGGTGAAGGACACCAGCACCACCATGAGCAGCGGAGCCAGCATGAAGATCGCAAACAGCCAGTGAAACACCAGCAGGGACTTGGGTAATTTGGTCATTGGAAAACCTCCGTGCTGCGCACTGCGGTGCGAGCTTGCTTAGGGAAGCGGCCCGGCGCGGCGCTCATACAAACACCTGCTTCCAGCGGCGCTCCACCAGCCGGTTCACGCCCATGGACACCACCAGCACGATCAGCACCAGCACCACGGCCAGTGCCGCACCCAGGGGCCAGTTGAGGTTGCCCAGAAATTCGTCGTAGATCGTGGTGGGTACCACCTTGAGCCGCCGCCCCCCAATGATGGCCGGTGTGGCGAAGGCGCTGGCGGCCAGCGCAAACACAATCAGCCCACCCGAGAGCACGCCCGGAATCACCTGCGGCAACACAATGCGCCGCAACACCGTGGGCAGACTCGCACCCAGTGACTGGGCGGCCTGCTCGGTGGCAGGGTCGAGCTTTTGCAGCGAGGTCCAGACCGCCAGCACCATGAAGGGCACCAGCACATGCACCATGGCAATCACCACGCCGGTGAAGGTGAACATGATCTTGACCGGCTCGTTGACCAGCCCGCTGGCCATCAGCAGGTTGTTGATCACCCCCTCGTTGCCCAGCAGCACGGCCCAGCCCAGGGTGCGGATCACCACCGAAATCAGCAGTGGCCCGAGCACAATCACCACCGACACCGCACGCCAGCGCTCGGACAAGCGGGTCAGCACATAGGCTTCGGGCACACCAATGGCGATGCACAACAGCGTGACCAGAATCGCCATACCAAAGGTGCGGGCAAAGATGGCGTGAAAGTAGCTGTCGCGAAAAATGTCGGCGTAGTTGGCAAACGTGATCTGCTCGCCAATGCCGACACCACTGACAAACGGGTACAGGCTCAGTGAGAACAGCAGCACCAGCGGCAGCGCCACAAACGCCAACGTAGCCAGCATGCCGGGCGCGGTGAGCCAATAGGGCAGCAGGTTGCGGTGAGCGTTCATGTTGCGGCCCCGGTTGGCACCACCCGGGCGTGTTCGCCCGACCAGCTCAACCCCACCTCGTCACCCTCGCCCGCCTGCGGCAGACCGGTGTTGGCGTGGGTGATCTGCAGCGTCCCCAGCGGGGTGTCCACCTGAAACAGCCAGTGGTTGCCCAGGAACACCCGCGCACTGATGCAGCCACGCACCAAGGCCTGTTCGCGCGTGATTTCAACCTTCTCCGGGCGCACGATGTAATCCACCAAGCCGGTGGCAGCCTGATCCGCGCAAGGCAAATGGTGGCCGTTGACCTCGACCATGCCCCCCAGGGCCTGACCGGAAAACACATTGGCCTTGCCCAGAAAGGTGGATGAGAAGCGCCCATTGGGCTGCTCATACATGTCAAACGGCCGCCCGACCTGCTCGATGCGCCCGTGGTTCATCAGCACCACGCGGTCGGCCAGCGTCATGGCCTCGGCCTGGTCGTGTGTGACCATGATGGTGGTGATGCCCACGCGGTGCTGCAGTGCACGCAGCTCAATCTGCATTGTTGCAGTGCACGCAGCTCAATCTGCATTTCTTCGCGCAGCTTGGCATCCAGTGCCCCCATCGGTTCATCCAGCAGCAAGACCGGCGGCTGGATCACCAGCGCACGCGCCATGGCCACACGCTGGCGCTGACCGCCTGACAACTCGCGCGGGTAGCGCTCTGTCAGTGCTTCAAGGTGCACCAGTTCCAGCGTTTCGCCGACGCGGCGACGGCGCTCCGGGGCGGGCACGCCGCGCATTTCCAGGCCAAAGGCCACGTTGTCGGCCACCGTCATGTGAGGGAACAGCGCGTAGCTTTGGAAGACGATGCCCAGGCCTCGTTTGTCGGGCTTCACACCGGTGATGTCTTTGCCATCCAGCAGGATGCGTCCCTGGCTGGGCAGCACAAAACCCGCCACCATTTGCAAGGTGGTGGTCTTGCCACAGCCCGAAGGCCCCAGCAAGCAAACAAACTCACCTTTGGCGATAGACAGGCTGCAGTCGTTCACCGCAGTGAAGTCATCAAAGCGCTTGGTCAAGCCCTGAAGTTCTAGAAAGCTCATGGTCGTCGTAGGATCAGAGGGTCAACGGCTTCATTGCTCTACAGCGCGATCCCAGCGCTTGGTCCACTCGGCGCGTTTGGCATTCACAATGTCGTAGTTGGGCGAAATCAGGGCGTTGACCTTGTCCGGCCCAAACACCACCTTCTTGGCGACCTCGGGCGCAAGTTGGGTGGTTTTGTTGACCGGGCCAAAACCGACCGCCTGGGCGAGCCAGGCCTGCGACTCGGCCGACACCACATGCTGCAAGAACTGTTGCCCCAGCTTGCCCTGCGGTGCGCCTTCCACCACGCAGCCCGCCACCATGATGACCACCGCACCTTCCTTCGGGTAGACGAATTCAACCGGTGCGCCCTGGTCCACCACGGACTGCACGCGACCATTGCCCCAGACCACCAAAGCCGCCTCGCCGGTTTGCAGCATCTGCGCCATCTTGCCCGGCGAGGGTTCCCAGGCCAGCACGTTAGGAGCCACCTTCTTGCTCATCACCTCAAAGCCGGGGTCGATATTCGCCTCGCCACCGCCGTTGAGCTTGGCCATCATCAACAGGTTCAACAAACCGTAGCCGTTGCTGATGGGCGGAATCACCACCTTTTGTTTGTACTTGGCATCGGTCAGGTCTTGCCACGAGGTGGGGGCTTTCCAGCCATGTTTGGCAAACTGCTCTTTGTTGTAGGCCAGGCCGGTGGCGATGAAGCCGATGCCCACCGACTTGTCACCCACCATGCGGGCATTGGGGTAGAGCTCTTTGATGCTGCCACTGTCCTCCACTTTGGCGCACAAGCCCTGGCCCACAGCCTGGTACATCGGGCCGTCGTCAATCAGTGCCACCGAAATCTCCTGCTTGCCTTTTTGTGCCTGCAGCTTGGCCAGAATATCGGTGGAGTTGCCCGGCACGTAGACCACCTTGGCACCGGTCTTGGCCTCAAAAGCCGGAATGATTTTCTCTTTGTACAGTTTTTCAGTCGAGCCGCCAGAGCCGCCGACGTAAATCGTCTCGGCGGCCTGGGTGTTCAGGCTTATCGCCAGTGCAGCGGCAGTCATCACGGTGAAGGTTGTGCGCATGAAATTCTCCGGTTGGTTCGGGTGAAAGGGGTGAAGTGATGCAGTCTATGCAGCATTGCAGCGCTTGAAAAGGTAAACGATTAGGGCTGTATATGCCAAAATGTTATGTATGAAACCGATCCTGAATTTGCGGCAGATTGAGGCCTTTCGTGCAGTGATGCTGACGGGGAGCGTGGTTGGCGCGGCACGCCAGATGAACGTGACCCAACCCGGTGTGAGCCGAACCATCGGCTTGATGGAGTTGCGTATTGGCTACCCCTTGTTTGAGCGCCGCGGGCGACGACTGGTGCCTACACCCGAAGCCGAGGCCTTGTACCGCGAGATTGAGCAGCTCTATGGCAGCATTGAGCGTATCTCACAGGTGGCGCAAGACATTCGCTTCCAGCGCGCCGGGGCTCTGCGCGTGGCCACATTACCCGCGCTGGCGCAGTGGCTGACACCACGCGCCATTGCC
>VIKI01000104.1:0-26734 GCA_008080595.1 Comamonadaceae bacterium
TCGGTTGCGGGCAGGGCCATGTCAACAAAAATTTCACCCAGAAAAAACATCGACCCGGCCTCGCGACTGAGCAGCAGCGTGTGTTTGCCGCGCCAGCCCTGGCCGCTGCGGCTGGCCAGCTCGGCCTCCAGCACCGGGGCCGAGTCGGTGAACACGCGGTAGCCGAATGACCCCAACTCGGCGGCAATTTTGTCGCTGAGTTTTTGCAAACGGGCTCGCATCACCTTGTGGTAGTCCCGCCCACGGGCATAAACCGAGACGATGGCCTCTGAGGGATTCTTGAGCCGATCCAATTCAACCCGCTGCCAGCCCGCTGGAGTTTCCAAGGGCAGGTAGTCCATGCGTGCGGTGATGACACTGAGCGTGCCCGGCAGCAGCTCGGCTGGGCGGGCGCGTTTGAGGCCGTGCGCGGCCATGTAAGTCATGTCGCCATGGCATCCGGCTGCCAGCCACGCGGATAATCCGGGTTCTGCCGAACTCAAATCCACACCGGCCACCCCGATTTGCGAAAATCCCAACGCCCGCCCCCATTCCTGAATGCTGGAGACCCATTGACTGCCACTGTTTTGCCCGGTGCTGTTGTTCACCTGCCCATTGTAAAAAGCCTGACCTGGCCAAGCGAAGCCGCTTGCCAGCGCTTTGCCGACGCTCTGGCCGCACAGCCTGAGCTGCGGCAGGCCTACATCGAACTCCAGGGTGACTTGGGGGCTGGCAAAACCACGCTGGTGCGCCATTTGCTGCGGGCGCTGGGTGTGCAAGGGCGGGTGAAGAGCCCGACCTATGCGGTGGTGGAACCCTACGAACTGCCTGGGCTGAACCTGTGGCACTTTGACTTTTACCGCTTCAGCGATCCCCGCGAGTGGGTGGATGCGGGTTTTCGTGACATCTTTGCCAGCCCTGGCCTCAAAATCGCCGAATGGCCCGACAAAGCCGCTGGCTGTGTGCCCAGCGCCGACCTGGTGCTGCATTTGACGGTGCAAGATGACGATGCGCGCCAGGTGCAACTGACAGCGCAAACCCACCTGGGGGCGCAGTTGCTGGCGGGTGCGATTCAAAGTGAGGTGCTGCGGGGTTTACCCCCTCTCCCTCTGGGCGGGGGTGAGGGCTGCCCGAGGCAAAGTGACCCGAACATCCGCCCTCACCCTAACCCTCTCCCAGAGGGAGAGGGAATAAGTCCACATCAGTTTGAATCGCACCCGCTGCTGGCCACACTGCCCGCCACTGTCTGGAACGAGGCCAACGAATGAAACGCCGCACGCTGCTGCAAACCGGCACCCTGGTGCTGCTGCTAGGTGAACAGCAGTTGGTACAGGCCGGTGTCATTCTGGCGGTGCGGGTGTGGCCAGCGCCCGACTATTCGCGCGTCACCATTGAATCCGACACCCAGCTCAGCTTCACGCAAACCTTTGTGCCCAACCCGCCGCGCCTGGCGGTGGATGTGCGTGGCATTGACCTGAACCCGGCCCTGAAAGAACTGGTGGCCAAAGTCGGCCCGACCGACCCAACCATCAACGGCATTCGGGTTGGCCAGTTTGGCCCTGGTGTGGTGCGCCTGGTGGTGGACTTGAAGCAAACCATCACGCCCCAGGTTTTCACCTTGCCACCGGTGGCGGCTTACCAGCACCGGCTGGTGTTTGATTTGTACCCCACACAAGTGGCTGACCCGCTGGAAACCCTGCGCAGCCCCAGAAGACGGCGCAGACCACCGACCCGTTGGGCGAGCTGATTGCACAAAAAGCCCAAAACACCACACCAGCGCTGGCATCCAGCGCCCCGGAAAGCCAACAAGACACTACAAATACAGTAGCTGCTAGCGCAACTGATACAAGCGCTACAGGCCAAAAACCCATCAAACGATCACCCGGGGCCTTTATGTCGGCCCCAACCCCTTCGGCCACTGACCGGCTGATCATCATCGCCCTGGATGCCGGCCACGGCGGTGAAGACCCCGGTGCCGTTGGCCCGGGAGGCACGCGGGAAAAAGACGTGGTGCTGAAACTGGCCCACCGCATGCGTGAGCGCATCAACGCCACCTCGGTCAACGGCAACGCCATGCGGGCTTATCTGACGCGTGATGCCGACTTCTTTGTGCCCTTGAGCGTGCGGGTGGAAAAAGCGCGGCGGGTGCAGGCTGACTTGTTCATCAGCTTGCATGCCGATGCGTTTTTCACCCCCAACCCACAAGGGGCCAGCGTGTTTGCGCTCAGCCAGGGCGGAGCCTCCAGCACGGCGGCACGCTGGATGGCGGCCAAGGAAAACAAGGCCGATGAGATTGGCGGCCTGAACGTCAAGGCCAAAGACCTGCAAGTCAAACGCGCCCTGCTCGACATGAGCACCACCGCCCAGATCAAGGACAGCCTGCAACTCGGCAGCGCCATGCTGGGTGAAATTGGCCGGGTCGGCAAATTACACAAACCGCGCGTGGAGCAAGCCGGGTTTGCCGTATTAAAAGCGCCCGACATTCCCAGCGTGCTGGTGGAAGCCGCCTTCATCAGCAACCCGGAAGAAGAAGCCAAGCTCAACAGCGACAGTTTCCTGGACAAATTGGCCGATGCGCTGATGCGAGGCATTGAGCGCTACTTCTCCAAAAACCCGCCGTTGGCACGCAATCGGACGACTTGAACCGGCAGCCAGCGGCCTTGCTACTATGCTTTGTTTTTGTCACCTACCCCACACACCATGAAAACTCTCCTTGCCATCAGCCTGCTCGTTGTTGCCTCCATCTCCCCATCCACCTGGGCGGCCAGCGAGGCTGCGGTGGTCTCTGGTGAGGTGCTGGAGACCAAAGACGTTGACGGCTACACCTACCTGCGCCTGAAAACCAAAGACGGTGAAACCTGGGCGGCCGTGAGCACCACCAGCGTCAAAAAAGGGGCCAAGGTGACGATTGAGAACAGCATGGTGATGAGCAATTTCGAGAGCAAAACGCTGAAAAAAACCTTCCCCAGCATCGTGTTTGGCAAGCTTGCAGGCAGCACAACCGGCGGCAAAGAGACCCTGGCCGCACATGGCAGCCAGATCAAGCTGCCTATTGACACCAGCCCGATCAAAGTGGCCAAAGCCAGTGGAGCCAATGCCTACACCGTGGCCGAGGTGGTGACCAAGGCCGTGGCACTGAAAGACAAACCGGTGCAGGTGAACGGCAAAGTGGTCAAGTTCAACGCCGGCATCATGGGCAAAAACTGGGTGCACTTGCGTGACGGCACGGGTTCCGAGAGCAATGCCAGCAACGACATCCTGGTGACCACCAGCGACAGAGCCCAACTGGGCGACGTGGTCACCGTCTCAGGTATGGTGCGCAACGACAAGGATTTCGGCGCGGGCTACAGCTACAAGGTGCTGATCGAAGAGGCCACCCTGAAAGCTATCAATAAATGAGCTGTTTGCGCTTTATTTATAAGCTCTAGAGGCCAATTTTCTTCTTAAAAACACAGGCTCAAAGCCACGCCACGCACACATCCGCATGCTGGCGTGCCTGGGCAATCCGCACGGCGTTGGGCTCGTCGGTGTGGGTGATCCAGTCCAGGGCCGCTGCTCTGGTGCGGCCAAACTGCATGTGGCGTGCCAGCAGACGGGCATGGCGCACCGTGTCGGGCACATCCAGGTACCAGATTTCATCAGTCAAGCCGCGCACCTGTGGCCAGGGGGCATCGTCCAACAACAGGTAATTGCCCTCCACCACGATCAGCGGCGTGCTGGGCAGCACGGCAATTGCACCGGCCACGGCCTCTTCGATCTCGCGCCGAAACTCAGGCGCATACACCACCGCGTCACCCACTTGTTGCGATTTGATCCGCGCCAGCAGGCTGACGAATCCGGCCGCATCAAAGGTGTCTGGTGCCCCTTTGCGACCACGCCGCCCGAGGCGCTCCAACTCGCTGTTGGCCAAGTGAAAACCGTCCATCGGCACCACCTGCAGCGCATCGCCATAGCGGCGCAACAACGCTTGCGCCAGGGTCGATTTGCCGGCTCCGGGTGGGGCCACAACGCCCAGAATGGCGCGCTTGCCACTGGCCAGCAGATGATCAATGCGCTGCTGGCAAATGTCAGGTAACTCAATGGGTTGGGAGCCGTTCATTGATCAAGCCGCAAACGACAGCTCTACCGAAGCCATCCGCTGCACCACCTGGCTGCGCGAAGGTGGCACGCAGCCCCTTTGCATCACACACCAACTGGCGCTGGCAATCGCACTGCCCAGCAGGTCTTTGGCAACCGCCGTTGACACCGCTGCGCTGCCCCAATCGGCTGGCAGCTTGTGCCCCAGCATGGCTGTCACCAGCCCAGCCAGGAAACAGTCGCCTGCACCCACGGTGTCCACCACCTTCAAGGGTTCCAATTCACGCGCCTGAAACACTTGGCCATGGCGTGTCAGCAAGGCTGCACCTTTGGCCCCCAAAGTCAGCGCCAGCACGCTGGCTCGGCTGCTTTGCAACAGGTTTTGCGCCTGGGCCAAGGCTTCTGTGCCGGGCAACGCCAGACATTCCAGGTCTTCATCACTGGCCTTGATCACATCGGCATATTGCAGGGCGGTCAGCACATGGCGGCGGTATTGCTCCAGGTTGGGCATCACCGAGGGGCGCAAATTGGCATCCACCACCACGGTGCGGCCAGCCTGGCGCTGCGCGGCCAGCCAGGGCAAATAGGTGTCGGCATCGTCCGGTGACAGTGCCAAGGCTCCGGTGCACACCAGCGACAAGGTTTCCATTTCCCGGCAGGCTTCGGTCAGAGCGGCGGCACTGGTGGCGCGGTCGGCCACACCTTCGCGGTAAAAAGCGTAGTCAGGGTGGCCCTGCTCATTGACGTTGACCACCGCCAAAGAGGTGACCTGTACCACCGGCTCAGGTGCGGCCAGAACCACGCCATCTTGCGCCAACATGGCCGCCAGTTGCCGTCCAAAGCGGTCGCGTGACAAAGGGTTGAGGTAAGCCGTGCCGACACCCTGGCGAGCCAGCGCCCGGCTCAGGTTGTAGACCGCGCCCCCCAGGCAAGGCTCAAAGCGGCCATCGGCATGGGCAATGAAATCAATCAGGGCCTCACCTGCGGTGGCCACTTGAACCGAAGAATTTATTTGCAGCATATTAGGGTTTTCCATAACTAAAACAACTTGATTTAGTAACTATTCTGCCACTATAGTTCAGCCACGCCAAACCAACAAGCGTAATTACCCGCAGACCAGCCCAGGGCTACTGCAACCGTGTCACCCCACCGACCCGCAAGGGCCAAACAACAAGGAGCATCCGATGAAACTGTCTACATCCCTTCTGCTGAGCACCCTGACTCTGGCAACCAGCGCCGCATTTGCCGCCGAGCCCGTGATTGGCCTGATCACCAAAACAGAATCCAACCCCTTCTTTGTCAAGATGAAAGAAGGCGCAGACGCTGAAGCCAAGAAGCTCGGTGCCAAGCTGCTGTCTGCTGCCGGCAAGACCGACGGTGACAACGCAGGCCAGGTGACCGCCATCGAAAACATGGTGGCCGCCGGTGCCAAGACCATCATGATCACCCCCAGCGATGCCAAGGCCATCATTCCGGCCATCAAGAAAGCGCAAGCCCAAGGCGTACAAGTGATTGCCCTGGACAGCCCGACCGACCCGGTCAGTGCGGTGGATGCCTTGTTTGCCACCGACAACTACAAAGCCGGTGTGTTGATTGGCCAATATGCCAAAGCTGCCTTGGGCGGCAAAAAAGCGGTGATTGCCACGCTTGACCTGTTCCCTGGCCACCCAGTGGGCGCACAGCGTCACAACGGTTTCCTGAAGGGTTTTGGCTTGACAGCACCTGATGCCAAGAGCAATGAGCTGGGTGGCAAAGCCGCTGGTGTGGTGTGTATGGCCGACAGCTTTGGTGATGCTGCCAAGGGTCAGACCGGCATGGAAAACTGCTTGCAGAAAAACCCCGACATCAATCTGGTCTACACCATCAACGAACCCGCAGCCGCCGGTGCCTTCAAGGCTTTGAAGGCCGCTGGCAAAGAAAAGAACGTGGTCATTGTGTCGGTTGACGGTGGTTGTGCCGGCGTGAAAGACGTGGGTGCCGGTGTCATCGCCGCCACCAGCCAGCAATACCCGCTGCGTATGGCAGCCATGGGTGTGGCAGCAGGTGTGGAATACGCCAAGACTGGCAAAAAGGTGAGCGGCTACACCGACACCGGTGTGACTCTGATTGCCAACAAAGCCGTGGCGGGTGTAGACAGCAAAGATGTCAAGACCGGTATGGATTTGTGCTGGGGTAACAAGTAAGGGAAAGCCGCCCTCCCCCCGCCCAGACCTTGCGGGGGGAGGGTGAGATTCATTCAACCCACAGAGCCATCTTCGCCATGAAAACCCTTCTGGACAAACTCCCCCCCATGGGCACGCTGGGGCCCTTCATTGCCCTGTTGCTGGCCTGCCTGTTTTTTGCCACGCAAAACGACCGCTTTATGTCGTTACAGAATTTCTCGCTGATCATGCAGCAAGTCATGGTGGTGGGCACCATTGCCATTGGCCAAACGCTGGTGATCCTGACCGCTGGTATTGACCTCTCATGCGGCATGATCATGGCGCTGGGCAGCATTGTCATGACAAAAATGGCTGCAGACTACGGCCTGTCAGCGCCAGTAGCTATCACTTTAGGTATCGGCGCAACCGCCCTGTTTGGCCTGGTCAACGGCCTGCTGGTCACCAAAGCCAAGTTGCCGCCCTTCATCGTCACGCTGGGCACACTGAATATTGCATTTGCCATCACCCAGCTTTATTCAGGCTCACAAACCGTCACCGAAGTGTCCGAAGGCATGACCTGGCTGAGCAACTCGTTTCGCATTGGGCAAACCAATATTCTTTACGGCGTGGTGCTGATGCTCGCGCTTTACCTGATCACCTGGCTGTTCCTGCGTGAAACCGCGCCGGGCCGCCACATTTACGCGGTGGGCAACAGCCCGGAGGCCACCCGCCTGACCGGTATTTCGACCGACAAGGTGTTGCTGGGCGTGTATGTGCTGGCCGGTGTGTTCTACGGACTGGCTTCGCTGCTGAGTGTGGCGCGTATTGGTGCCGGTGACCCGAATGCCGGGCAAACCGAAAACCTGGATGCCATCACCGCCGTGGTGCTGGGCGGCACCAGCCTGTTTGGTGGGCGCGGCATTGTTCTGGGTACGTTGGTCGGTGCACTGATTGTGGGTGTGTTCCGCAATGGCCTCACGCTGATGGGGGTGTCTTCGGTGTACCAGATTCTGGTAACCGGTGTTCTGGTGATTCTGGCTGTGGCCACGGACCAAATGTCACGCAAGGGAGTGCGCTGAAATGTCTACTTCTTCCAACGCTCCCCTGGTGATTCAGGCCAAAGGCCTGGTCAAACGCTACGGTCAGGTCACCGCACTCGATGGTGCCGACTTTGAATTACGCGCCGGTGAAATTCTGGCGGTGATTGGCGACAACGGTGCAGGCAAGTCCTCCCTGATCAAATGTCTGGCCGGGGCCACCATTCCAGATGAAGGCGAGCTCTACCTGGACGGCCAGCGCATCCATTTCAAAAGCCCGATTGACGCCATGACGATTGCCGAGAACCTGTTTCTGGGCCGTGAAATCCGTCGCCCCGGCTTTCTGGGCAGCGTGCTGCAGATGATCGACAAGAAAAAGATGCTGGAGGAAAGTATTGCCCGCATGAACGACCTGAAAGTCGGCATTCGCTCGATGACGCAGGCGGTGGAAACCCTCTCAGGTGGCCAACGCCAGTGTGTGGCCGTGGCCCGCGCAGCCGCCTTTGCCCAGCATGTGGTGATCATGGACGAACCCACTGCAGCACTCGGCGTGAAAGAGGGCAACATGGTGCTGGAATTGATTCGCCGGGTGCGCGACAAAGGCCTGCCGGTGATTCTGATCAGCCACAACATGCCCCATGTGTTCGAGATTGCTGACCGTATCCACATTGCCCGGCTCGGCAAACGTGCTGCCGTGGTCAATCCCAAGAAGATCAGCATGAGCGACACGGTTGCAGTCATGACCGGTGCCAAAGCCGTGCATGAGTTGCCCGCTGAAGCCCTTGCCTGAAAGACCGCCATGCTGAAAGGAATCCCTTCGCTGCTCACCCCTGAGCTGCTCAAAATTCTGATGGAAATGGGCCACGACGATGCCATTGTGCTGACCGATGCCAACTTCACCGCTGACCGCATTGCCGCAGGCAAACCGGTGATACGCCTGCCTGGGGCCAGCATGCGTGCTGCCGTAGAGGCCATCACCACCTTGCTGCCTTTGGCGGTAGATGTGCCCTGCCCGGCCGCCTATATGGAAGTCAGCGGCCAGCCCGAGGCTTATCGCTCTGCCCTGCAGCGCGAAATCTGTGCTTATTTGGAGGTATTTTTAGCCCAGGGCCAGTATGTAGAGGGCGTAGAGCGCTATGCTTTTTATGAACGGGCTCGCACCGCCTATGCGTATATCGTCACGGGTGAGTTACAGCCTTTTGGCAACTTTATTTTGCGCAAGGGGGTCATCGGCGAAAATCTGCGCCCATGACTCCACCCCGCCACGCCATTCCTGTTGAACCCCCAACCCTGCTGCGCCCGCGTGGCTCCAACCATGTGGGCATGCGCCAATTTAATGAACGGGTGGTGCTGCAAGCGATTCGCCTGAACGGCAGTTTGCCCAAGGCCGATCTGGCCCGCCTGACCGGGCTGACCGCTCAAACCATTGGCCTGATCACCACCCGGCTGGAAGACGACGGGCTGATCCTCAAACAAGAGCGGGTGCGTGGCCGCATTGGCCAGCCCTCGGTGCCGTTGACACTGAACCCGGACGGTGCGTTTGCCATTGGCATCAAAGTGGGTCGCCGCAGCGCCGACTGGTTGCTGGTGGACTTTACCGGTCAGGTACGCCAGCGCCACAGCCTGGACTATGTGTTTCCCGATGCCAGCACGCTGCTGCCGGCCATGGCGCAACACATGCAGTCGCTGCATGACGAGCTGGGTGATTTGCGTGACCGGCTGGTGGGCGTGGGTGTAGCCGCCCCTTTTCAGTTGGGGGGCTGGCACCGGATGCTGGGCCTGTCAGATGCGCAGTCCGAGGCCTGGAACCAGATCGATTTGCGGGCGCAGGTTCAAAGCATGAGTGATGTGCCGGTCAGTTTTGCCAAAGACACCTCGGCCGCCTGTGTGGCCGAACTGGTGCAAGGCCGGGGCCGTGATCTGAAAAATTTCCTCTATTTGTTTGTGGACACTTTTATCGGCGGCGGGCTGGTCATCAATTCGCACCTGCACGGCGGTGTCCATGGCAATGCCGGGGCGGTGGCCTCGCTGCCGATGAACTTGGCCCACCCCTCAGTGCAGGCCACCATCGCCCCCAACCAGTTGATCCGACTGGCCTCGCTCTGGGAGCTGGAACAACGCTTCAGCGTCCATGGCCTGGACCCCCACGCGGCGTATGACGAACGTGCACTCACGCCCCCCTTTGCCACCGAAACCCAGGGCTGGATCAACAACGCCGCCAACGCCCTGGCCCACACCGTGGTCAGTGGCACAGCTTTTCTGGACATTGACGCGGTGGTGGTCGATGGCTCATTCAGCCGCGCCCTGCTGGCCCAGCTGATCGCCGCCACCCAGGTTGCGCTGCAACACTACAACTGGGAAGGCCTGTGGAGTGCCAATGTGATCGCCGGCCTGGTCGGCCCCGATGCCCGGGCCCTGGGTGGTGCGCTGATGCCGCTGCATGCCAACTTTGCACCGGATCAGGATTTGTTTTTGAAAACAGGGACACCTGGTTGACGCATCAGAGTTCAAAGTCTTACACTGCCTTACCAATTCGTAAGGAAAAGCAATGTTGAGCACCTTAACCAGCAAATCACAAATCACACTGCCCAACGAACTGCGCAAGCTTCTTGAGCTTAAGCCTGGTGACAAAATTGCCTTTTCACCCACACAAGAAGGGCAGATCGTGGTGACCAAAGCCAATAAAGCCTCATTTGCCACTTTGCGCGGCTTGTTGCCCCAACCCAACAAGGCACACACCATTGAAGAGATGAACCAAGCTATTGTAGAAGCTGTGGTCGGTAAAACCAACCCACCGAACCATGCTGGCTCTTGACACCAACCTGCTGGTGAGACTGATTACCAACGACGATCCGGTTCAGGCACAGCGTGTGCAAGAAGCTCTTGATGCCGAGCTGACCAGAGGTCAGGAATGTATGGTTGCACACATCGTTCTGTGCGAGTTGGTTTGGGTGTTAGGGCGACTGTATGGCTATACCACCCAGCAATGCCAACACACCATCGCCAGCCTACTGGGTTTTGCCGGGCTCAGATTCGAATCCTTGCCGACGCTATTAACTGCCTTCAAAGCCTGGGAAAAACAAGGGGGCGATTGGGCAGACCACCTGATCGGCGCTCACATGCAGGCACATGGCTGCGAAGCAGTGCTGACACTTGACCAGCGTGCAAGCCGCGCCCACACCCATCGGCTTCTGGTCTCTTGAGCACCGCCGTGTGCCAACTTTGCGCCGGGTTGAAGCTAAGCGGCCAATATAGGCAACAATAAGGCGTTGGAGCCCTGACCCGTCCCGTGTTTGCATGACAGACAATTCACCCATGTCACCTGAACTTTCACAAAAACTCGCCAATGCCGTTGACGGCATGCCTGCGTTTCCCAAAAGTGTTGAGAAAATTCTGGAACTCACGCGCGATGTGAATGCTACCCCGAAGGATCTGGTTCAGATCATTGACAAAGACCCGGTGGTCACCGTCAAGATTTTGAAGGTGGTGAATTCAGCCTATTACAGCCTGCCCAAACAAATCACCTCGGTCAACCATGCGGTGGTGTATTTGGGCTTCAACACCATCAAAAACCTGGCCTTGAGCATTGCCGCCATTGGCATGCTGCCCAGGCACAACGCGGCTGATTTTGATATTGCCAAGTATTTGCTGCATTCCCTGTCCACGGCGGTGATTGCCAAAAAGCTGGCCCTGCGCCTGGATGATGCCGATCCGATGGATTGTTTTATTGCTGGCCTGCTGCATGACTTTGGCAAAGTGGTGTGTGCCCAGTTCATGCCCAATGAATTCAAACAGGCTTTGGCACAGTGCGCAGCCAGCGGCTCCTCGCTGCATGAGGCATTGCGGCAGACCTTGGGGACTGATCACGCCGTGATTGGTGCCATGCTGGTGAAAAAATGGCGCTTTGCACCCAGCCTGATTGAAACCATTGCGCATCAATATGAGTCCGCCACATTGGGCACCGAGCTGTTCGCCTGTGTCTATACCGCCAATCAGATCAGCAAAAAGCTGGATTTCGGTTTTGCTGGAAACCCATGTGTCTACGAATTGCCACCTTTGGTCGCCAAGGCCATGGGGGGCACGCTCGATCAAGTTATCCTTGCTGCGGGTGATTTGAATGCCGCCTTTGAAGAGGCCAAGTTGTTTGCAAATATTTAAGGTACAGCCATGAAAATAAAGTTCTGGGGCGTGCGTGGATCGATCGCCTCACCCGGCCCGGCAACCGTGCGTTATGGCGGCAACACCACGTGTATTGAAATTCGCACCGACCGCAATGAACTCATCATCATCGATGCCGGTACCGGCATCTTCCCGCTGTCGCAGTCCTTGTTGAGTGAACTCCCTGTCACCGCCAATGTGCTGATCACCCACTCGCACTGGGATCACATTCAGGGCCTGCCCTTTTTTGTGCCCAATTTCATCCCCGGCAACACGCTACGCTTGCATGGCGCGTTTGACCCGGTGTCGGGCAAAGGCATTGAGCAGGTGATGTCGGTGCAGTTGCAATACAGCTACTTTCCGGTGCGCGAGGCTGACGTCACCCTGGCCCCGGAGCAAAGTATTCAGATTGGCTCAGCCACCATCACACCTTGTTTGATGAACCACCCGGTGGTGGATTTTGGCTACCGCATCGAAGCCGATGGCAAGTCGGTCTTTTTCACCGGAGACCACGAGCCCTCGCTCAATATTTACGAACCCAGTGACCCGGATTACGCCGAATACCAAAGTTTCATTGACGAAAAAAACGCCACCATCATGCGCGCCATGGCCGGAGTCGATGTGCTGATTGCCGACAGTTCCTACACCACGGCCGAGTACCAGTCCAAAAAAGGCTGGGGTCACGGCACTTTTCACACCAGCATCAACTACGCCCGGCAAGCCAAAGTCAAAACCCTGTTTTGCACCCATCACGAACCCACCCGCAGTGACGATGCACTGGAAAAAGCCTTTGCTCAAGCGCTGCAAGAACACCCCCGTGAAGCCACCGACCCGGAATACCGCTTGGCTCGCGAAGGCGAAGTATTCGAGTTTTAAACCGTGTTGCGCATCCAGCCGGGCCAAAGTCATCCGCTGCATGGTGTGGCCGCCACCCGGCAGATTGAAGCGCACTGGCAAGCGGTTTTACCCCCCCACAGCTTGATGCAGCGTGCCGGTCTGGCTGTGGCCAAATTGGCGCTGGCAGTCGCGCCGCATGCACAGCGCATCTGGATCGCCTGTGGTCCCGGCAACAATGGTGGCGACGGACTTGAGGCGGCTATCCATCTGCAGCAATGGGGCAAGATTCCCATCGTGACCTGGCTGGGTCAACCCGACCAGGCCCCTTCTGACGCGGCTGCAGCTTACCAACGAGCCAGTTGTGCAGGCATCACCCTGAGTCCCCATGTGCCCGACAAGCCCGATCTGGTGATCGATGCGCTGCTGGGTCTTGGCAGCCATCCACGTGAACCGGCTGGAGAAATGGCGCAGTGGATCGCGCAAATCCATGCCGGGTCAGCCCAGGTACTGTCAATTGACCTCCCGTCTGGCTTGAGCGCAGACACCGGTGTCTGCACCCACTTACACGTCAAGGCCACCCACACCATGAGTTTGCTCAGCCTGAAACCGGGTGTGTTCACTGCGCAAGGCCGAGATGTCAGTGGCACAGTTTGGCTCGATGATTTAGGAGTTGGTACAGATTCAGGTGTGCCTGCGGATGCCCAGCTGGGTGCGCGTCCTGCAAAAACCAACAGAAACCATGCCAGCCACAAAGGCAGTTACGGCGATGTGGCCATCATCGGTGGTGCGCCCGGAATGACGGGGGCGGCCCTGCTGGCCGCCAGCGCTGCGCTGCACTCAGGGGCTGGCCGGGTGCTGGTGGGCTTGCTTGATGGCGGCAGCCAAAGTGTCGACAGCAGCTGGCCTGAATTGATGTTCAGACCGGTCAACAGCCTGGTCACCCCCAACATGACGGTGGTATGCGGCTGTGGCGGTGGCGACGCGGTGCAGGCCATGCTGGAACCGATACTGCGCTCTGATGCGCAGGCGGTACTGGATGCCGATGCCCTGAATGCCATCTCCCAAAGCGCTCTGTTTCAAACCCTTTTGACCCAGCGTTCAACCAGGGGACTGCGCACGGTGCTGACACCTCACCCACTGGAGGCGGCGCGGCTGCTGGGCTGTACAGCGCAGCAGATCCAGGCCAACCGGCTAGAGGCAGCCAGGCAGCTCCAGGAAAAGTTTCAATGTGTGGTGGTGTTGAAAGGCTCAGGCAGCGTGATGGCAGCCCCTGACGTTACCCCGGTGATCAACCCCACCGGCAATGGCAAACTGGCCACGGCGGGCACCCGCTTGACCCTCGGGGGCCAGCAAGGCCTTGGCAAATGCGCTGGCGGCTGGGGATGCCCCCTGACGCACGGTCATGCCATAGGCTGCGCCGACTTTGAGCTCGGGCGGGAACTGCACCACCTTCAGGCGCGGGACTTCTTTTTGGGCCGCTACGGCATTGGTGCAGTAGGTCAGAAACACGTCCACATCACCTTTGTCCATGATCCAGGCATAGGCCAGCCGCCCCTCTGGCGGTTGGGGTGAATCCACTGCACCCACCAGCTTGTGCGCCTTGGTGCTGAGTGTGGCAAACGCACCGGCTTGCAGCGCATCAGCCTTCTCAAACATGGTCCAGGTGTAGTCACCTGAAGGGTCGGCCTTGGGTGTGGAGGTACCCAGTCGCACATCGGGGCGCAGCAAGGTGGTCAGCAAGGTGTCCGGGGTGGTATTGAGCTTGTCGCTGGTCAGAGCACACAAGGTGTTGCGCACAAACACGGTAGACGGCTGCCAGCCACCCTGGCGCATCAGGCGCTGCGGGTGGTCATTGTCAGCTGAGGCAAACACCTGCGCAGCTTCGCCTTTCTCAATGCGCTCACGCAGCAGACCGGATGCCCCAAAGGTCAGGGCAATTTTCTGACCGGTGCGTGCTTCATGGTCTTTGGCGATGGTGGTCAGGGCACCGCGCAAGCTGCCAGCAGAATAAACCGAAATGGCCAACGGTGCGGTGGTCGCAGCGGGCTTGATCGCTGCCTCTGAGCTGGCTTTCTCGCCGCTGGCACAAGCAGCCAAACCAACCGCCAGCGAGCCCAGCAGCAGCGTGTTCAAGTGCATGGTCATGCTTGACCTCACTTGGCAGCGTTCGGGAAAAACAGCTGCTCGCCGCCAATTTTGTAGCTGGCAATCACGCCTTGCCCAGCGGGTGAAACCACCCAATCAACAAACTTTTGCCCGTCTGCCGCCTTGACATGCGGGTGTTTGGCCGGGTTGACCAGCATCACACCGTATTGGTTGAACAGGCGTTTATCACCCTCCACCAGCACTTTCAGCTCACCCCGGTTTTTAAAGCTGAGCCAAGTGCCCCGATCCGTCAGGGCATAGCCATTGGTGCTGGCGGCCATGTTGAGTGCCGGGCCCATGCCGCAACCGCAGGATTTGTAGCCGCTGCCTGGCTTGTCGGCAAGGTCTGCCATTTTCCAGAAGCGCAACTCGGCGGCATGGGTGCCGCTTTTGTCACCGCGTGAAATGAACGGGCCATTGGCGGCTGCGAGTTTTCTCAAAGCCTCCACCACGTCATTGCCTTTGACATTCACCGGATCAGCGGCTGGCCCCACCAGCACAAAGTCGTTGTACATCACTTCCAGGCGCTTGACCGCAAATTGGCCGGTGCCCAAAGCCACCACTTTCACGTCAATGCCGCTGGATTTTTTGAATTCAGGCAGCAACACCGAAAACAGGCCCGATTGCTCGGTGGAGGTGGTTGAGGCCACCACAATCGACTGCGCCTGGGCGTTCAGGGTGATGCCTATTGCAGCTATAGAAAAAATAGCTGCTTGCGCATAGGGGATAAGCGCTAGAGGCTTAAAAAGCTTAAAAGATGGGACCATTTTCATGCAAGTTCTCCTTTGACAAACAGATGGGCCGCCGGGTACTGCTGTTGCAGCAACGGCCCGCTAAAAAAATCATTCACAGGCAAATCGGCCAGCACACGGCCCTGCTCCAGGTAAATCACCCGGCTGGCCAGGCGCTTGACCTGGCCGAGGTTGTGGCTGGCAAACACCAGCGTCATGGCATCGTGGCCACTTGAAAACTCTTCAATCAGAGCCTCCACCTCACGCTTGGCATGCGGGTCCAGACTGGCGGTGGGCTCGTCGAGCAGCAACACCTGAGGCTGCAAGGCCCAGGCCCGCGCCATGGCCACACGTTGCTGCTGGCCGCCCGAGAGTTTGCGGGCGCTGCGCAGCGCCAAGCCACTCAGGCCAACCCGCGCCAGTGCCTCCAGAGCTTTCACTTTGGCTGTGCCCCAGGGCGTGCTACGCAGCCACAAACCGAGTGCAATATTGGTTTGCACCGACAGACGCATCAAATGCGGCTTCTGAAACAACATGGCCTGCGCTTGGTTCGGCACGCTGTGCCGCTGCCCCGCCGTGGGTTCAACCAGGCCATGCAGCAAACGCAGCAAGGTGCTTTTGCCGCAGCCATTGGCCCCCACCAGCGCCACCCGCTCACCCGGATGAATGTGCAGCGTGACATCGGACAAGGCCCGCACAGCACGTGCTGGCGGGCCAAAGTGCACACTGGCTGATGCCAGTTCAAACAAGGGGGCCGTCCTGGGCTGGGCCACTCGCCAGGCCACAAAAGCTTCGGGCTTCACACCGACACTCCGAGTGACAGCGCGGAGACCCCACCACTTTCATGCTGCTCGCGCCATCGCGTCAGCAAGGCAATCAGCACATTGAGCAGCAGCACCACGGTCAACAAAATCAAGCCAAGCCCCAAAGCCAGTGGCAAATCACCCTTGCTGGTTTCCAGCGCAATGGCTGTGGTCATGACCCGGGTGAAGCCGTCAATATTGCCGCCCACAATCATCACCGTGAGCAAGGCATAACGCTCGTCCCAGGCCAGCAGCAAACTGCGCATCAACGGGTTGGCCCCCAATGATTGAAGTTGCTCACCATGCAGCCCCTCGGCATCTTCTACCGCCTGCCGGGTCAGGGCGGTGACCACGGGCAGCACCAGTACGGCTTGCGCCATCACCATGGCCTTGAAACTGAACAGCCAGCCCAAGTAGCCCAACGGCCCGCTGCGCGACAACAGCAGGTAAATCACCAAGCCCACCACCACCGAGGGTACGGCTAAAAAAGTGTTGAGCAGCGTCAGCACCACGCCGCGCCCGGCAAAACGCGCCACCCCCAGCCAAGCCCCCAGCACCAGGCCCAGGGCACAGGCGATCAGGCAGGCCGTGGCGCTCACAGACAAAGACCGCCCCACAATGGTCAACAAGCCGGAATCCATGTGGGTAATGAGTTGTAACGCAGTGCTTGCGCTATCGGTAAAAGAAGTCAAGGGGGCAAAAACAAAGGGGGTTGATCGGTGCAGCGGGGAACTTTGGGGTTTGAGGTATCGTAGTGACAGTTTCAATTTCTGACCATATGAACTGCTGTGCATAGGCTTCAACTTCATTACACCCTCTCGCGCGATGCCAGTCCGGCCTCGGTACGTAATCCCTTGATTGATTTGCTGCAAGCTGTCAGCAACCAGGGCTCGATTTCAGGCGCAGCCAGGGCACTGGGCTTGAGTTACCGCCACGTCTGGGGTGAGCTCAAGCGCTGGGAAAACGAACTGGGCAACGAGCTGCTGGTGTGGGAGAAAGGCCAGTCCGCCCGCTTGACCCACTTTGCCGCCAAGCTGATGTGGGCCGAGCGCCAGGCGCAAGCGCGCTTAGCCCCGCAAATTGAAGCCCTGCGCAGCGAGTTGGAACGCAGTTTTGCCCAGGCTTTTGATGACCGGGTTCATGTGCTGACGCTCTACGCCAGCCACGACGAGGCGATTTCAGCCCTGCGCGAGGTCGCCTTGCTGGGCTCCGAAGAGACCAGTCGCCTGCATCTGGATGTGCGTTTTACCGGCAGTGTCGATGCCATCCGGGCTCTGAATGAAGGCCGCTGCATCATGGCAGGCTTTCATACACTGGAAAACAGCAGCCGCAAAACCCGCAGTGAACGCACTTACAAACCACTGCTGCAGCCCGGACTCCACAAGATCATTGGTTTTGCCCGGCGCACCCAGGGCTTGATCGCTGGATCAGGCGGGCCTGAGCGCAGCCGCCCTGGCGGGGGTGGAGCGGGTTGAACCCTCACATGCCGCCATTGCACAGGCAGTGGCCTCGGGCCAATGTGATGCAGGCTTGGGCATTGCCGCAGCCGCACAACAGGCCGGTCTGGGTTTTGTCCCGCTGGCTGATGAGCGCTATCACCTGGTGTGCCTGAAGTCTGCGCTGGAGCAGCCCGAAGTGCAGCAATTGCGCCAACTCCTGCAAACCCCGGATTGGCAAGCCTGCCTGAACAAAATTGCCGGTTACGCCAGCGAACAAAGTGGCGAAGTCCTGTCGATGCGCAAAGTCTTGCCCTGGTGGAGTTTTTCACCCAAATAAAGACTTGGCAAGTTGTCGGCCGATGGCAATCCGCCGATTACCCGCTTGCACAAATTATTTCAGCCTGCCCCTAAAATTCTTCAAGTATTCACTCACGGCCAACCGCTAAACTGCGCTGGCCGAATCATTGCATCACGCCACTACCGTGGCCGCATTGCAACAACTTTAAACAATGGAGACACCATGCAGGCACTTTTAAAATTTTCAAATGGCGTTGACGGGCTTAACCGCTTTGTTGGCAAATACGTGATCTGGCTGATTCTGGCCTCCACCGTCATCAGTGCCGTGAACGCCGTCGTGCGCAAGGCCTTCAATGTAGGCTCTAACGCCTTCCTTGAAATTCAGTGGTATTTGTTTGCCGCCACCTTTTTGCTGTGCGCGGCCTACACGCTGCTCAATGGCGAACATGTCAAGATCGACGTGGTTTACAGCCGCCTGTACAAACGCACCCAGACCTGGGTGGATGTGTTTGGTTTTACCTTCTTTTTGCTGCCATTTTGTGCCGCCATCATCTGGTTCAGTGTGCCGTTTTTTCTCAAGGGCTTTTATTCAGGCGAAGTGTCTGCCAACGCCGGTGGCCTGATTCGCTGGCCGGTATACGCCTTGATGCCGCTGGGCTTTGGTCTGCTGTTTTTGCAGGGAACCTCAGAACTGATCAAACGAGTGGCTTTTTTGATGGGGTTGATCGAAGACCCCACCGAAAAAGTGTTAGCCAAAACGGCTGAGGAAGAGCTGGCCGAGGCCATTGCCAAATTGGCTGAAGAAAAAGCCGCCAAAGCCCACGCGGCTTGATCCTGGAGACATAAATGGAATTTTTAACTGCCAATATCGCCCCCATCATGTTTGGTGGGCTGATTGTTTTTTTATTGCTAGGTTTCCCGGTGGCATTCAGCCTGGGGGCCTGTGGTCTGTTCTTTGGCTTTGTCGGTATTGAACTGGGTATCTTGCCTGAATCTTTGCTCCAGGCCTTGCCATTGCGTATTTTTGGCATCATGCAAAACGACACGTTGCTGGCCATTCCGTTCTTCACGCTGATGGGCTTGATTCTTGAGCGCAGTGGCATGGCCGAAGATTTGCTCGACACCATTGGGCAATTGTTTGGTCCACTGCGTGGCGGCTTGGCCTTTGCGGTGATTTTTGTCGGCGCGTTGCTGGCGGCCACCACCGGTGTGGTTGCTGCTTCGGTGATCTCCATGGGGCTGATTTCGCTGCCCATCATGCTGCGCTACGGCTATGACCGACGGGTGGCCTCGGGCGTGATTGCAGCATCCGGTACGCTGGCACAAATCATTCCGCCTTCCCTGGTGCTGATCATTCTGGCCGACCAGTTAGGCCGCAGTGTGGGTGAAATGTACAAAGGGGCTTTCATTCCGGGTTTTGCCTTGACTGGCCTGTATTTTGGCTACATCGTGCTGCTGACCTTCATTCGTCCATCCTGGGTGCCGGCCTTGCCCGCTGAGGCCCGTACCATCAAAGAAGACGATGGCACCAGTGGCCTGCGTTCCCTGGGCGTTTTGACCGCCATCACCACTGCCGTTTCCGTGTATTTTGGCCAACACTACGCTGGCGTGGTGAGCTGGTTCAAAGGCGAAGAGGTGTTGACCGTTGCCACCGATGAAACCATTGTGGTGTCACTGTGTGCCGGTGTCACGCTGGCCTTTGTGATGGCACTGGCCAACAAGGTCACTCGCCTGGGTTTGCTGTCACGCATGGCAGAACGGGTCACCTTTGTGCTGATCCCCCCGCTGCTGCTGATCTTCCTGGTGCTGGGCACGATCTTTTTGGGTGTGGCTACACCGACCGAAGGCGGTGCCATGGGGGCAGTGGGTGCGTTCATCATGGCCATGAGCCGTGGCCGCCTGAGCATGTCCTTGCTGAAACAAGCCTTAACCTCAACCGCCAAGCTGTCGAGCTTTGTGGTGTTCATCTTGATGGGTTCCACGGTTTTCAGCCTGGTCTTCCAGGGGGTCGATGGCTCCAAGTGGGTGGAACATCTGCTGATGTCAGTACCCGGTGGTCAGCTCGGCTTTTTGATCGTGGTAAACGCGCTGATTTTTTTCCTGGCGTTCTTCCTGGACTTCTTTGAGCTGTCATTCATTGTGGTGCCCTTGCTGGCCCCCGTGGCCGAAAAAATGGGCATTGACCTGATCTGGTTTGGCGTGTTGCTGGGCGTGAACATGCAAACCTCGTTCATGCACCCGCCGTTTGGTTTTGCCTTGTTCTTCCTGCGCAGTGTGGCTCCGGCACGCGAGTACACCGACAAGTTGACCAAGAAACTGATTCAGCCCGTGACCACAATGCAGATTTACTGGGGGGCGATTCCCTTTGTGATCATCCAAATTATCATGGTCGGCTTGATCATTGCCTTCCCCGGCATTGTGTCAAGTGGCCTGGACAAAACCGAGAAAATTGACCTGGACAAAGTGGTTCTGGAAGTGCAGGCCGAACCCGCAGCTGATGCGGCCTCTGCCACTGCAGATGGGTTGTCCGTACCTTCTGATCCCTCTCAAAGTGACGCAGACCCCATGAAAGCTATGCAGGAATCCATGGAAAAACAAACCAAATAATTGTCCCAAGAAGCCTTGCACCACAAGGTGCAAGTTCATGAAAAAAGCCACGGTATTCCCGTGGCTTTTTTGTTTGTCTCACCGATGGTTGAAACCCAAAAAAAATAGGCCTCGTTTCCGAGGCCTATTGGGTCAACGCAATAACTGATTACAGTTTTTGCGCCTGCATGAAGCTGTCAAACTTGGCTTCGGTGAAGCGGAACCACAGGTTCTGGTCACGGCGGAAGGCAGAGTAGTCGTCGTACACCTTTTTGAAGTTGGGGTTCTTCTCACTGACTTCTTTGTACAAGTCCATGGAATGCTTGAACGCCAGATCCAGGATGTCTTTAGGGAAAGGCAAGACCTTGGTCTTGTTGCCCACCAACTGCTTGAGCGCAGTGGGGTTCTTGGCATCGTACTTGGCCTGCATTTCAGTATGGGCAAATGCGGCAGCCGCTTCGACAATGGCCTTGTACTCAGGGCTCAGCGCATCGTAGGCCTTTTGGTTGACGAACAAATCCAGCTGTGGGCCGCCTTCCCACCAGCCTGGGTAGTAGTAGAACGGAGCCACTTTGTTGAAGCCCAGCTTCTGATCGTCATAAGGACCGACCCATTCAGCCGCGTCAATCGTGCCTTTTTCCAGTGCCTGGTAAATTTCACCGCCCGCAATGTTTTGCGACACCACGCCCATACGCTCAGTCACCCGGCCAGCAAAGCCGCCGATGCGCATTTTCAAACCCTTGAGATCGGCTGCGGACTTGATCTCTTTGCGGTACCAGCCACCCATTTGGGCACCGGTGTTGCCCATGGGAAAGTTGACAATGCTGAACTTGGCATAGAACTCGCGCATCAGCTTGCCGCCGTTGCCCTCGTACATCCAGGCGGTCATCTGGCGGCTGTTCAGGCCGAAGGGAATGGCGCAACCCAAGGCAAAGGTTTCGTCCTTGCCGTGGAAGTAGTAGGGGGCGGTGTGAACACATTCCACCGTGCCGTTCTGAACACCATCCACCACACCCAGTGCGGGCATCAACTCGCCACCAGCATGCACAGAGATGGTGAACTTGCCACCGCTCATTTCACCGACTTTTTTGGCAAAGGTTTCCGCTGCGCCAAAAATGGTGTCCAAGGACTTGGGGAAGCTTGAGGCCAAGCGCCAGCGAATAGCAGCACCTTGGGCCTGCACCACGGGTGCAGCACCCGCAGCCAATACGCCAGCGATACCAGCGTTTTTGATGACGGAACGACGATCCATTGATTTACTCCTGTTGTGAAATGAGTTGCTCAACACACGGAAGGTGTGCCGAAGGCTGAAATGAAACACCTTGTATTCTATGAAGTGGGTTTGGCTGCCCGCATCGGGTTTTCCCTTGCGCGAGACCACACTTTTTCAATGGGCATTGAAAAAAATTTCAAAGCGGGCTTTGACCGAGGCTTCAATCCCAGACGCATCAAGCCCTTGCATGGCCAGTAATTTGGCGGGGTCGCCGTGTTCAATAAAAACATCGGGCAAACCCAGTTGCAACACCGGCTTGGCCAAACCCGCATGGGCCAAAGCTTCGAGTACGGCGCTGCCGGCCCCGCCCATGACGCAACCTTCCTCAAGCGTCACCAGGGCCTCATGGCTGGCGGCCACCTGACGCAGCAAATCTTCATCCAAGGGTTTGGCCCAGCGCATGTTGACCACGGTGACATCGAGCTTTTCAGCCACTTGCAGCGCGGCCTGCAGCAAAGTGCCAAAAACCAGAATCGCCACGTGTTTGCCGGTTCGGCGAATTTCACCTTTGCCAAAGGGCAAGGCATCCAGCGTACAGGTCGGGACAACACCGGCCCCCGTGCCGCGTGGATAACGCACCGCCACCGGTGTGTTTTGCGCATAGGCCGTGCTGAGCAACTGGCGGCATTCGTTTTCATCGGCCGGGCACGCCACACTGATGTTCGGAATACAACGCAAAAATGAGATGTCATAGGCCCCGGCATGGGTGGCACCATCAGCCCCCACCAGACCGGCTCGATCCAGCGCAAACACCACCGGCAGGTTTTGGATGGCCACGTCGTGGATCAACTGGTCATAGCCGCGCTGCAAAAAGGTGGAGTAAATCGCCACCACCGGTTTCAGGCCTTCGCAGGCCAGACCGGCGGCAAAGGTCACGGCATGCTGCTCGGCAATGCCCACATCAAAAAAGCGGGTGGGAAAGCGCTTTTCGAACTCCACCATGCCTGAGCCTTCACGCATGGCCGGGGTGATGGCCACCAGGCGGTCATCCGCTGCCGCCATGTCACAAAGCCAATCGCCAAACACCTGGGTGAAGGTCGGTTTATTCGTTGTGGCACTTTGTTGCAAGCCCACGGCCGGATCAAACTTGCCGGGGCCGTGGTAGGCCACCGGGTCAGCTTCGGCCAGCTTGTAGCCCTGGCCTTTTTTGGTGACCACATGCAAGAATTGCGGGCCTTTCAGGAGCTTGATGTTCTCCAGCACCGTCACCAGGGTGTCCACGTCATGGCCATCAATCGGGCCGACATAGTTGAAGCCAAATTTTTCAAACAGGGTGATCGGTTTGACCATACCCTTGGCAGATTCTTCAAAGCGGCGCGCCAGCTCAAACAAGGGTGGCGCACCTTTGAGCACGGTTTTGCCCGCATTTTTGGCAGCGGCGTAAAACTGGCCACTCATCAGCTTGGCCAGATAGCGGTTCAAGGCCCCAACCGGCGGGCTGATCGACATGTCGTTGTCATTCAAAACCACCAACAAGTTGCAATCAGACACCCCGGCGTTGTTCATGGCCTCAAAGGCCATGCCAGCCGTCATGGCCCCATCACCAATCACGGCAATCGCATGGCGCTCTTCACCTTGGAGGCGACTGGCCAGTGCCATGCCCAACGCGGCAGAAATGGAGGTGCTGGAATGGGCGGTGCCAAAAGCATCAAATTCACTTTCAACACGCTGCGGAAAACCACTCAAACCACCCAGCTGGCGTAAAGTGGACATGCGCTCACGCCGTCCGGTGAGGATTTTGTGGGGGTAGGTTTGATGGCCCACGTCCCACACCACCCGGTCATGCGGGGTGTTGAACACATAGTGCAGCGCCACGGTCAACTCCACCGTACCCAGGTTGGAGCTCAAATGCCCGCCCGTTTTGGCCACACTTTCAAGCAGATAGGCACGCAATTCGGTGGCCAGACCGCCAAGTTGTGCGCGTTGCAATTGCCGCAGATCAACCGGGGAATGGATCGACTGCAGCAGGGAGTACGGGGTATGGGTCAACATATGCTCTATTTTTAATAGCTTCTTACGCTTTAATTTCAAGCGCCACAGCCATTTTTACTGATTATTTTACATCTTCTGTCAGTTTGATCGCTGCACCACCATGTCAGCCAACCCCTGCAAGATACGTGTGTCCACCAAGCCGGTGTCTGCCAGCGCCTGCAACGCTTGGGCGTGCAGCGATTGAGCATACGCACGGGCAGCGTCCAGCCCCATCAATGACACATAGGTGGGTTTGTCTTGCTCAGCATCTTTGCCAGCTGTTTTGCCCAATGTGCAGGAGTCTGCCGTGACATCCAGAATATCGTCCACCACCTGGAAAGCAAGACCTATGGCAGCCCCATAGCGATGTAATGCCGCATGGGCCAAAGGCACAGCCTCAGCACAGGCGGCCCCCATCATGACGCTGGCCTGCAACAATGCACCGGTTTTCAGTCGGTGCATTTCGCGCAATTGCTCTTCCGTCAACTGCAGGCCGACACTGGCGAGATCAATCGCTTGCCCCCCCGCCATGCCGGCGCAACCCGCAGCACGCGCCAGCAAACGGCATAACCTGGCTTGTTTGACGGGTTCAATGACTGAGCGCTCCGGCGTGAGCAACTCAAACGCCAAGGCTTGCAAAGCGTCGCCTGCCAGCAAGGCGCTGGCCTGGCCAAACTGCACATGCACCGTGGGTTTGCCACGCCGCAACACGTCGTTGTCCATACACGGCATGTCATCGTGAACCAATGAATACGCATGAATCAGCTCCACGGCACAGGCTGCACGCAAGGCGGCTTCATCTGAGGCACGTGCTGCAGTGACTGCGCCAATCGCCCCCCGACGGGCCAGCTCATCGTCACACTCTTCGATGGGCAAATAGTCATGTTTCAAGCCGCTGTTGACCGCCTCACAGGCCGCCAGCACAAGCAACGGGCGCAGGCGTTTGCCACCGTCAAGAACGGCATAACGCATGGCGGCCATCAGGTCAACCGGGGCATGGTGCTCCAGGTCGGCACTGGCATCCACGCTGACCCACTGATCCAAAGCGCGTTCAACCCGCTCCAACTGGTGGGCAATCCAGGACTTCAGATCCAACGGCATAAGAGGAGTTACTCGGGTGTCCATGTTTTAAGTGTGCTGCCATCGAGCACTTTCACTTGATTTTCAACCGCTTCCAGGCGATCACGGCAAAACGTCAATAATGTTGCACCACGCTGATATTGAGTGAGCAATTGCTCCAGAGGCATATCTCCAGACTCCAGTCTGGCGACCAGTTGTTCCAGTTCTTGCAATGCGGCCTCGTAACTTGCGGGTGCTGGACTGTGTTTGGAGGCTGTAGCCATAGGTTGAAATATCCACCGGGATCAAAGTGACGATTTTAGGCGCGGTAAGGAGTCTAGAGCATCGGTGATTACAACAGCCTTGCAAACCATGAAACTTTTAAAGCAGTGCGGGCTATAATGCTGGGCTTTGCTGCTTTGCCCGTGAGGGTATGGGCATCAATGGGGTTACCGCCACCCTTTTTTCTTGGCGAGGTGAGGCATCCGGCATCAGTCGGGGCCGTTTTAAATATCGGAGTGTCCACATGGCACGCGTATGTGAAGTCACGGGCAAAGGCCCGATGGTAGGGAACAATGTTTCCCACGCCAACAACAAAACCAAACGTCGGTTTCTGCCGAATCTGCAATACCGCCGCTTCTGGGTGGAGTCTGAAAATCGCTGGGTGCGTCTGCGCATCTCTAACGCCGGTCTGCGTTTGATCGACAAAAACGGCATCGATGCTGTGCTCGCAGACCTGCGTGCACGTGGTCAAGCCTAATTCATTAAGGAATCATCATGGCAACCAAAGGCGGACGCGAAAAAATCAAGCTGGAATCGACAGCTGGCACTGGCCACTTCTACACCACCAGCAAAAACAAGAAAACCACTCCCGAGAAAATGTTGATCAAGAAATTTGATCCCAAAGCTCGCAAGCACGTGGATTACAAGGAAATGAAGCTGAAGTAATTCAGCCCTCATCCTGACAAAAAGCCCGCTCGCTGCGGGCTTTTTTGTTTGTCACGCCACCAGCACCCGGCTCACCCCACCCGCTTGCCTCAGCACCTGAACCCGGGTGCCAATGCGCTCGGTCATCTCGGCCACGTGGGAGATCACCCCAACCTTGCGACCCTGCGCCTGCAAGTTGTCCAGCGCGTCCATCGCCACCCGCAGCGACTCGGCATCCAGGCTGCCAAAACCTTCGTCAATGAACAGCGACTCGACCCGCACCCGGTGCGATGACAAGGAAGCCAGCCCCAGCGCCAGCGCCAGCGAGACCAGAAACGACTCGCCGCCCGAGAGCGAATGCACCGAGCGCACCTCGTCACCCATATCCTGATCCACCACCAGCAGGCCCAGGCTGTCCTTGATGCGCTGCAACCGGTAGCGGCGCGTCAGGCTTTGCAGCTGGCGGTTGCCATAGTCCAGCAAGATGTCCAGCGTGAGCTGCTGGGCAAAGTTGCGAAACTTCTTGCCATCGGCCGAACCAATCAGCTCGCTCAACTGCGCCCAGACCCGTGCCGTGGCGGTCTGCCGCTCGATCTCCGCACGCAAAGATTCGGACTTGGTCAGGCGCTCATCGTCCTGGGCGATCTCAATCTTCAGCGCCGATGCAGCCTCGGTCAGTGCGTCCATCGCCTGCGTGGTCTGGGTCAGGCTCACCTGCAACGCGTCGACCTCTTCTGGCCCCGGTTTCGCTGCGTCATGTTCGGCCTGGGTTCGCTGCTGCTGATCCAACACGGCCTGCGCAGAAGTTAACGATTGCTCTAATTGTTGCAGTGCCTTGCGCTCATCCAACAAGCGCTGCGGGCTGATTTCATGCAAAGACTGGAGCGCTGCCACGGACAATGCCGGCGCACCGTCTGGCGACGGATGCTGCGCGTTGAAGTCTGCCAGCCAGGCCGCCAACTGCGACTGCGCCGTGGCCTGTGCGCCGCGCAGCTGCTCCAGTTGCAGACCGCTCTGGCGCAGCGCCTCCTGAGACCGCGTCGCCTGTGCCTGCGCTTGGTGCATCGCCTCTGTACTGACCCGCAGGACGGCCTTGGCAGCCTCCAGCGCAGCGTTCAGCCCGGCTTCGACCTCAGCCAAAGCCTGGCCCGCCCACAAAGCATGGCGTTGGTCGCGATAAGCCTGCAACTCAGCAGCCACACTGGCACAGTGCGCCTGCTGGCTCTGAAACTGTTGACGCGCCAGTTCACAAGCGCTCTGGCTGGCGGCAGCCT
>VIKI01000104.1:26766-32039 GCA_008080595.1 Comamonadaceae bacterium
CTGGCTCAGCCAGGCCTGGGCATCGCTGTGGCATTGCGCCACAAACGCTGGCGCATCGTCACGCCAGCGTGGCTGCCACTGCGGGTTGTCAAAGCCGCCGTTGAGCTGCTCCAGCAGGGCGGTGATTTGCCCGGCCAGTTCGCCAAGCTGCTGCTGGGCGGCCTGCATCGCTTGCGCCGTGGTGCGGTGTTCAAGCTCCAGACTGGTGACGGACTCCTTGGCCTGTGTCAGCCCTTGCTGGGCGTGGTTGAGCGCCTGCTGGGCGACTTGCCGCTGCTTGAGTTGCGCCCGGTGGGTGGCCTCCTGCTGGCTCAGGTGATCCAGCGCGGTTCGGATGGCCTCCTGCTGCGCCGCCAGCCAGGGGCTGCGCTCAGACTCAGGCCATGCATCCACATCGGCCTGCAAGCTGTGAGCTGACCACTGCGCCTGCCAACCCCAGCGATCTGTTTCCAGTTGCGCCAATTCCTGCCCCAGCTGTTCCAGTTGCTTTTGGCTGCTGGCCTGGCGGGCCTGCGCGGCAGCCAGCACATCCAGCAGCGCACGCAAAGCCGCTTGTTTGGTCTTGACGTGGTCTTGCAGGCTTTTCAGCAGGGCATCGGCCACTGGCGCGTGGCTGGCGTAGGGGTGTTCCGCTGCACCACACACCGGGCAGGCTTGCCCGTCTTGCAGGCTGGCCCGCAGGGTTTCGGCGTTTTGACTGGCCGCCAGTTGCGCCAGATGCAAGGCCTGTTCGGCTGAAGACAACTCGGCCTCCAACAACGGGCGCTTGGGAGAACCGTCGTCCAGCGCTTGTTGGCTGCTCTGCAATTCCTGCCGGTGGGCCTGTTGCTGGGCGTGAAGTTTGTCCTGCTGACGAGAAAGCTCGGCATGGCGCTGCCACAGCTGGGCGGCGCTGTGCACTTGCTCACGGCGCACTTCCAGCCTTTGTTTGTCTTGCGCCAGCTGTTCGGCATCGACCGCCGCGCAGGCCTGGATCAGTGTGTTGAGTTTTTCGCTGGCGGCTTGGGCGGCCTCGGTGGCATGGGCCAACGCGGCTTGCGCTGTGACGCTGGCCTGCGCATGGGCCGCCGTCTTTTGCTTGAGCAGCGCCAGCCCGGTCTCGGTCTGGTGGTGCGCGTTTAACCCCTGCTGCGCCTGGGCAAACAGCGCCTCCCAGCGCTGCCAGCCTTCGGCCAGCGGGCGCAACGTGGCGTGTGCTGCCAGCCAGTCTTGCGTGGTGGTCAGATCATGCTCAGCTAAAGCTATGTTTTTTATAGCCTCTTGCGCACGTTGCTCCTGCGCTAGAAGGTGTTTTTGTGCTTCATTCTGGGCCAATGTGGCGGCCTGCCATTGTGGGGTCAGGGTAGCGATGCTGGCATCCAGCACACGGGCCTGGTCGATGGCCGGTTGCGCCTGGAGCCGGGCCGCCTCGGCCGTGCTCAGCTGGCCGAGGACTTGCGCATGGTTGTCCTGATGGGTGCCGACTTCGCGCTGGGCCTTCTCCCAATCGGCGCGGGCGGCCAGTTCAGCGGATTCTGCGTGGGTCAGCGCCTGCGTCAAGCGCGTCACCTCGGCGCACAGAGGCCGCGCCGCCTGCACCTGCTCCAACTGAGCCAACTGGGCGTAGCGCGGTGCGGCGGCCACTTGCTCGACCTGGGCCTGTTCCAGTTTCTGGCGCGCCTCCAGTTGTGCGACTTGCAGGCGATCCCATTGCTGAAACCAGCGCAGGTGGGCTTCTAGCACGGCTTTTTGCTGCGCCAGCTCGCTGGCCTGCGTGGCATGCTGCTGAAGCTGGTTTTGCTTGTCGGCGCGGATCTCTGGGGACAGCGGCTGCTGGTCTTTGAGCTGGGCTTGCAGGCGCTCCAGCGCTTCTTTTTCAGCCTTCATGCGGGCAAAGGCCTGCATCGAAATCGTGGTAAAGGTGCCGGTGCCGGTCAGGGTTTGCAGCAGCTCGGCGCGTTCGTCGTCCGAGGCTTTCAAGAATGCCGCGAAGTCGTTTTGCGCCAGCAATACGGCGCGAGTGAACTGGTCAAAGTTCAGGCCGACGCAGGCCTCGATGCGTTTCAGGGTTTCCGACTTGCGGTGGTCACCCAGCGGTTGCGCATCCACCAGGCGCAGCAGCGAGACTTCGCTTTGCTGCAACTTGCCATCGATCTTGCTGCGCGAGCGGCGCACCGACCAGCGGGCGCGGTAGGCTACGCCATCACTACCCACAAAATCGACCTCGGCAAAACCTTCGGCCGCGCCCCGGCGCAGCAGGGTGCGCGGGTCAGACGGGGCGATGTCGTTGTCGCCCACGTCAGGAATGTCACCACCGCGCCCGACCCGACTCAGGCGCGGTGTGCGCTCGTACAAGGCCAGGCATAGGGCATCCAGCAGCGTGCTTTTGCCTGAACCAGTGGGGCCACAAATCGCGTACAGACCGGCGCTGACCAGTGGTTCGCTTTGGAAGTCGATGGCAAATTCAGCGGCGAGTGAGGCCAGGTTTTTACCGCGAATGGCGAGGATTTTCATGGCTGTCCGCCTTCCGGGGCCAGGTTGGCCAGCTCGGTGAACGCTGCCATCAACTCCGGCGGCGGGGCTTCGCCAAAGCGATGCTGGTACAGGCGCTCAAAAAAGCCTGCCGGTGCCAGGTTGCTGAGTTCATCGACCGACACCAGCGCTGCGGCCTCAACATTGCCTGAGTTGGCGCTGCGGGTCTCGATGCGCACCAGGCGCACCGGCTTGTCGGCCAGCGCCGCTTCCACCAGCGCACGCAGACCCGGCTCGGGGGCGCTCAAACACACCCGCACCAGCAAAAACGGCCACTGGGCAGGCCGCAAGTCGGGTGGCAGGCTGAGTGCCTGGAGTTCGGCCAGCACCTGCGCCAGCGGTGCGGTTTGTTTCGGCACACGCAGCAGCTCGACACTGCGGGGAATGCGAATCTCGCGCGTACTGGTCACGGCATCGCCTTCCAGCTCGACGATCACCACCTGGTGCGGGTAGTCCACCTCAGAAAACGACATCGGCAAGGGGCTGCCGCAATAACGCCGCGTGGCATCACCACCCAGCTTTTGCGCCAGGTGCAAATGACCCAGCGCCACATAGGCCACGCCGGGAGCGAACACGCTGGCGGACAAGGCCTCTGAGCCGCCAATCACGATGCGCCGTTCGGACTCTTCCGACACCTGGCCGCCGGTGACGTGGCAATGCCCCATGGCGACGATGGCCTGGCCGGGGCTGCGCTTCTGACAGGCCAGCTCAAAAGCCTGGGCGTAAATCGCCGCCATGCCGGCCATGTAAGGGTCAGAGGCCTCTGCCACCTGCGGCACGTCACTGGGGCGCAAGAACGGCATGGCGATGCACCAGGCGGCGACTTGGCCGGTATGGTCTTTCAGCGGCAGCACCAGCCGCTCCAGGTCGATGCCATCAGGGGTGCGCGGCACGTGGCCGATCACATGGGCATCCAGCAGCGACAAGAAGGGCGCGGGAGCCTCCAACCGACCCGGCGAATCGTGGTTGCCCGCGGTCAGCACGATGCTCAAGTGCGGCACGCGCTGGCGCGCTTGGGTCAAAAACTGGTAGAGCTGGTTTTGCGAAGCGGCTGAGGGGTTGGTGTTGTCGAACACGTCACCGGCAATCAGCAAGGCATCGACCTGTTCGGCCTCCAGGGTGTCCAACAGCCAGGCCAGGAATTGCGCGTGTTCAAAGCCGCGCTCGAACTGGTTCAGGCTCTGGCCCAGATGCCAGTCGGAGGTGTGGAGGAGTTTCATCGTGTCAGATCGCGGCTGCCGCCGCTCCTACAAGCCAGAAAAGCTACATATTTAATAGCTGCTTGCGCAGTATCCACCTGGGCTACAGGCCTAAAAACCTTGTCAATCAGGCATGTGCGGCACGCAGCTTGAGCGAAAACTCCTGCAGGGCCGCAATACCACTGGCTTCGGCGCGTTGGCACCAGGCTTGCAGCTCGGCGGTCAGTTGCTCGCGGGTGTGGGAGCGGTTCAGCCACAGTTGGCGCAACTCTTCGCGCATTTGCACCATTTTGTCGAGCACCGGGGAAGCCGCACGCAGCGCGGCCAGATGAGCAGCCACGGCTGCGGGTACCAGCTCGGCATCACGATGCAGCCAGCTGCGCCCAGCCTTTATGGCGGCTGCATCGGCACGGGCTTTCAGGGCCGCCACTTCCAGGTTAAATGCCAGGCGCATGCCGCGGGCGTAACCAGCCATCAGCTCGTAGCGGTTCTGGATCAGCGCTTCCAGCGTTTGTTCATCGGCCACCGGGCGCACCGCCCCCAGCGCCAGCCGTGGCGGGGTCTTTTTGACCTTGGCCAACCCCAGGCGCTGCAGCAGGCTGATGTAGACCCAGCCAATGTCAAACTCGTAGGGCTTGACCGACAGCTTGGCCGAAGTGGGGTAAGTGTGATGGTTGTTGTGCAACTCTTCACCGGCAATCAGAATGCCCCAGGGCGAGATGTTGGTGCTGGCATCGGGGGCCTCAAAGTTGCGGTAACCCCAGTAGTGCGCCGCGCCATTAACAATGCCTGCGGCCATCACCGGAGTCCAGACCATTTGCACCGCCCAGACGGCCAGACCGGCCGCGCCAAACAGCGCCAGGTCAATCACCAGCATCAAGGCCACACCAACAAACGAAAAGCGGGTGTAAACGTTGCGCTCAACCCAGTCGTTGGGCGTGCCGTGACCATAACGCGCCATGGTCTCCTTGTTGCCGGCCTCCTTGCGGTACAGCTCGTAGCCTTGCAGCAGCACGGTTTTGATGCCATAGACGTGCGGGCTGTGCGGGTCTTCGGGCTGCTCACACTTGGCGTGGTGTTTGCGGTGAATGGAAGCCCATTCCTTGGTCACCTGCCCGGTGGTCAACCACAGCCAGAAACGGAAAAAGTGCGCGGCCAGCGGGTGCAGATCGAGCGCACGGTGGGCTTGATGCCGGTGCAAAAAGATCGTCACACTGAGCATGGTGATGTGGGTCACGCCCAGCGTGAACAGCACGATTTGCCAAGCACTCCAAGACAGCAGGCCGTTGGCGGCCCAATCCAACAACGAAGTCATTTCTATGTCTCTCTCAAAATAATTGTTTTATTGGCGCTGCCAGACGGCAGCAAAAAAACCGTCGGTCTGGTGGCGGTGCGGCCACAGGCGCAAAAAGCGCTGGCCATTCTCACCGCCGCTGCACAAGTCAGCGGCGTGCTCGACTTTAAGCCCAGCCAGCACCTCGCCCGCATCCAGCGGCACAAAGTCCTTATTGGCTTCAGAAAATGCCAGGGCAATCGCCTCGTTTTCCTGCGGCAACACGCTGC
>VIKI01000309.1 GCA_008080595.1 Comamonadaceae bacterium
TGACGGCATCGTCCAGCCGCTGGCCAATGTCGGCATTGACCTCGTAGGCGCCTTCTGGCGACACGGCCACTTGCGAGTCGGTGGCGTAGATACCTGGCAGGATGTGTTTCGCAGCCAGCGACTGCAGCACCGGGCGCAAGGCGTAGTCCAGTGCCAGCATGTGGTGTGGGCTGCCACCGGTGGCCAGGGGCAACACGGTTTTGCCTTGCAGCGCGGTTTGCGGCAGCAAATCCAGAAACACCTTCAGCACGCCACTGTAGGCGGCCTTGTAAACCGGTGTGGCGACAACCACCACGCTGGCCTTTGCCACGCGGCCCAGGGCGTGGCTGATGCTGGGGTGACCAAAGTCGGCCAGGATCAGCGCTTGCGGTGACAGGTCACGAATCTGCAGGCGCTCTACCTGTACCCCGCGAAACTCCAGGCGCTGGGCCACGGCATCGAGCAAAGCGGCTGAGCGGGAGCGCTCTGAGGGGCTTCCGGCAATCAATAGAACACTCATGGGTTTACTCCTGTACGGGTCTGTGGGTCACACGTGGATTGCGCTGATTCGGGCTTGGTAGGAGCGTCGTCAGGCGCGAATCGCGGTTTCCACCGCTCCTACCCATGCCATTCGGGTTTTGGAAATTACTTTTTGCTGTAAATCTGGTCAAAGGTCGCACCGTCGGCAAAATGGTCTTTGGCCGCTTTGGTCCAGCCGCCAAAGGCTTCGTCGATGGTGAAAAGTTTTTGCCCGCAATGTCCTGGCCTTCGTCGGTGTAGAGGTATTCCAGGTAGGCCGTGGCGACAGCACGGGTGCCTTTTTTGTCCACGTTTTTATCGACCACGGTCACCGGCGGTTCGGCCAGGATGCTCAAGGAGGGGTAAACGATATCGACCTTGCCACCAAATTCTTTCTCCAGCAGGTGGGCTTCGTTTTCCCAGCTGATGAACACGTCGCCCTGGTTGCGCTGGGCAAAGGTGATGGAGGAGCCACGCGCGCCGCTGTCAAGCACCGGCACGTTCTTATAGAGCGCCTGCACAAAGTCTTTGGCCTTGGCCTCGCTGCCCAGTTTGCGTTTGGCAAATTCCCAGGCGGCCAGGTAGTTCCAGCGTGCGCCACCCGAGGTTTTGGGGTTGGGGGTGATGACGCTGATGCCGGGTTTGATCAGGTCGTCCCAATCGCGGATAGCCTTGGGGTTGCCCTGGCGCGTGACCAGCACGATGGTGGAGGTGTAGGGCGAGGCGTTGTGCGGCAGGCGCTTTTGCCAGTCAGCCGGAATCCAGCCACCGTTTTTGTGGATGGCATCAATATCACCGGCCAGTGCCAGTGTCACCACATCGGCATCCAGCCCATCAATGACAGCGCGGGCTTGTTTGCCTGAGCCACCATGGCTTTGTTTGATGGTTACGTCTTGCCCGGTCTTGGCTTTCCAGTGTTTGGCAAACGAAGCATTGAACTCGGCATAGAGTTCGCGGGTGGGGTCGTAAGACACGTTGAGCAGCGTCACCGCTTGCTGGGCACTGCTGGTGAAGGCGGCGGCAGTCAAAACGGCAGCGGCGGCAAGGTTAAAAAGGCGGCGGTTTGTTGTCATGGGATGTCCTCAAAATTCATTGCGTCGGTGCAATGAGGTGAATTCTGAGGGGGTGTCGTTAGAATGTAAACGACTGAATTATTGTTTTGTTATTGCTAAATTGTCTTTAGAGTGAGCCGGTGAATCACCCAGGCCGCAGGCTGCAAACTTCGTCGCGCCACCTGCGGCTGGGTCTTGACCTCTTTTCTATTGCGGTATCCAATTGCTCATCACGACAATGAGATCGTCAGCAATAGACAAGGGAGGTTCTATGGTCATATCCTGCAGAGGGCCCCAACGCACAACGCATGCTTGGGCATGGCGTTTGCGCCTATGGGCATCAAGCTGCCTGGTGTCTGCGTGTCCTTCAAGAGGGGCGTGAATCATGCGGCCATTGAATGAACTTGAAACCCCGAATGATGCAGCACAGTATGCGCGCAGCCTGATCGAGGCCAGCCCGGACCCGCTGGTCACCATCAGTCCCCATGGAAAAATCACCGATGTCAACCTCGCCACCGAGCAGGCCACCGGCAAGAGCCGCAGTGAACTGATCGGTACCGATTTTTCTGATTACTTCACCGAACCCGACAAGGCCAGAGCCGGGTATCAACAGGTATTGCGTGAGGGCCGGGTCAGCAACTACCCGCTGACACTGCGGCATGTGTCAGCCTCGGTGATGGATGTGTTGTACAACGCCAGCGTGTACCGCGACGAAAAGGGTGAGGTGGTGGGGGTGTTTGCTGCAGCGCGCGACATCACCGAGCGCAAGCGTGCGGAGGAAAAAATCCGCTATCTGGCGGCCATTGTGGAGTCGTCGGATGATGCCATCACCGGCAAAGACTTGGAGGGTGTCATCACCAGCTGGAACAAGGGGGCCGAAAAAATGTACGGCTACAGCGCCAGCGAAATGATCGGGCAATCGATGTCGCTCCTGATCCTGCCGCAGCATCTCGACGAGCTTTCCAACATTTTGCAAACCATCAGGGACGCACAGCATGTGGATCACTTTGAGACCACGCGCCAACGAAAGGATGGCAGCCTCATTTCGGTATCGCTGTCCATCTCCCCGATCAGCGATGCCAGCGGAACCATCATTGGTGCGGCAACCGTGGCACGCGACATCACCGAGCGTGTGCGGGCGCAACAGGCCTTGCAGCAATACCGCGAGCATCTGGAGGAATTGGTGCAGGAGCGCACCGCCCAACTGGAGAGTGCGAACAAGGAGCTTGAGGGCTTCGCCTACTCGGTCTCGCACGATCTGCGTGTGCCGCTGCGGGCCATTGACGGTTTCTCACAGCAGGTGCTCAAGCGTTATGCCGACAAGCTCGACGACGAAGGTCGGCGGTATCTGAATGTGGTGCGGGACAACACCAAAAAAATGAGCCAGCTGATCGACGATATCCTGGCGTTCTCGCGCATGGGGCGGCTGGGGATGTCCTGCGCCGACATCGACATGCAGGCCATGGCACACGCCGTGTTCGAGGAATTGAGCCCCAACTTGGCCGACCGTGAACTCAGCATCAACATCCAGGCCCTGCCACTTTGCCATGGCGACCCCTCCATGCTGCACCAGGTCTGGGTCAATCTGCTGGGCAATGCCATCAAGTTCAGTCGGAACAAAACGCCAGCACAGATTGAGGTACAAGGGCACATCGAAGGCGCAGAAGCCATTTACAGCATCCAGGACAACGGCGCGGGTTTCGACATGCAGTATGCCGACAAGCTGTTTGGCGTGTTCCAGCGCTTGCATGGTGTGGCCGAGTTCGAGGGCACGGGCATTGGCCTGGCCATTGTGAAACGCATCATCACCCGGCATGGTGGCCGGGTCTGGGCACAGGGCACGGTGGATGTGGGTGCCACGTTTTATTTTTCATTGCCGATTCAGGAGAAAAAGTCATGACAAGCCCGATTGAAAGCGTCGAAATTTTGCTGGTGGAAGACAACCCCACCGATGCCGAGCTGGCAACGCTGGCACTGAAAGAACGCGGCCTGGCCAACAACCTGGTGTGGGTCAAGGATGGGGCTGAGGCATTGGACTTTTTCTTCGCCACCGGGGCCTATGCCAACCGGCAGATCGAGAACACCCCGAAAGTGGTGCTGCTTGACTTGCGCCTGCCCAAGGTAGACGGACTGGAGGTGCTGCGCCGCATCAAGGCCGATGACCGCACCAAGAACATTCCGGTGGCGGTGTTGACCTCGTCCAAGGAAGGCCGGGATGTGATCGCCAGCTACCAGCTTGGTGTCAACAGCTACATCAGCAAGCCGGTGGATTTTGACGAATT
>VIKI01000105.1 GCA_008080595.1 Comamonadaceae bacterium
ATTCGCTGGTGAATGACCTCAAGGTCCGCCAGCATCACGATGCGACCTTCATCACTGTTGCGACGGAAGTTGTGCTCCCTGTAGAAGGAGTGATTCAGGCGGTTTCGTTCTGCCAATGCCACGGTAAGCTCCTCTTCCAGTTCTTTGGGCGGCGGAGAAGACTGGCGCAGGGACGTTAACAATTGACCAAGGGTCTTGCGATCGATCTCTCCGATGAGCTTTCGGGCAAGCGATTTGTTGCGAACTTTGTAATTCCATCTTGCACAGTGTGCTGTGAAGCATGCCGCAGCAGATCGTTCCATTCGGCCTTCTCATCTCACGAAAGGCGCACACCAACCCGTTTCTTTCCCTAAGCAATCCCCGGCAAATCCATCACCCCGCTGATGAAGGTCAGCGGGTGCACCGGGCAGCCCGGTACATAAAGTGTGGGCGGGTACTTATCCAAAAACTCGCGGCCCAGCGCATCACTGCCGGCAAACACCCCGCCTGAAATGGCGCAGGCGCCCACGGCAATCACCAGCTTGGGCTCAGGAATCGCGTCCCAGCAGATTTGCAGGGCGGCCATCATGTTGCGGCTGATCGGGCCGGTGAGTACCAGGCCGTCGGCGTGGCGGGGACTTGCGACGATGTCGATGCCGTAGCGGCCCAGGTCGAAGTTGACGTTGGACAGCGCATTCACCTCCATCTCGCAGCCATTACAACCGCCAGCCGACACCGAACGCAGTTTCAGCGAACGGCCAAAACGCTGGTGCAATTCGGCTGACACTGCCACCGGGTCAAGGTTGGGCCGGGCGGCGGTCACCACCAGGCCGGTGCGGGTGGTGGCTGACAGCTTGACATCGTTGTTGAAGCTCAGCTTCTGGCTCGGGCACACCGGAGCACAGTCGCCACACAGCACGCAACGGCCTAAGTCGATGGCGACGGCATCTGCCTGATTTGCTTTTAATTCGATAGCGGCTGACGGACACACTTCCTGGCATACACGGCAGTTTGGCGTACAAGCCAGGTCGGCAATGACGGGTTTGCCGCGAAAGCCGCCGGGCTGGGCGGCACGCAGGTCGCGGATAAATTGTGTACCTTGGGCTTTGCGGACGGCGAGGGATTGGAACATGGTGGATTTACAGGTCGTTGCCGCAATAGGACAGGTCAAAACTCTTGTTGCAAATCGGAAAGTCCGAGATTTGCTGCTTGCGCAGCGCAAACGCCAGGCCAAACCAGTTGGCCAGGCTCGGGTCTTGCACCTTGGCGTGAAGGAGCTGGCCGCTGGCATCGGTCTCCAGCGCCACCATCACCGGGCCGCGCACGCCTTCCACCAGCGACACCACCTGCGCATTCGGGGCCAGCGGCCAGTTGGCCGGCAATCCGCCAGGGGCGAACGGAGCGGGCGTGTCGGCCAGGTCCAGCGCCGGGTTGGCCAGGCGGTCGATCAGCCACTGGGTGCTGGTCTCGATCTCTTGCATGCGCTGACGGGCCCGTGCCCAGCAGTCGCCGGTGGCTTGGGTTATCAGTTGTGGCGGATGGGCGGCGTACAGGCCATCGGGCAGGGCGTAGCGCAGGTCGCTGGCCATGCCACTGGCCCGTGCCACCACACCGGTCAGGCCAATGTCTTGCGCCGCCCGCAGCGGCACGCTGCCCACGCCTTTGAAGCGTGCTTGGGTGCTGCGGCTGGTGGTGACCAGTGCGTTGACCTGCTGCAAGTCGGGCAAAAAGGCCCGCAAGGTGTTGAGCAGATCAGCCCGCAAGGCCTCGCCAATGGGAGCGGCAGCACCGGGGCGAATCCAGCCTTTGCCAAAGCGGTTGCCACAGACGCGCTGGCTGGCGTTGATGATGGCGGTGCGCAGGCGCTGGTAAGTGCCCGCAGGTTGCAGGTAAGCAATGTCGGTGGCCAGACCGGTGAGTGTGGCGAGGTGCATGGCGACCCGCTCCAGTTCCAAACCGATAGCGCGTGACGCTTGTGTGGCGGGCGCTACAGGCCGATTGGCCAAAGACTCCAGGGCGGCGTTGAAAGTCCAGCTGTAGGCCAGCACCGAGTCGCCGACGATGGATTCGACCACCGGGCTCAGGCGCTGCGGCGGCTTTTGCAGCAGCAGCGCCTCCACCGCCCGGTGCTGGTAGCCGAGCTGGATTTCCAGGTGCTGCACCTGCTCGCCATGGCACATGAAGCGAAAGTGCCCCGGCTCGATCACCCCGGCGTGGATCGGGCCGACACCTACTTCGTGCACCTCAGCCCCGCGCACCTTGAAGAACGGGTAGTCGTCCATGTGCTGCTGGCGCTCAGCTTCAAAACGCACCGGTTTCAGCCAGGGGTGGCCTTCAGGCCGCAGGCCGGTTTGCTCCCACAACTCGCGCTCAAAAATCTGCGCGGCAGGAAATTGGGCGGTCAGGCTGGGGTAACTTTGCCCGGTGGGCACATGAGCCCGGCGCACTTGCAGGCCCTCGGTGGTCAGCAGCACGGCGGTGACGATCACGCCAGAGAGTTCATCACCTGCGGAGCGTCTGCCAAACCAGGAAATCAATGTATTTTTGGCCTCTAGCGCTTGTGATACATGCGCAAACAGCTCTTTAATTGATAGCAAATTTTCGGTGGATGTGAAGTGTGTTGGCATGCTTAACCCCCAATGGACACCCACGACTGCGCGGGCACGGTCACCGTCACCTTGGGCTGGCCCCATAACATGGGGAACACGGTGCGGCCGGTGGCGACAAAAATCACGGTGAGCATCACACACATCAGCGTGAAGGCCAGCAGGTTGCCTGCTTGCACAATGCCCGAGAGGATCAGCATCTCGGCCAGAAAACTGGCAAACGGCGGAAAACCCAGCAGCGCAAAAATGCCCAGGGCAAACAGCAGCCCGGCCAGCGGCAGGGTGCGAATCACGCCGCTCAAGGGGCCAACCTCATTGGTGCCGTAGACGGCACGCATGCGCCCGGCGGTTAAAAACAGCAGGGATTTCACAAATGCATTGCTCACGATGTACAGCACCACCCCGTAGGCGGCGGCCTTGCCGACCGACAAGCCCAGCGCAATCACGCCCGAGGAGCTGACGCAGGCGTAGGCAATCAGCCGCTTGTAGTTGCTGCTGGCCATGATCTGGATGGCCGCCACCACCAAGGAGATGTAGCCCATCACCAGCAGTTCCTGCGAGACAAAACCCGCATCAACCCCATGAAAAATTTGCAAGATACGAAACACCGCCACCACGCTGATGTTGAACTGCACCGAGGCCAGCAAGGCGCTGGTGGAGGTGGGGGCGGCCTCATAAGTTTCAGGCAACCACCCGTACAGCGGAGCCAGCCCGAGTTTGCCACCCAGGCCAAACAGCATGAACGACAAGCCCAGGCGCTGCCAGGCATCTGAACTGCGCGTGAGCGATTCACCGAGCCGATCGACCATGAAGCTCACTTCCACGCCGCGCAAGTGCGCCGACTGGGTCAGGCACATGAAGCCCAGAAAGGTGATGGCCAGTGTCATCACCGAATACAGCATGTAGCGCCAGGCTACCGCCCTGGGGTTGGCCACGTCACCACGGGCCACCAGCGGTGCGGCGCACAGGGTGCTGATCTCGATCAACGTCCACAGCAGCACCAGGTGGTTGGCCATCAGCCCGATGTGGATCACCGCCATGAACAGCAGCATCAAGGCCGCGCGTGAGCGAATGTCTCTTGTGAGCGCCGGGGTGTTGCGCTCCCGCGAGTACAGGTAGACACAAATGCCCAGAAACACGGTGTTGATGACCACCATGAACAGCAGCGAGGTGGCATCGAGCACCAGGTAGCGGTTGGCAAAGTACAGCGGCAGGGTGCTCAGCGGGTGGGTCAGGAACACGCCAATGCCGGCCAGCCACATCAGCAGCGCCACGCCCACCAGCGCCGGCGAGATCCAGTGCGTGCCGTGCACCAGTTCGTCGGCCATGTGGTGGGCGAACGGGTGGTGGGCTGTTGCAGAGGGGGGCGTTGAGTTTGCTATTGAATTTGAAGCTGTCATCGCTTGTTTTACCTGGGCTGGGTGTCAATATGGCAGTGAGGTTTCATTCGGCATCTTCATTTCTGTTCTCATCCTCAATGGCTTCGCGTTCACGGGCAATTTCGGCACGCAATTCGTCTTCGGTGGGCAACACCAGGCGGTACTTGCTGGCAAAAATTTGCTCGCTGTCGTTGAGCACCGAATAGCGCACCAGCGCCTGATCTTTGTGGCCACACAACAAAATGCCGACGGTGGGGTTGTCGTCCGGGCCACGGCGCAAATCGTCGTACATGCGCACATACATGTCCATCTGGCCGACATCCTGGTGTGTCAGTTCACCAGCTTTCAGGTCGATGAGGACAAAACATTTGAGCAGGTAGTTGTAAAACACCAGGTCAATGTAGAAGTCTTTGGTGTCGGTGCTGATGCGCTGCTGCCGCGCCACAAAGGCAAAGCCTTTGCCCAGCTCTAGCAAAAAGCCTTGCAGTTTGTCCATCAAGGCTTGTTCCAGCTTGGACTCCAGCAGCTTGCCAGTGCCGGGCAAACCCAGAAACTCCAGCAACACCGGGTCACGCACAAACTCTCTGGGTGTTTGGGGTAATGCGTCAATGTTGGTATTGGCCTCGGCGGTCACACTGGCTTTGTCGCTGCTGAGCAGCAGGCGTTCAAAATACAGGGTGTTGATCTGCCGGTCCAGCGCACGGGCACTCCAGTTTTGCGTGGCGGCTTCGTTCATGTACCACTGGCGGGCTTAAATTCCTGCGTCAACACTTGTGCCAACCTGGGCAACAGCTTTTTCCCATAACTTGCACGTGACTCGCCGCCCTGCTCAAACTCCACAATGTGGCGGCCCACTTGCCAGCAGGTTTGCACCTGCACCATGTCCACCGCGCGCAGCGCCTGCTGGCGGCCTTGTTGAATCAGACTGCGCAAGGCTTCTAATAGTTCTGAAGGCAGCGCCAAGGGGCTTGTCAAACGGGTCATGCCAGACTTCCATTCTTGAAAAATGCTTGCTGGGACGATAACAGGCGGTATCGCTCACAAAGATTCGTCACGAGCCTCGTGACGAATTTGACCGTATAAACCCAGTCCCTCACAAACGCTGCCCCCGTACCAACCAGCTCCCCACCGCCACCGTGCCCACATACACCGCGCTGATGGCTACATGCACTGGCAGCGGCCAGGGCTCGGGCATCAGGGACTCAAACAGCGCCAGGGCGTTTTCCATGAACAGGATGGCTACCAGCTGGGCCACCGGCTCGCGGTTGGTGGCCAGCAGCAGGAAGGCGATGGTGACGGTGGCGGCAATCACGCCCAGGGTGAGGGCGCGCACATCGGCCCGCGCCCCATCACCAAACTGGAAGGCCAGAATGATCAGTGTGACCGCCACGCCCCAGGTGAACAGGTTCGATGGCATCACATCCAGCTCGGTGGTCTTGTTGTCAACCAGCGTGCGGCGCAGCAGGTGCGGCACGAGCCAGGCGCGGATGATCAAAATCTCCAGCCCGGCTTCCAGCGCATGAAGGTCTAGGACCTGGTGTTTGTTCAGCGTGATCCAGCCCAGGGCCAGTGCTTGCAGGCTGAGCCAGACGGGGGTGACGGCCAGTTTGCCAAAAAACACCGGGATCACGGTGGCCAGCAGGCAGGCGATCAGCGCCAGCGTGGGGTTGTTGGCAAGGTTCACAAGCCACCTCCTGTCACACCCACCACAGCCGCAGCCAGCAGCGTCAGCCAACCGGCCAGCCAGACGTAACGGGTCACCCAAGGCAGCGGCAGGCGCGCCATCATCGACTCAAAACAACCCACCACCACCGCCACACCCAGCATCAGCAGCACCGCCACTGCGCTGGCCGCCAGTGGCGCGGCCAGCGGGTCAACCGGGTTGAGCAGGGTGGCGATCAGCCCGGCGTAAAGCGTCATCTTCAGGCCGGCGGCGTACTGCATGGCGGCCAGCTCCGGGCCGCTGTGGTCGAGGATCATCACCTCGTGGATCATGGTCAGCTCCAGGTGCGTCAGCGGGTCATCCACTGGCACGCGGGCGGCTTCGGTTTGCAGCAGGATCAGCAAGGCCCCTGCCAGCGGCAACACAATCAGCAGGTAATAAGCGGTGTGGTGCAGATGCCCCAGCATGTCGGCAAAATTACTCATGCCGGTGGCTGCCCCCAGCGTACCCAGCAGCAGAAACAGCGCGGGCTCGGCAAACGCGCCAAACTTGGCCTCACGCGCCGCACCCATGCCTTCAAACGGGCTGCCCACGTCCATGGCCGAGAGCATGAGCACCAAGCGTGCCAGGCCCAGCGTGTAGGCCACGGCGACAAAGTCATGGGCAAACGACAGCGGCGCAAACTGGCCCAGCAGCGGCACAAAAGCCATGGCCGCCAAGGCGCACACCAGCACCACATAAGCCCCCAGGCGAAACAGCGGCGTGGCGGTGTCGCTCACCACCGGGCGCTTGCGCAGCAGGCGGCGCAGGTCGTGGTAAGACTGAAACAGCCCCGGCCCCTTGCGTGCGCCCCACCACGACTTGGTGCGGTTGATCACCCCCACCAGCAAAAACGGCATCACCAGCGCCACGGTGATATGCGCCAACGTCAGAAAAGTCTCGGTGGGCATCATGGCAGCGCTCCTTCTGCCAGCACCACCAGCGCGGCAATCGCCACCAGGGCCGCCAGCGCCAGGGCGAAGGCAATGCGGGGATCGTCTTCGTGCATGAGTTTGGAAATCAAGGAGGCCGATTCATCACCATGGCCAATCACGTTGTACAAGCGGCGCTCCACCGCATCGACGCAGTCGGTGATCACATAGGCATCTTGCGGGAAATAGCCTTGGGGGGCTTTTTGACGCTTCAGCATCACCATCACCCCCTTGTAGTTGTGCGAAAAATCTCTGGAAAAACTGCTGGCGGTGTACTGCAGCCGGGCGCTGCCAGCGGTATAGCCGCAGCCCCAGGTGGGGCCGCTGGCGGCGCTCTGGCTTCTGAGCAGGCGGCGCAAACCCCAGGCCAGCAGAATCAACCCAGCCACCGACAGCGACACCAGGCTGACCCGGCCCAGCACCTCTTGCACCTGCTGCATGGCTTCCCCTGTGAGGGCATCAGGCACGCTGCGCAAAAACAGCCGCGTGGGTGCTGCCACCAGTGCCAGGCCCAGCACCGGCAGCAAGCCCAGCAGCACCGTGCCAGCGGTGTGGATCAGCAAGGGGGTGAGCATCCAGGCGCTGGGTTCATGCCCTTCGGGTAGGCTGTCATCACGCGACTGCCCCATGAAAATCACGCCGTAAGCGCGGGTGATGGACAGGGCCGACACCGCCCCCACAAACGCCAGCAGCGTGGCCACGCCCGCCAGCAGCAGCTTGGCCCAGACACTGATCGTCTCGCCGGTGAACAGCCCGCTGTAGATCAAAAACTCACTGGCAAAACCGTTGAACGGCGGCAGGGCTGAAATGGCAATACCGCCGACCAGAAAGCTCAAAGCCGTCAGCGGCATCAGCTTGGCCAGGCCGCCCAGGCGTTCAATGTCCACCCCGTGTTTGGCCTGGTAGACGCAGCCTGCGGCGTAAAACAACTGGCATTTGAAAAAGGCATGGTTCAGCACATGCAGCATGCCACCGGCAAAGCCCAGCGCCACCAGGCCGGGCACGTCCCAGGCCAGGCCCAGCGTGCCAATGCCAAAACCAATGCCGGCAATGCCCACGTTCTCGGTGGACGAGTAACCCAGCAGGCGTTTCAGGTCGCGCTGGCCCACGGTGTAGAGGCCTCCAATCACCGCCGATGTGACAGAGAACGCCATCAGCGCCCAGCCCATCCAGGCATCGGGCTTGCCCTGGATCATCAAAAAGTGCAGCAACGCAAACAGGCCTGCCTTGTGGATCACGCCCGACATCAGCGCACTCACATTGGCCGGGGCGGCGGCGTGGGCGCGTGGCAACCACGAGTGAAAGGGAAAGAACGCCGACTTGAGTCCAAAACTGGTCAGCAGCAGCAAAAACACCGTGTTGCGAATGGTGCCGGGGTGCGTGCTCATCCAGTCGCCAAAGTCGTCCAGGTACCAGCTTTGCGTCTGGGTGTACAAAATCATGAACGCAGCCACCAGAAAGATCAGGCCGATGTGGGTGGACACCAGGTAGTTGAAACCGGCAAACCGCACCTTCTGGTTGGTGTAGTCCCAAATCACCAGCAGCCAGGCGGAGAGCGCCGCAATCTCCCAGCCCATCAGGAAGGTCACCGCGTGTTCGCCGGTGTAAACCATCAAGAATGAGAGCGAAATCATGTTCAGCAGCGCAAAGTGCACCCCCACATGGCGCGGGCCATCGAAGTATTTGCGCAGGTAGCCCACGGCGTAGACCGCGCCCAGCAGAGTCATCGGCAGCGACCAGCTTAAAAAGAAAGCCCCCAGCGCATTGAGCTTGAAGTGCACCGCGCCAATCGGGTAACCCCAGGGCAGCTCCACATAGGCCTCAGTGCCATCACGCAGCACCGGCCACACGGTGGCCCAGGTGAGCGCGGTGGCAACGATCTGCGACACGATGCCAAAGCCCGCACGCCAGCTGTTTTTGACCGGCAGCATGGCCAGCGCAGCGCCCGAAAGCAGAATCAAAGCCGCAGCCAGTAACTGGTTCATGCGGCCAACCTGCGGGGGTTAAACGGTAAGGGGGAGAGGGGTAAAAGTGAGTTCATGGGGCACCACAACAACGACGAACAAGCTAGCTTCAGTGTGCTTGTGTGGCGGCCCGCTGTGGTGCAAGCGCATATCAAACTGCCGACGCTTGGAAAGCATCAAGGTTTGTCCGTGAGTGGGGGTGTGCGCTAGGCGTTTCATGAAGGGGCGGATTTTACGCTGGCGGGTGGGGTGGGGCGGGTGTGGTTTTCCCGATTTGGGTTGCTGGCGGCGTGGTCGCGGGTTCGGCAACAAGCTTGATGTCGTTGACAATGGATGCCCGCATTGACCACGGCCCCATCAACGCCCATCCGACCATGACTCAAATCGTCCCCCAACCAGAAAATCTGGCCAAGCTCGTCTTTCTTGTTCGTGGTGAAAAGGTATTGCTGGATGCCGATCTGGCTGGCCTCTACGATGTGGCAACCAAGGTGCTGAATCAGGCGGTCAAACGCAACCTTGATCGGTTTCCCGCAGACTTCATGTTTCAACTCACGCAAGAGGAGTGGGACGGTATGAGGTCACAAATTGTGACCTCATACCCTGGAAACAGCCCGATGAAGTCACAAACTGTGACCGCATCGCGACGCAAACTCACTGCCATTCCCTACGCCTTCACCGAGCAAGGTGTCGCCATGCTCTCCAGCGTATTGCGCTCCCAACGTGCCGTCGAGGTCAACATCGCCATCATGCGCACGTTTGTGCAGTTGCGCCGCCTGATGGACTCCAACCGCGATTTGGCACGTCGCATTGAAGCCATGGAGACCCGTTACGACGAGCAGTTCTCCCAGGTGTTCGATGCCATCAAGCAACTCATCGCAGAAGACAAAACGCGCAAAGCTAAACGACCTATTGGCTTCCTTTGAGCCGCGCCGAGTGCGGGCGGAATGAACAATTTCAGCCATTCACCCCAGCCGTTTCTCCCCCATCGCAAACGACACTTTCTGAATCAGCCCGTCGGCCACTTCATAAATGCACAGCATCTCCATCGTGCCCACGCCTTCCGGGAAGTTTCTGGTGATCAGCTCCAGGTCCACCACGACCTTACCCATGACGGTGCGAGACAACAGGCGTGCATGCAGGTCTGGCTCAGCAAACCGGGTCAAAAAACGCGCCCGCATCTCCTCGTGCCCTTTGGCCAGCCGTTCGCCGTGCAGTGTGAATTGCTCGGCATCAGCGGCGTAGGTTGCCAGCAGCGCGTCAATGTCTTTGGCGTTGTAAGCAGCCAGCTGGGCCTGGATAACTTCTAAGGGGGTGGTGGCAGACATCATGGCTCCGTCAGATAAATCGGCGTAGAAAACAGGGGTGTGCCAGCATTCATGCACGCCTTGGCTCTGCATGGCCAAGCATTTACAGGTCATCGTGCCAGTTCAACCACTGCAAGCCCGGCACACGGGAAAACTCGCGCACGTTGCGTGTCACCAGCGTGGCCTGATGGCGCAAGGCGGTGGCGGCGATCAGTGTGTCATGTGGGCCGATGGGTGTGCCTGCGGCCTCCAGGGTGACGCGGATGCGGGCCGCGTGGGCGGCGCATTCGCTGTCAAACGGCAAGAGCTGCATGGGCTGCAGCAATTGCGCCAGCGCCGCCAGGCGAGGTGCCGCTGCCGAACTGGGCAGGCGCATCAGCCCATACCGCAGTTCATATTCCACAATGGCTGGCACACCCAGCTCTGCGGGGCGCAGGGCTTGCAGGCGCGGTACGACCAGCGGGTCACCGCGAAAGTAATAGCTGATGGTGTTGCTATCGAGGATCAGCATGACGGGCCATCAAAAGCTCAGACGCGGCACATCGGTTGGCTGTGCGCTTGGGTTGTCTTCGCGCAAGGGGAAGTCGGCAAAACGCCCAGCTAGAGCCAGACAATCCTGGGGCCATTCATGGGCAGCGTATTTGCGGATGATGTCCGCCACCCACCGGCTTTTTGACAAGCCATGAGCCCGGGCGGCCTGATCGACCAGTGCCTGCGTGGCATCGTCCAGGTACAGCGTGATTTGTGACATGGCGGTGGTTCCTTTGATCAAGTGATCCAAGTATATGCACAAGTATATTTTTTTGCCAGGTCGCACCAAGTCCAGCTGACTTTGCCCTTTGTTTCTCCACAAAGTTACCACCTGCCAACAACGGGCCTACCTGGGCAAGATACAACCAGCCTACGCCGCCTCATCCGCAAATCAGTCCCCTATTGAACTGCTCCAGGTGCTGACGCACGTCCTGAAATACGGTATGTGACCATTCCACGGGAAAGTCTGCTGGCAACAGGTAGCGGCCAATGGGCAGTGAAGGCTTGATTTTTGACCGTATTTTTTAGGGTTGGAAAAAATAAAGCCCAAAAAGACCCTGTATTCCAGCCTATTTCTGTCGATGAACGAGTCATGAAGATCACTCAATCCACCGTTGCCTTACAAAGCCAGCATGCCAGTGCGTTGCTGCGCTCCCAGCAATCCACCTTGCGCGCCTGGGTTGGCAACCGACGACCCGACTTTGAAGGTCAGCGCTCCGGGGTGAGTGTGGGGGTCAGTGCCAAGGTGTTGTTGTCAGCTGAAGGCCTGGCGCGTGCGCACAGCCAAGTGGCATCTGCCGCGCCTGCGTCGGCCAAGGCCGTGGATGAGGTAGATCAAGCCCATGATGCGGTGACCAATGACCCGCGCCTGCGCCTGTTGATGGACATGGTGGAAGCCATCACCGGTCGCCGGGTCAAAGTGTTTGATCAGCGCGAATTGAAAGTGGCTGCCAATGTGGCTGTCCCAGCCAGTCCGTCTGCTGGGAATACGCAAGCCCAAACAACGGCCAATGCTCCCGAAGGCTGGGGCGTTGAATTGGATTCGCATGAAACGCTGACCGAGTCAGAAACCACCCGTGTCAGCGCACAAGGGGTGGTTCACACAGCGGACGGCAAGCAGATCAACTTCACCATGCAACTGGAGATGAGCCGAGCGTTTGTGCAAGAGAGCAGCACATCGCTGCGTGCCGGGGACGCGGTACGCAAAGACCCGCTGGTGCTCAATTTTGATGGGGCTGGCGTGGAGTTGGCCGACACTCAGTTTGCCTTTGACCTGAATGCCGATGGCCAAACCGAAAACATCGCTTTTGTCACTGGTGGCAGCGGTTTTCTGGCGCTGGACAAAAACGCCGATGGCCGCATCAACGATGGCACCGAGTTGTTTGGTCCACGCAGCGGTGATGGTTTTACCGATCTGGCCCAGTACGACCAGGACGGCAACCAGTGGATTGATGAGGGCGACGCGGTCTACAGCCAGCTACGGGTCTGGAAGCGTGATGCCAACGGGAATGATCAGCTCCAGTCCCTGGCGCAAAGTGGTGTTGGGGCGCTTTACTTGGGGCGGGTCGCCAGTCCGTTTTCGGTCAATACCACCAGCAATCAGACGCTGGGTCAGGTGCGCAGCACCGGGGTGTTCCTGTACGAGTCTGGCCTGGCGGGCTCTTTGCAACAGGTGGATTTGTAGTTGAATTTGCGATAAAAATTGGCCTCTAGCGCTTTATTAGCAAGCGCACACAGCTATTAAATTGGTAGTGATTGACGTTTAATGCGTGATACCCACTTGAGCCCGCAACAAGGCAGCGCAGTCTTTCAGGGCGGCTGACTGGGTGGTTTCAACCAGATCCAGCAGGTGCGTGGCATAAGACGGGTCACTGTGCAGGCGGGCAGTGTCAATCCACCAACCCTGGCCGGCCATCAGCCATTTGAAGTCAACTTCTTCCAGCAACACCAGGCGTTCATCGGGCATGGACATGGCCTGGTTATTGGGATGTGTGGGTACGGTGTGAACTTGCATGATCATCACTCCTTGTGTGATACATCGGCATTCCCTGGAATGTCTTGATGCACAGTGTGCGCGGATGTGTTTGGGGTAGTCACGGGAAAGGCGGGATGAAACTGGGGCTTTTCCCGCCTTTCGCCACATGGCACAAAACAGCGATGTCATGTGTAGGAGTGCTGGCAACCGAGAAAGTGATCCGCTGGCATTGGTCGGGCAAGGCCTCCAAGCTCATGTTGTCTTCGCTTCTGTCTTGGACTAAAGTAAACAGCCCCGGAAAAGCCGGGGTTTTCAAATTGTGCCGCTCAAAGTGGCATTGCGGGGCCGCTGACGTAGCCCCCACTTTTTGTGCCATCTGTCGGTGACCATGCCCTGTTGAATCGCTTCATCTACCCAAGGAGAACCATCATGCAAGTCAATCCCGTTGTCTGGTTTGAAATTTACGTGCAAGACATGCAGCGTGCCAAGAAGTTTTATGAAACCGTATTTGGCATCACTCTGGAAAAAATGCCCGCACCCACTGCGGAGATGGACATGGAAATGTGGGCCTTTCCCTCTGACAAAGAGACTGCGCAAACGTCGTATGGAGCATGCGGCATGCTGGTCAAAATGGATGGCTTTCCCAGTGCCGGATGTGGCACATTGGTTTACTTTGGCTGCCAGGACTGCGCTGTGGAGGCATCGCGTGTTGTATCCAGCGGCGGTGCGATTGTGCGAGAAAAAATGTCCATCGGTGAGCACGGTTTTATCGTTTTGGCCAGCGATACCGAGGGAAACATGATTGGCCTTCACTCCATGTAAATCACGCAGCAGCATGAAACGCTGTTGTGGCTGCCTCCACCGCCGCCACCAGTGCTGGCCGCAGTGGGTGTGGCGCGGCCACCTCGGGCAGCAGCAGGCTGACTTTGAAGGCAATCGCCACACTCAAGGGCCGCACCACCAGATCCGGCCCGGCCATGGCCAGCGCAGTCAGCGGGTTGACGATGGCCAGGCCCAGGCCCTGGCGCACCATGGCGCACACCGCCACGGCGCTGGCGGTTTCCAGGCAGGTGTGGCGGGTGACTTGGGCGGCGGCAAACATCTGGTCAATCTGCGCCCGGTAGCTGTCGCCGGCGGCCAGGCTGACAAAGCGCTCGCCTTCAAAGTCTTGCGGGGTCAGCACGGTTTTGCGGCACAGGCGGTGGCCTGCGGGCAGCACAGCCACCTCGTTCACTTGCAGGATGGTTTGCAGCGTGACACCGGCTGGGGCCTCAGAGGTTTCGCTCAAACCCAGATCAAAACGCTGCTCACTCATGGCCTGTTCCAGCCAGGGCGATTCTTCCGGGTGGACACTGACCGAAGCCTGCGGCAAGGCCTTGGCAAAGTGCACCAGCGCTTGCGGCACCAGCGCATGGGCCAGCGCCGGCAGGCAGGCCAGCCGCAAGCGCCCGGTGGCTTGCAGGCGTAATTCCTGGGCGCGGGCGGCAATCTGCTCCAACCCGATGAATGAGCGCTCCACCTCCTGCATCAGTGCCAGTGCCCGCACCGTGGGGCGCAGGCGGCCACGCACCCGGTCAAAAGACCTCGGCAGCGCGGCTCAGGTTGCCGTGCAGCATGATGGCGCGGAACATGCTGAGCTGGCGGTGTGTAAGAGCCGGGGTGATGGGCTCAGTGCTTTTGGTCACCAAAAACTTTCCAGAAGGTGCGGAGTTTTCCAGAAAACGACAGCCGTTCATCGGACAAGGCTTCCAGAAAATCCGACAGGCGCTTGGAGCGCGAGATGGCGAACAGAATCAGGCTGATAAAGACGGTGGTTGCCAGCAGGCCGTGTAACAGGCGCTGCAGCACCGAGCCTTCACCAAAGGCAATGATGTTCATGCCGAAGTAGCCGGTGGTCACGGTGGCAATCAGGCCCAGGATGGTGATCACGGTGAGCCGAATCACGGTGTTGGACTGACGGCGCTGCGAGTCGCTGTCAAGGTACTGGCTCATCTCGCGGATTTCGTCGCGCACCTCTTCGTACAGGGCATCGTTGCGCAGGTGGTTGGAGCATAGGCGAAAGGTGTCCTGCAGATGCGCACGCTCTGACAGTTCGTGAAACCAGTAGCGGTGGTTGAAGCGCAAAAAGGTCTCGAAATTGGCGCGAATGCGGCGCTTGAACTGACGCACCGAGGCATCGTTGCGAATGTTCAGTGCGTTCACCGCACCTACCAGCACGTCTGAAAAAATCAGCAAGGCAGCCCGGTGCAAATGGGCAATCAGGAAGATCAGGAAATATTGGTGTCTGAACTGTGCCAGCACACCGCGCTCGGCATCCATCAAAAATGGCTGACTGGCATCACCTACCAGGGTGAGTGCGCTGCCGGTGCAAATAAAGCGGGTGTTGGGGCCGGATGTACTGTCAGTCCAGAATCGATCTTGGCAGTAGCGCTGGTTGAACTCCCGCGCACTGGGGTCGTTGACCGGAATCGGTTCGTCGGGGTGCAGCGTGGAGGCCAGACCGATCCGAATCCAGTCGTCCGCAGTCAGTGATTGCGGCTGGTTCAGCGCCAAAAACGCCATCACCGGCATGCGGTGGTACTCAATCAGCCGATAGCGCAACCGGCCCGGCTCTTCGGAGTGTGCCAACACCAGCGGACGCAGCAAGCTGGCCCAGTGCTCTGAAATGCAGGGGCTGCGGTGCTGGCAGACAAAACCCAGGTATTTTTCGCGGTGCTCGGTGTCAGACCGGGCCATCACTTGCCCGCTGGCATCCAGCCACTCGGCCAGGTGAACATTGTGCAGACCATCGCCGCCTTCTTCCCATCCGGAGGGGTAGGCACGGCCAAACCTGAACAGAATGTCGCGCACGGTGCGCAGCGGCAGGTCGCTGGCGCGTACCTCCACATTCAGTTGGATCAGGTCAAGGTCGTCAAAAAAGTACAGGTCAATGTGCACAATGTGCAATTCAACCGATGCTTGTCCTTCGCGCAGGGTCAGGCGCAGTGTGCTGATGTCCTTGCGCCGGAAAACATGCATGGGTGAATTGCCTGCGCCAGGTTGGGTGTGTGCTTGACCAGAGCGGCCTTCGCCATACAAAAAGCGCTGCACATAAGGCAGAAACGACACAAATTCCCGGTAATGGCGTTCCCGGAAGTTGCCCGGATCATCGGTGAACTCGTCATCAATGCGCCGCCATGGATGGGTTTCATGGCTGCCCTCGAAACTTTCCCAATGGCGGCTCTTGACTCCGGCCACCAGCACGGGTTCCAACTGCAAAGGCCAGATCAGGCTGGCATGGAACAGCGACACAGTGTTGTCGGCGCAGTCCGGGTTACGACAAAGGCCAAACATTATGCAAGTCTTTGTGATCAATTCATATCCATCATGAATTGATGTGTAAACAAATTGGCATTGATTGAATTGATTGTGCAAGGCATGATCCCCCCATGAACCCCTTTACCCCCTCCACCCTGGCCAGCTTGGCCCACACCCACGGCACCCCTTTGTGGGTGTATGACGCAGCCACCATTGAGCGCCAAATCGCCAACCTGCGCCAGTTCGACGTGATTCGCTTCGCTCAAAAGGCCAACTCCAACACCCACATCCTCAAGCTGATGAAGCGCCTGGGGGTGATGGTCGATTCCGTTTCGCTGGGCGAGATTGAGCGTGCCCTGGCTGCGGGTTTCACGCCCGGCGTGCACCACGGCCATGCCGAGATCGTCTTCACCGCCGACCTGCTGGACCGCGCCACCCTGGCCCGCGTGGCCGAGCTGGGCGTGCCGGTGAACTGCGGTTCGATTGACATGCTGGATCAGCTGGGCGCGGTCAGCCCCGGCCACCCGGTATGGCTGCGCATCAACCCCGGCTTTGGCCACGGCCACAGCAACAAAACCAACACTGGCGGCGAACACAGCAAACACGGCATCTGGCACGCCGATTTGCCGCTGGCCTGCGAGCGGGTGCGCGCCAACGGCCTGACGCTGATGGGCCTACACATGCACATTGGCTCCGGCGTGGATTACGCCCATTTGCAGGAAGTGTGTGGAGCCATGGTCAAACTGGTGGAAACCGTCCAAGCCCAGGGCATGGACCTGGCGGCCATCTCCGCCGGGGGCGGTTTGTCCATCCCCTACCAGGCCGATGCGCCGACGATTGACACCGCGCACTACTTCAGCCTGTGGGATGCCGCACGCACCCACATCGCGAGCCTGCTGGGCCACCCGGTGACGCTGGAGATTGAGCCCGGCCGCTACCTGGTGGCCGAGTCTGGCGTGCTGGTGGCCGAGGTGCGTGCCACCAAACAGATGGGCCGCAACCCGTTTGTGATGGTTGATGCCGGTTTCAGCGACCTGATGCGCCCCAGCATGTATGGTGCTTACCATGGCATGGAAATCATTCACGCCGATGGCACCCCCGCCACTGGCGCACCGCAAGACACCGTGGTCGGCGGCCCGCTGTGTGAATCGGGCGACGTGTTCACCCAAGGCGAAGGCGGCGTGGTGCTGCACCGCGCCTTACCGCCAGCCCAGGTGGGCGATCTGCTGGTGCTGCATGACACAGGTGCCTACGGTGCGTCCATGTCCTCCAACTACAACACCCGCCCGCTGATCCCCGAGGTGCTGGTAGAAAACGGCCAGCCCCGGCTGATCCGGCGACGGCAGACGGTGGCGGAGTTGCTGGCGTTGGAGGCGGTGTAGGCGAGGGTGGTTTTTCTTGGGCGGGGTAAGATTGATCTCTTACTTCTGAATCAAGAGGCCACCACATGCAAGTTACGTTGTTGTCCAGCAAAGGGCAGGTCATCATTCCCAAGGCACTGCGCGACGCTCATCATTGGCAGGCGGGCACAAGGCTGGAGGTGCTTGACACGGCAGAGGGGGTGTTGTTCAAGCCCGTCATGGCCCGTCAAACCACCGCCTTGCCGCAAGGCCTGGAAGCCATCCGCCGTCGCCTTGATTACACGGGGCCGGTCGTCAGCCTGGAAGACATGAATGCCGCCGTGTTGCAAGAGGCCAAAACCAGAAATCAACGCTGATGGCTGCGCTCGACACCAATGTGGTGATTCGCTTGCTGGTTGGCGACGACATGGCGCAGGCCCGTGCGGCAGAGGCCATGGTGAGTGCTGAGCCCTGCACGGTGTCCATGTCGGTTTTGATGGAGTGCGAATGGGTGCTGCGCGCCTGCTATGAGCTGCAAGCCCCTGTGATTGAAGCCAGCTTGCGTGACTTTTTGAATCTGGAAAACATCATCGCCGCTGATACGGTATTGGCTCAGCGTGTGCTGGATGCCTATGCCGCAGGCCTGGATTTCGCCGACGCGCTGCACGCCGCGCAGTGCCCCGAGGGGCAGCGGTTTGTGACGTTTGATAAAAACTTCGTGCAGCGTGCGAGCAAGGCCGGGCTGCGCGGGGTGACTTTGTTGAAGGTTTGAGCTGCTCTCTAAAAAAGGAAATACCCCATGACCACCCCCACCCCCATCGCCATCACCATCACCCACCCCCGCAACGTCGAAAAACTCATCACCGGCCAGGCCACCTCCGACGGAGCCGGGGTCAAGCTCACACGGGTGTTGACGCAAGACTTGCAGCAGCGCCTCGACCCGTTTCTGATGCTTGATGCTTTTGGCAGCGACCAGCCTGACGACTACATTGCCGGGTTCCCAGACCCGGGCCACACCGGACTGCTGGAAGATGGCGCTGTGCAGTGGATGACGGCCGCCCGTGGCGTGATTCACTCCGAGATTCCGCAACAGCAAAACGGTGTGATGGAAGGCTTTCAGCTCTGGCTGAACCTGCCCGCACGCGACAAGATGAACCCGCCCTGGTACCGCGATTTTCAGTCTGCCGACTTGCCCAAGTTTGTTACCCCGCAAGGTGTGGCGGTCACGGTGATTGCCGGCAGCAGCCACGGCATCACCGGTGCAGTCACACGTGAGGCCACTGCGCCTCTGTACCTGGACTTGCACCTGAGCGCAGGTGCGCGTTTTGAGCAGCCGCTCCCCGCAGGGCACAACGCCTTTGTCTACGTCTACCGGGGGGCGGTGCGTATTGCAGGTCAAACTGTGCCTGCGCAGCGCATGGCCTTGCTGGCCAATGAAGCTCAGTCAGACGGCGTAGTGATTGAGGCCAGCGAGGATGCCAAAGCCTTGCTGATTGCCGGGCGGCCACTGCATGAGCCGATTGTTCAGCACGGCCCGTTTGTGATGAATACCGTGCAGGAAATCCACCAGGCGGTGCGTGACTACCACGCTGGGCTGTTGGGCGAAATTGCGCACTGAGCGGTACTGAGCTTTTCCACCTTGGGAATGATTTTTGGCATTGCCGCCCCTTCGTGCTTGGCATACAGTCAACGCCTTGTGCCGTCATTGCCCTATTTCTTCTGGAGGACTCCTCTCATGCATCGCACCCTTGTCTCAAGCTTGTTGCTGCTGGCCCTGACTTGCGCTTATGCGCAGAGCGAGGAGCAGCGCAGCACGCTCGCCGACCAGCAGGAAGTCGCCGTCACCATCTACAACGAGAACCTGGCCCTGATCAAGGACCAACGCACGCTGCAGCTCAAACCCGGCATGTCGGCGCTGGCCTTTCGTGATGTCAGCGCCCGCATGCGCCCCGAAACCGCGCTGTTGCGCAGCACCAGTGCGCCGGGCAGCTTGTCGGTGCTGGAGCAGAACTTTGACTTTGACCTGCTCACACCCCAGAAACTGCTGGAGAAATACGTGGGCCGCAGCGTCGCCATCATCCGCACCAACCCGGCTACCGGCGCAGAGACCACCGAGCAGGCCGAGGTGCTGTCGGCCAACAACGGCGTGGTGCTGAAGATCGGCTCGCGCATCGAGACCGGCATTCCGGGCCGCATCATCTATGGCGATGTACCGCCCAACCTGCGTGACCGCCCCACGCTGGTCATGGCATTGGACAACAGCGGTGCGGCGCAACAAAGCGTCGAGCTGAGTTACCTGACCGGCGGTCTGGCCTGGAAGGCCGATTACGTGGTGGAACTCAATGCCGCCGATGACCAGCTCGACATTTCCGGCTGGGTGACCCTCACCAACACCAGCGGTGCCACCTACCGCAAGGCCAAGCTGCAACTGGTGGCCGGTGACGTGAACCAGGTTACCCCCGTGCTGCCCACCACCATTGCCGAGAACCAGACCAAGCAGGTCTCGCTGTTATCCGCCTCCGGCGTGCCGGTGCGCAAGGAGCTGCTGCTCAAGGGCAACGACTATTACTATCAGAGCAGCTATGGTGAGCTGGGCCAGAAGATGAAGGTGGGCGTGTTTGTGGAGTTTGACAACAAGGACAGCGCCCATCTGGGCATGCCCCTGCCCAAGGGCATCATCCGCGTTTACAAGAAGGACAAAGCGGGCAACGCCCAGTTCATCGGCGAGGACCGGGTCGATCACACGCCCAAGAACGAGAAGGTGCGCCTGAAGCTGGGGGATGCCTTTGACGTGACCGCCGACAAGAAGCAGACCGACTTCAAGAAGATCGGCGGCTTTGGCAAGTACAACTATGTGTTTGAGAGTGCCTATGAGGTGCTGCTGAAAAACGCCAAAAAAGAAGCGGTCACCGTCACTGTGCAGGAACCCATGCCGGGCGACTGGCAGGTCTTGAGCGAAAGCCACCCCCACTCCAAGGGGGCCAGCAACACCGCAGTCTGGAAGGTCAGCGTGCCGGCTGAGGGCCATACCAAACTGGTCTACCGCAGCCTGGTGCGCTACTGAGCTGGGTTGATGTGGCTGGCGGAAACAGCCATGTCCTTGTAGGAGCGGCGGAAGCCGCGATTTGGTGCGCCGGCGATCCCACAATGCTGAACCACAGAAACAGTGTGTCAGTTCATTGATATGTCAGGCCATGATGTCAAAATTTATAGCGCCTTGCGCATGTGTTTCTTGGACTAGAGGCCAAAATGCTTTGAATATTGACCTTCAGCCCCTCAATGATCAGTGCACGCGCATGAAGTCAGCAGGGGAATAGATGGCAATTCCCTTGTAGGGGTGCAACACGAGCAAGTCGCTGTCGCCAGTGATGATGGTTGTGACCTTGGCATCCAGGGCCAAATAGAGAAATTTGTTGTCCTTGGGGTCACGACAGTCGGTGACACAACTGGTGCTGTGAACAAGCTCGACGTTGCTGGCCAGTTCCGCCAAAACGCGCAAGCGCGCACCCAAGGGCATGTTTTTCTCAAAGCCATCACGTTGCATGACGGTAGCCAGTTCATCCCAGGTGGTTTGACTAAAGACCAACTGGTACTCATTGAGTGCCAAAAGCAGCAGGCTGCGGATGGCTTTCCCTTTGAACAAAATCCCGCTGATGATGATGTTCGTGTCGAGGATGATGCGTGGCTTAGATTCTGTTCTCATGCACGAGGGTCATGATGTTTTCTTGCGTGAGGCCTTGTGGATCAATGCTTGAATCCAGTCCATCCAGAACTTGACTGAATGCGTCGCCGGGGAGCTCACTGGTTGAACGGTTGAGCTGACCATGCAGGAGCAACATCCGCCCGATCAGGATGCTGGGATCAGGTGTGCGAACAAGGCGATCAGCAACGGCCCAAAAAAGCGGTCGTCCATGGCGAGTGACACAAACCACATCCTCCTGCACGGATTCAACGAACTCACCGTAGTGGCTTTGCACTTCACGAGATGTCACGGTTTGCATGGCTATGTTCCTGAAATGAGGGCTAAGGGATGCAGAAATGCCAAATATCCCATTTCTGGCGGCACTGGCGGGCGCATTGCGTCGTTACAAATCGCTAGTGTGGCCGTGCCACGTGTCGTGCTAACGCCCGAGGTCGCGCTTTGCGCCTAGCACTGCATCCCGCCAGCGCTCGCCATAAACGGGGCATTGGCAATTTCCGCATCCCTAATGTAGATATTGTGTCTATTATGTACACAAATGGTCAAAGTGAGGTAGATGAGTTTTTGTGCACGGACGGCTTTTGACGCATTCAGGCCAGTTTGAGGAAGTCCAGCGCCTGATCCAGATGCTGGTCAAAGTCACTCAGCGCGTGGTCACCTCCGGGCAGCAGCTTGACTGTGGCCCCAGGGTAATGGGCCAGCATCTCGCGCCAGTCCAGCACCTCGTCGCCCTTGGCGATCACGGCAAAGTAGCGCTCGGGGTGGCTGATGTAGGCGATTTCCTGGGCTTTGAGTTCGTCCACATGCGACTGGTCAAAGGTGAAGTGTTGTTCCGGGTCGTGCCACAGGGTCTGTTCGCCCATGTGGGCCGCCAAGTCGCGGGCGGGGTGGATGGCGGGGTTGAGCAGCACCGCCTTGCAGCCAAAGCGCTCGGCCAGCCAGGTGGCATAAAAGCCACCCAGGGACGATCCCATCACTGCCATGGACTCACGCGGCCAATTTGCCACGGCCTGCAACACCTCGTTCATCGTCTGCTGAGGTGATGTCGGCAGTGCCGGGCACAACCAAGTCACACCAGGATGGCGACTGGCTACCGCCGCTGCGGTCAACCGCGCCTTGGCCGATTGGGGTGAGGAGCGAAAACCGTGCAGGTAGAGCAAATGGGTGGTGGGCATGGCAGGGCGGGTTTCAGCCTTGTGCCACCGGGCGGCTCGGGTCGCTGCACCACGCGCTCCAGCTGCCGGCGTACAGTGCGGTGCGTCCCAGGCCTGCGACTTCCATGGCAATCACATTGGGCACGGCGCTGACCCCGCTGCCGCAGTGGTGCACCACCGTGGTCGGGTCACGGCCTGCCAGCAGGGTTTCAAACTCGGTGCGCAACTGGGCGGCTGGTTTGAAAAAACCATGGGCATCCAGGTTGAGGACAAACGGACGGTTCAGCGCGCCGGGAATGTGTCCGGCCACCGGGTCGAGCGGCTCCACTTCACCTTTGAAGCGCGGTGTGGCGCGGGCATCGATGATGGTTTGGCTTGGAGCACGGCAGAGGCTTCGTGCCCGGCCCATTTCAGCATCCACCACAGGCGGCCGCTGTAGTTCACGCCCTGGCGGTCATAGACCACGGCCTGGGTGTCCGGGGTTAAACCTACGCTGCCCAGCCAGGCGGCAAAGGCTACGCGTGAGGGCAGCGGGTGGCGGCCAGCGCTGGCGGCATCGGCTGCACCGTGCACACTCAGGTGGCGATCCAGGTCGGCTCGCAGCGCACCAGCGATATGGCTGGCAGCGTATTGGGCATCACCCTCGGCGGGTTTCATCAGCTCAAAACTGCAGTCAAACACCAGCACGGCTTGGCCGCTTTTTTGCAGGGTTTGGAGTTGTTCAACAGAAATCAGGGTGGTGTACATCGGTAGCTCCTTTTCAGTGTTCTTCTGCCGGGGTGTTGGGCAGGGCCCGGGTGCGCAAAATGGTCGCGGCAATGCCGCTGGCCACAATCAATGCCATGCCGGCCCAGCCGAGCAGTGAAATCTGGTCATCAAACAGCAGCAGGCTGTACAGGGCCGAAAACACAATCCCGGCGTATTGCAAATTGGCCACCAGCAGGGTGGCTCCTCGGCTGAAGGCGCGGGTCATGCACCATTGCCCGAGCGAGGCCAGAATGCCAATCGGGATCAGCCAGGCGGCGGCTTGCCAGCTGACGCTGTGCCAGGGGGTAAAGCCGTCCCAGCTCACCGCCAGCAAACCGGCCAGCGTGGTGCCCAGAGAAAAGTAAAACACGGTGCGGCCTTCGGGCTCACCGGCTTTGCCCAGGGCGGTGACTTGCAAATAGGCCATGGCCGCGCCCATGCCAGAGAGCAGGCCCAGCAGCCCGGCAAACAGCTGGTTTTGATCCAGCGTGGGGCGCAGCATCATCACCACACCGGCAAAGCCCGCCAGCACGGTGGCCATCAGTGGGCCTTGGCGGCTGCTTTGGCCATACAGCATGGCCCCACCCACCACAAAAGCTGCCACCCAGACACCGCTCATGTAGTTCAGCGTCATGGCGGTGGCCAGGGGCAGGTGGGCAATGGCATAGAACCAGCTGGCCAGTGAAAACACGCCAATCGCGGTGCGCCAGGCATGCATCCAGGGCACCGGGGTGACCAGCGGCGTGCCGCGTGCACGCAGCACCAGGGTCATGAAAATCACGCTGACAGCGCCACGGTAAAACACCAGTTCGGCCAGGCCAAAGCTGCTGGAGGCCATCTTGACACCCACCGCCATACTGGCAAAAAAGAAGGCCGCCAGAACCATCCACAGAGCTTGCATGGAGATTTATAAGATAAATTGGCCTCTAGCCCTTGTATGGTAAGCGCAAGCAGCTATGAATAACAGAGCAACCTCAGAGCCCCTCTGGCCCCATCTGCTGGCGATACCACTCGTGAAAGTGTTGCATGCCGTCTTCCATCGGGCTTTGGTACGGGCCAACTTCGTTGTCGCCACGTTGCAGTAGCGCCTTGCGGCCAGCATCCATGCGTTCGCCAATCTCGTCGTCCTCAATGCAGGTTTCCATGTAGGCCGCCTGCTGGGCTTCGACAAATTCGCGCTCAAAGGCCTGAATTTCTTCCGGGTAATAGAACTCGACCATGTTCAGGGTTTTGTCCACGCCCATGGGGTGCAGGGTGGAGACGGTCAGCACATGCGGATACCACTCGACCATGATGTGCGGGTAGTAGGTGAGCCAGATGGCCCCGCGCTCAGGCTTGTTGCCGCTGCGGTAGGCCATCAGGGCATCGTGCCAGCGCTGGTAAACCGGTGAGCCCGGCTTGCCAAAAGCCTTGGAAACCCCCACGGTTTGCACCGAGAACTGTTCGCCAAACTGCCAGCGCAAGTCGTCACAGGTGACAAAGCTGCTCAAGCCGGGGTGGAACGGGCCGACGTGGTAGTCCTCCAGATACACCTCAATGAAGGTTTTCCAGTTGTACTTGCACTCGTGCAACTCCACATGGTCAAGCACAAAGCCGGAAAAATCCAGCGCGTTGCGCTCTTGCATGGGGGCCAGGTCGGCGGCAATGTCGCGGCCATTGTCTTCAAACAGCAGGCCGTTCCACTCACTCAATGCGGTGTTGCCCAGGTTCAGGCAGGGGTCGGTGGCGAAATACGGTGCGCCAATCAGCTGGCCGGCTGGCGTGCTGCCCGTGGGGCTGCCCGCGCTGTAAGTCCAGCGGTGAATCGGGCACACCACATTGCCGCCGCTGGCGGCCAGGTTGCCACGGCCATTGAGCATGATGGCCTGGCGGTGGCGGCAGACGTTGGAGATCAGCTCGATGCCGGTGGGCGTGCGCACCAGGGCGCGGCCTTCGCCCTCCTGGGGCAGGGTGGCGTAGTCGCCGACCTTGGGCACACTTAAGGCGTGACCCACGTAACGTGGTCCCCGCTGGAAAAGGGTTTGTAACTCGCGCTGGTACAGCGCTTCATCAAAATAAGAACTAACTGGTAGTTGGCCGTTGGCCTGCTGCAGTTGAAGACTTAAATCAGACATGGGTGACCTGACCTAAAGACTCCCCACAGGGAGAGGCACCGAAGTGCTTGACAAAAAACCCAGCCGGGGCTGGCGCAAAGAGGTGTGGATTGTAGCCAGTGATCTGTGCGACTGGGGGCAGGTCTTGCCAGATGACCAGCGCTACAGTCCGGTTTGCCTTATGGATGCTGAAATCGCTGAAGTCCCATTTATGGCGAGTGCTTGCGGGCTGCCGTGCTGGGCGTTAC
>VIKI01000106.1 GCA_008080595.1 Comamonadaceae bacterium
GCCTGGGCTGGGACGATTCACTGGCTTGCCTGGAGGTGTTGTCCCAAGCCGTTCTGGCGCGACGAGCGCGTTGAGCCTGGGCTGATTGGGGCAATGTCATAATCGCGCCCCATGAACCCCTTGCACCTCTTGCGCAACTCACCCTGGCTGGCCCGTCTGGCTCTGCTGTGGTTTGCCTTGACGCTGGGGGTGGCCGTGGCCTCGCCCATGGTTCATCCGCATGAAGAGCTGGTCATCTGCACCGGCTCTGGCATGCTCAAAGTGGTGCTGGCTGACGATGGCACGGTCACCACTGCCGCTACCACAGACACCAGCGACGGGCTGTTTTGCCCCTTGTGCCTGATCGGTGCGGCACCTGCCCCCCTGGTGTTCAACACCGTGGAACCCCCGCAGCCCCTGAGCCATGTGCTGCAAACCATCCCCGCGGCACGCATCGCCGCACTCACCGCCGCGCCACTGCCGGCGCGTGGTCCGCCCCAAGCCTGATTTGCTCTTGTTTCAAGAGCTGCTTAGGCAGTCTGCATAAGCACTACAGCCTGATTTTGATCGTATTGACCGGTGGCGCCAGTAAAGCGCGATCACCTGGGTCAATGTGCTATATGTTTTATAGCTGCTTGCGCATATTCCACAAGCGCTAGAGCTATAAAACATGTTCAACCCGGTCGTTTTAACCCCGTCACCCTGAAGGAAACCCCATGAAACTCCATTCATTGATCACTGCTGTGGCTCTGGCCACGTCCGCACTGTGCGCTTTGGCGCAAACTGTTGAGGTGCAAAACGCCTGGGCGCGTGCCACCGTCAAAGGCCAAATGGCCACCGGGGCCTTCATGACCCTGACCGCCAAGGATGGGGCCAAGCTGGTCGGGGCCAGCTCTCCGGTGGCCGGAGTGGCGCAAGTGCATGAAATGAAGATGGACGGCGGTGTGATGAAAATGGCCGAGGTCAAAGGTGGCCTGGAGCTGCCTGCGGGCAAAGCCGTGGAACTCAAACCCGGTGGCTACCACGTGATGCTGATGGACTTGAAAGAGCCTTTGATGAAAGACAGCAGCGTGCCCGTGACGCTGATTTTCAAAGATGCCAAGGGCGTGGAAAGCAAGCAGGAACTCAAGCTGCCGGTGACCATGAGTGCTCCCGCAGGCATGGGCAAGCCTGCGGCCATGGATCACTCCATGCACAACATGCACGGCGACAAACCGGCTGCCAAATGATCCGATGGATTTGACCGCCTGAAGCCATGACACCCACCCGCCAGCCCCAAGCCTTGGCCCGCAGCCCCTGGGTGTTGTGGCTGGCCGTGTGCCTGGCGCTGTTTGGCGCATTGGCCCCCACCGTGTCACACGCGCTGCAATGGGCGCGGGGTGGCGCTCAGGCGGGGCTGGTTGAAATTTGCACCACCAGCGGGCCACGCTGGATGGCCTTAGCCGCCAGCCCGGCCGAGGCCGATGCTGCGCCCATTGACCCGGCTTCCTCAACACCTTCGGGTGAGCCGGAGTTGCCTGCCACATTGGCGCATTGCCCGTTTTGCCTGCTGCTGGCCGAGCGCCTGGCCCCACCCACGCAGCTCCAGGTTTTGTTTTTGACCGCCCCCGGCCATGCCGTGGTGCCAGAGTCTCCTCCCCCCAGCTTTTTGCCTGCCCAGATCACTGCGGCAGCGCATCCCCGCGGACCACCCGCACTCTGAGTTTTCATTTCTCGCTTTGACCTCACCACCCTGCGGGGTGTCAAGGTTGGCTGCGTGTGCACCTGCTTGTGCCGTGTATGCCTTGTTTGGCCATGAACTCAGGACTCCATGATGAAATTTTCTGAACTTGCGCTGCTGCGCTGGATGACCCAGCTCAACATCGGCCTCGCCTTGGGGCTGCTGCTGTGGCTGGCCAGTTTGCCTACGACCGGCCATGCCCACGGTACGGCGGCAGGTGATTTGCAACTCGATCACCCCTACGCTGTGCCCAGTGCAGCCGGTGAGCCGCATGGCAAGGCCTATTTGCGGGGCATCCAGAATGCCGGTACCCAAGCAGACAAGCTGCTCAGTGCCAGCACCCCCATGGCCGCCAAAGTGGTGTTTCACCGCCTGCAACCCGATGCCCAGGGCCTGCGTGGTCAACAGGTCGAGGCGATTGAATTGCCCGCCAAAACCGTCACCCTACTGCGCCACACCGGTGACTACCAGCTCACGCTGATGGATTTGAAAGCGCCCCTGAAAGATGGCGACCGGTTTGAGCTGACGCTGAACTTTGAACACGCCGGGGCAAAGACCGTCAAGGTCTGGGTGCAAACGCCACGGGAAGCTGCCACGAGCCACGCGCAACACTGAACCTCATCCCCCTCTTTTTATCGCAAGACCCCCACAATGAACTCGACTCGTTTCAAGACCCACGCCTTCGCCCACGCCATGGCCCTGGCTGTTCCGGCACTCTGCCTGCTGTGCAGCCAGGCGCAAGCCCAGAGCGTCACCCCTGCCACCCTGCCAGAGATCACGGTCAGCGCCAGCAAAATCAACCCGCTGCCCAGCGCCACACCGCTGGACAAAAGCAGCCTGGACAGCAAGCGGTCTGCCACCAGCGACAGCGCCAGCCTGCTCTCGGATGTTCCTGGCCTGAGCCTGTATGGTGCCGGTGGTGTCTCCAGTCTGCCCGCCATCAACGGCCTGGCCGATGACCGCCTGCGCATCAAGGTCGATGGCATGGACTTGATCGCCTCCTGCCCGAACCACATGAACCCCGCCTTGTCGTACATTGATCCGACCCATGTGAGCGTGCTCAAAGTCTACGCCGGGATCACGCCAGTGAGCGCGGGCGGTGACAGCATTGGCGGCAGCATCCTTGCCGAGTCGCCAGCGCCTGAATTTGCCGCCCCCGGCCAGCCTGCCATCATCAAAGGCGAAGCCGGTGCCTTTTACCGAAGCAACAACCAAGCCAGTGGAGCTAACCTGTCGGCTACCTACGCCACAGAAAAATTCAACATCAGCTACAGCGGCTCCACCGCCCGCGCCGACAACTACACCGCTGGTGAGAGCTTCAAAACCTACGATTTCACCGGTCGCTTGAATCACACCCTGGCGCGTGACGAAGTGGGCTCCACCGCCTATGAAACCCGCAACCACAGCATCGGACTGGCCTTCAAGAACGACAAGCACCTGTTCGAGGCCAAGCTGGGCATCCAGGACATGCCGTACCAGCTCTACCCGAACCAGCGCATGGACATGCTCTACAACAAGCAAGACAGTGTGAACCTGCGCTACCTGGGCCAGTTTGACTGGGGCTCACTGGAGGCCCGCGCCTACCACGAGAACGTCGACCACTTCATGGACTTTGGTGCCGACAAGCGCTACTGGTACGGTAACGGGGTGCCGCCCGTTGGGTCTGGTGGCCCCACTGCGCTGTTTGGCACCCCGTGCAGCCCGATCAGCGCCACCTGCGCGGCCGGCATGCCGATGTACACCGAGGGCAAAACCACGGGCGTGAGCGTCAAGGCCGACGTGGCCCTGAACCCGCAAGACCTGCTGCGTGTGGGTGCTGAGGTGCAGCAATACCGGCTCAACGACTGGTGGCCGGCCTCGGGTGGCGGCATGATGCCGGGCACGTTTTGGAACGTCAAAGACGGTGAACGTGACCGCACTGCGATTTTTGGCGAGTGGGAAGCACGCAAGAGCTCACAGTGGATGACGCTGCTGGGTGCGCGGATCGAACAGGTCAAGATGAATGCGGGCAACGCCGTCGGCTACAACCCAGCGGGCGGGGGCAACCAAGGCCGTGATGCGACGGCCTTCAACGCCCAAAGCCACACCAGCACCGACCACAATGTCGACCTCACCGCCCTGGCCAAGTACACCGCCAGCGCCAATTACGACATCGAGTTTGGCCTGGCCCACAAGGTGCGCTCCCCCAATGTGTACGAGCGCTTCACCTGGTCCACCTGGCAGATGGCCGCGCTGATGAACAACTTTGTCGGTGACGGCAACGGCTATGTGGGCAACCTCGCCCTCAAGCCCGAAAAAGCCAACACCCTGAGCGCCACCTTTGACTGGCACGCCGCTGACAGCGCCTGGGGCTTCAAGACCACACCGTTTTACACCCAGGTGGACGACTACATTGATGCCGTCCAGTGGAATGTCACCACCAACGCTGCGGCGACCACGCTGGTCACCAACAAGTTCAGCGTCTTGAAATACCTGAACCAGTCGGCCCGCCTCTACGGTGTGAACCTGTCCGGCCACATGCCGCTGGCCGCAAGCTCCTGGGGTGCCTTCGCCCTCAAAGGCCTGCTGAACTACACCAAAGGTAGCAACCGGGACACCGGCAGTGGCCTGTACAACATCATGCCGCTCAATGCCAAATTGGCGGTGACGCAAAAAATGGGCAGCTGGGACAACAGCCTTGAGCTGCTGATGGTCAAGGCCAAGGACGCTGTCTCGACCGTGCGCAACGAGGTCAAGACCCCCGGTTACGCCCTGCTCAACCTGCGCGGCAGCTACTCATGGAAAACGGTGCGTCTGGACTTTGGCGTGGAAAACCTGCTTGACAAGTTCTACGCCCTGCCCACCGGCGGGGCCTACACCGGCCAGGGCACCACCATGACCAACCCGGCATTGCCCAACTACCCGCAGTGGGGCACGGCCGTGCCCGGCATGGGGCGTTCGGTGTATGTCGGCCTGAACGTCAAATTTTGATCTTTGCTATTAAATAAATAGCTTCTTGCGCATTATTCATAAGGGCCAGAGGCCAATTTTTCATATACCCGAGGAGTCACCATGAACCACTCAACACCCCCTGCATCACGCCGCACCCTGAGCACCCGCGAAGACCTGGCTGCCACCGACATGGTGCAGATGTGGCGCGTGGCGACCGGCGCTGTGCGCATTGACAGTGCGCACAGCGGTGAGCCCAGCCGATTCATGCGGCTGGCGCTGCCGGGGGACGTGATTGGTGTCGAGAAATGGGCAGGCACAGACGACACGGTGAATGTGCGCCACTGGTCCTGAAATGATGCACATCCTGATGGAAACCGTGGTCATAGCCCACCAGCGTTGCCGCGAAGTGGTGAGCCTGCGCACCGGCCCCGTGTCACAGCGGGTGAAGTGCCTGCTGCTGATGTTTGCCGACAGCGTGAACCAGGAGGCCCAAACCACGTCCGAGTGTGCGCTGCCGACTCTGAGCGACATGGCCGACATCCTGGACGCAGCACCAGAGACCGTCTCGCGCGTGTTCAGCAGCATGCGCCGCCTGGACTACCTGCAAGACCGCAAGCCCCACAAGGCACGCTTCAGCAGCCTGGCCCTGCGTGCGCAGGAGCTGATTCCTGGCATGACCATCAGCTCGGTGGCGCTTCGCGGGCACATGGCGGGGGCCTGACATTTTTCCCCCATGATTTCTTCCACACAGACCTGACCATGATCATTTCAAATTTCCCCCTGCGCCTACTGCGCCATCTTCTGACCACCTTGCTGTGCGCTTGCGCCCTGAACGCCTGGTCTGCCACCCTTGAAGTCACCGATGCCCTGGGCCGCAAGGTCAAGGTCAACACCCCGGTACAGCGGGTGGCGCTGAACTTCAACTTTGAGGAATTCACCGCCGTGGCTGGCAAAGACAACTGGGCCAAAGTGGTTGGTATCTCACGTGCGCCGTTCGAGGGCTGGCGGCCAGTGATCTTTGGCCGCTACGCTGCCGTCATCCCCAACCTGCAAGCCATGCCCGACATCGGTCACTCGGAAGACGGCACCTTCAGCGCCGAGAAGGTGATTGCGCTCAAACCCGACGTGTTGTTGGTCGCCGAGTGGACTTATCGGGCCTTGCAAACCGCGCGGGATCAGATTGAGGCTGCCGGCATTCCGATTGTGGTGATCGACTACAACGCCCAGCTGCTGGAGCGCCACCTCAGCTCCACCCGCGCCATCGGTAAGGTCATGGGCACCGAGGCCCGTGCCGAAGAGCTGGCCAAACTGTATGAGCGCGAATACAAAGATGTGCTGACCCGTGTTGCCAAGGCCGGTAGTGCGCCGCAGAAAAAAGTCTATGTCGAGCTGGGCCAGGCCGGGGCCGACACCGTGGGCAACAGCTACAGCGGCACCATGTGGGGCAAGATGCTGACCACCTTGGGTGCAATCAACGTGGCCGACGGCAAGCTGCCCGGCCCCTGGGGCCCGCTCAACGCCGAGGCGGTGATTGCCGACAACCCCGATCTGATCTTCATCACCGGCTCCAGCTGGGTCAACAAACCCAAAGCCGTCAAAACCGGCTACCAGGCCACGCCGGAGATCACCCGCGCGTCACTCAAACCCTATGCCGAGCGTGCCGGTTGGGCCAATCTGAAGGCGGTGAAAAATGGCGAGGTGCACGCCATCGAAGCCGGTCTGTGCCGCACCCTGTTTGACTTTGTCGCCATGCAGTACATCGCCAAACGCCTGTACCCGGAGGCCTTCAAAGACGTGAACCCGGATGCCTCGTTCCGCAGCTACCACGAGAAGTACCTGCCGGTGGCCTATGCGGGCACTTGGATGCTGCCGATCAAGTGATGAGCGTCAGCACCACTCTTGCGCCAGCGGATGCCGTCGGGCTCGAATTCCACCGCGCCGCCAGCCGCCGCGCGGCGGTGCTGCTGGGTGCGCTGGCCGCGTTGCTGCTGAGCGTGCTGCTCGATGCCGCCACCGGCCCGGCGTTTTTGCCGCTGGGCCAGGTGGCAAGCGCCGTGATGGGCTACCCCACCGATGCGTCGGTCAAGGCCATCGTCTGGTCGATCCGCCTGCCGGTGGCTTTGACGGCGCTGGCGGTGGGCGCGGCGTTGGGCCTGTCCGGGGCCATCATGCAGACCATCTTGAACAACCCGCTGGCTTCCAGCTACACGCTGGGCATCTCGGCCGGGGCCGGGTTTGGCGCGTCGCTGGTGATTGTGCTGGGGGCCAGCCTGCCGCTGCCCGAGAGTTATGCGATTGCCGTCAACGCCATGCTGTTTGCCACCCTGGCCTGCGCCGGGGTCTACTGGATTGGTGGTGCCCGCAACGCCACGGCCGAGGGGCTGGTGCTGGCCGGGATTGCCCTGCTGTTTTTGTTTCAGGCGCTGACCAGTTTGCTGCAAATGGTGGCCTCGCCCGAGTCGCTGCAACAGGTGGTGTTCTGGCTGTTTGGCAGCCTGCAAAAGTCCACCTGGCCCAAGCTGTGGGCGCTGCTGGCGGTGCTGCTGATCTGCGCCCCGTTTCTGGCCCGCGATGTCTGGGGGCTGACCGCACTCAAGCTGGGGGATGCCCGCGCCAGCGCATTGGGGGTGAACGTGCGCCGTTTGCGCATTCGCTGCTTTGTGCTGGTCTCGGTGCTGACCGGGGTGGCGGTGGCCTTTGTCGGCACGATTGGTTTTGTCGGCCTGGTGGCCCCGCATCTGGCGCGTATGTTGATCGGCGAAGACCAGCGCGGCTTTTTACCCGCCTCTGCCTTGCTGGGGGCGGTGCTGCTGTCGCTGGCCTCGGTGGCCAGCAAAACCGTGTCGCCCGGCGCGGTGCTGCCGATTGGCATCGTCACCGCGCCGATTGGTGTGCCGTTTTTCATCTGGATGGTGTTGCGCAGCCGCAGGAGCTACTGGTGAGCCTCTCTGTACAACAGCTCTGCGCCAGTTACGGCCCGCGCACCGTGTTACAACACGGCATCAGCCTGCAGGCGCAGGCGGGCCAGGTGCTGGGCATCGTTGGCCCCAATGGCTCGGGCAAGTCCACGCTGGTCAAGGCGGTGGCCGGGCAGATTCCGTCCACCGGCACGATCCTGTTCAAGGGCAGCGCACAGCGGCCCACGTCCATTGGCTACATGCCGCAAGACCTGCTGGCCCCGGCGGCCTTGACGGTGCTGGAGGTGGTGCTGCTCGGGCGCATGCAGCAACTGCGCCTGAAGGTGCAGCCCGACGATTTGCAGGCGGTGCGCCAGATTTTGCAGCGCCTGGGGATAGAGGCGCTGGCCGGGCGCGACGTGCGTGAACTCAGCGGCGGCCAGCGGCAAATGGTGTTCCTGGCGCAAGCGCTGGTGGCCCAGCCCACCGTGTTGCTGCTGGACGAGCCGATCAGCGCACTCGACATCTGCCACCAGCTGGAGGTGCTGGAAGTGGTGCTTGACATGACGCGCCAGCAGGGCCTGAGCACGCTGGTGGTGTTACACGACCTGAACGCCGCCGCTCGTTTTTGTGACCAGGTGGCGCTGCTGCAAGACGGCAGACTGTTGGCCTGCGGCGCACCCGCGCAGGTGCTGACCGAGGCCCACGTCGCTCAGGCGTTTGGCGTGGCAACCGAAGCCCTGCGCTGCAGCGACGGTAGTGGCGTGTTGGTGCCGCTGCGGGCGATCAGGAAGTTGATCTGAAATGGCTATAAAAAACAGAGCTGTTTGCGCAGCATTCATAAGCACTACAGCCTGATTTTTCATATGAATGACAACTCCCGCCTTGCCCCGCTACGCCGCCCCCTTGCGGTGTGGCTGGCGCTGCTGATTGCGCTGCTGGGGGCGATTGCGCCTACGCTGTCGCATGGCCTGGCGCGGGCGGGAGAAGTGCCGCTGGTGGAAATTTGCACCAGCCTGGGGCCGCGTTGGGTGGCCTTGGCCGATGCGCCAGACTCCCCTGACGGGCAGGAGTCTGCGCTGCACATTGAGCATTGCCCGTTTTGCCTGCACGCAGCTGACCCGGTGTTCCCCCCACCCAGCGCCGCTGTGCAAGGTTTCGGCATCGTGGGCGAACCCGTGGGTCTCAGGGTGGCGCAGACGTTTTTATTCAGCAGCATCACGGCGCTGATACCACCACCGCGTGGACCTCCGGAATTTAAAAGCTATTGAATTTATAGCTGCTTGCGCTTGATAAATAAGCGCTAGAGGCCAATTTGGCTTGTATTTTTTATCTGCGGGTTGTCATAAAACCCGTTTGCCGGGTGCGGATGCGACGTTTTGTCCGCCCGCGCCGTGCCATCACTGTCTGTATTGACACACCAATCCGTTCCAAATCATGAATCAGAATTTCCGTCTGTTGGGCGCACCGTGCGCACGTCATCCCTTGTCCCTCGCTGTGGCCGCCGCCCTGGGCCTGTTGTGCGCCAGCCCGGTGCAGGCGCAATCCACCGAAGCCACCCTGAAAGAAACCACAGTGACCGGCTCGGTCTCGGTGATTGAGGAGGCGCGTGAAGTCTCCAAACTCGGCAGCCTGACCATGGACAAGCCCATGGCGGGCTCGGTGCTGACCCGCGAAGACCTTGACACCATCAAGTCGGCTTCGGCACTGACCGAATTGATGAGTCGCGTGCCCGGTGTCAGCAAAAGCCGCAACATGCGCATTTCTGCCGGTGGCAAAAACTACACCGACAACCGGGTGGATGGCCTGCGCGTCAGCCCTACCGGCACCTATTCGTTTGCCGACGAGACCAATGGCGGCGACATCGAGCGCATCGAGTTCATCAATGGGCCGGGCTCGGTATTACAAAGCAGCTACGCGATTGGTGGCACCATCAACGTCATCACCCGTGAGCCCCCCAAAAAACGCGAACTCTCGGTGTCGCAGGAGGCCGGTGGCCACAACTTTTACCGCACCGACTTGTCGGGCGGAGCCACCCTGGACAACGGCTTTGGCTATGTGTTTGATGCCAATGTGAAGCGTGACAAAGCCTGGCGTGAGCGCTCCGAAGACAACCGCGATGCCTTCAGCGTCAAGCTGGGCGGCAAGCCCGATGCGGCCTCCACCCTGAATGTGCGGCTGGAATACCTGAACACCGAAAGTTTCTACCCAGGCCAGCTGACCCAGGCGCAGTTTGATGCCAATTGGCAGCAGGCCCAGCCGGGGGTGTATGGCCGGGGCACCTCCAAGTACCTCACCCCCTCGGTGCAGTACCAGCGTGAGGTGGGGGCCAAGGGCGAGTTTGTCTTTGCCGCCTCGCAGCGCGTGGTTGACTCAACGACCTACGGAAATACGGCAACATTCACCGCGTTCGCCAACACCATCGGGGTGTCCAGGCAGACGGTGACCAGCAGCCAGGTCAGCTACCGGCAGGACTTTGACTTTCTCAAGTCGCGGCTGGACGTGGGTCTGGAGCACATGAACGCGGTATCAGACAGCACGCAATACGCCAACATCTTCAATGTGGCCCAAGCGGTGCTGGGTAATTTTGCGCCGGGTGCGCTCAACCTGGCCAGCAACAACAGCGAGAGCACCGAGTCGCTGCTGACCCCTTTTGTCAACGTCGAGTTGTCACCTACCGACAAGCTGCGCCTGCACATGGGGGTCCGGTCTGACCGGGTCGAATATTCGATCAATGACCGGTCAACTGCCAACCGTGACAACAGCAAGAGTTTTTCCAAGTCGGTTCCCAAGCTGGGGGCCACTTACGAATTCAACCCCAACCACCTGATGTGGCTCAGTTATGCCGAAGGTTTTCTGGCCCCATCGGTCAGCACCTTGCTGGGCAGTGGCACGGTGGGCAATCTGAAAACCTATGTGCCCGCCGCCGACCTGTTGCCGGAACAAATGAAAACCTATGAAATTGGTTTTCGCGGCTATTTGCCCTCGAACCAGCTGCGTTATGACGTGACGGTGTACCAGACCGACATTGTCAACATGGTGTTGCAGCGGGATTGTCTGGCGGCAGAAAAGTGCTTCCGCATGAATGAAAACGTCGGGCAAATGAGCGCCAAAGGCATCGAAACCAGCTTGTCTGCCAGTGCTGCCTCCTGGCTGGATCTGGGTGTTTCACATACCCTGGCGTTTGCCAACTATGGCTACTACAAGTCGGCCACGGCGGATTACACCGGCAAGTCGAACAACTTCACACCCAAACACCATTTGAATTTGCGCGCCACCTTTAAGCCAGCACCGGGCTGGCGGGCCGAACTGGAGGCCAATGTCGAGAGTGAGTACTACCTGGACGCAGCCAACTCGAAAGCGGTTTCGCAACCCGCCATTTACAACCTGCGGGCCAGCTATGCCGATCCAGGCAAACGCTGGTCAGCCTGGTTACATCTGCTGAACCTGGCCAATACCAAGTACGCCACCCGCTTGTCGGGGTCTGCCGCTGCATGGACGTACAACGATGGCTACACCCCGCTGACGCTGCGTGCAGGCCTGCAGTACAAGTTTTGAGGTGACCATGAACCGACTATGGATCCGCTTATTACCGCTAGGGCTGGCGCTGCTCACAGGCAGCACAGTGCTGGCGCAAGACCCGGGCGGGCGACCGCCTGAGGGGGCCAGCCAGGAAGAAAAACGCGCCTTCTACCAAAAGCGTGCGGCTGAACGGGCCAAGGCGGCTGAGGCTGCCGCACCCGATGCCGAGCGTGAAAAGGCCGCTGCGGCCAGTGTCTTCGTGCCAACGCCGGGCAAACCGGCCCGCGCCATGGATCACACAGCGCACATGGCGGACACAGCACCGGCTGCGGCGGCCTCGGCTGCCAAGCCTGGGGATACCGCAAGACCACGCATGTCGGGTATGCCGGGCATGGGTGGTATGCGCAGCGGCAGCGGCCCGATCTGGCTGTCTGACTCACCCCCGAGCCGGGGCGACGGTGCCGCGCGTGGGGGTATGGCTGGCATGGGCATGATGGGTATGGGCACACGCAGCGGCCCGCCGACCAAACGCCTGTGGTTGCGTGCGGGCAGTGACCCGGTCAAATCCGGCTTTGCACGGGAAGAGGCCGATGCACCCGCCCAGGCCTGGCTGGTGACCCCGCAAGGCTCCCCTGCCGGTGAAGCCTTGCCACCTGCGCAGGAGGGTAAGAATTACCTGTCCTTCCCGATGCCGGTGCAAGGCTACTACCGGCTTTACGCCACCACCCGCAAGCTGCAGGGTGACACGCTCAACGTCAGCGTCGCCAAGGCCGAGGTCAGCAACTTCAGTCATGGTGGCAATGAGGAAGAGCGTGCGGTGGCCATCAATGCGCCACGGGTGCTGGAGTCTGCCCCGATTGAGATCGTGCGGGAAAAAGCGGCCGATGAGCCGACGTTTTTCCAGCTGAAATCGGGTGACGAGCAAGCCTTTGTGGTGCTGCAAAAAGGCATTCCCACGCAGGGTGCACGGGTGCGTTTTGTCAGCCATGAGGGCTGGAGCAAAGAAGCTGTGAGCGACGGCCAGGGTCGGGTGAGTTTTCAGGTGGTACGAGATTATTTTCCACCTTGGGATGACTTCAAAAAACGCTTCAAAGCCACTTACCTGGTGATTGCCGATGTCAGCGCTGCCGAGACGGGTACGTACAAAGACCAAGCCTACAGCACGGTGCGCTACCAGTCCACGCTTTCCGGCAGTTATTACCCCTCACCCGACGACTACCGCTCCTATGCCTGGGGCTTGGGTTTGACGGTGTTGTTCTCGGTGCTGGGCGTGGTGGCGATTTATGTCTACCGCCGCAAGCGCGTCAAGTCTTTCAAAGAGGTGCGTTTTGATGAAACCGAATAAACCCACTCACCTGCAAGCGCTGCGTGATGCGGTGAACCAGGTGGATTTCAACCGCTTTCGGTTCTGGTTCCAACTGGTCGCGTTTGTGCTGTTTGTCTATGGCGGTTACCTGGCGATTGATCTGGGTTCCAAGCTGCCGTTTTTCTCGTGCGGCTACAACAAGGACGGACGCGCGGGCGTGTGCTACTTGCTGCCGCTGCAACACCAGTTGGGGCGACCATTGGCCATGTTGTTCACGGCAGCGGGCCTGACCATCCTGACTGGGTTCTTGACCTTTGCGCTGTGGTTCATTGTGCTCAACAAGGGCTGGTGTGGTTTTGTCTGCCCGCTGGGGACCTTACAGGACTGGATCACCGCGCTGCGCAAGAGCCTGGGTATCCGCTACGCCAAGTACAGCCAGAGCCAGTTTGCCCAGCTCACCAAAATCAAATACGTGCTGCTGGCGCTGATGATTTTGATTCCGCTGGGCATTGGCGGCGGGCTGTTCTCACACGACATGAGCCCGCCGTTTTGCCTGATCTGCCCGGCCCGCATGATCCTGCCGGTGTTCACCATGGATTGGTCGCAATTCACCATCGACTTCTCCACCAAAACAGCGGTGGTGATGACGGTGCTGGGCATGCTGGTCACGGCCTTGTTTCTGGTCGGCTCGTTTGTCAAAAAGCGCTTCTTCTGCTTCTTTTGCCCGATGAGTGCGCTGCATTACCTGATCTCCAAAGCCGCCTTGTTCAAGCTGAAAAAAGACGGTGACAAATGCACCCGCTGTGGCGATTGCTACCGCGTGTGTGACATGGAGATCAAGGAGATTGCCGACGATGTCACCACCAAAGACATCATGACCGACGACTGCACGCTGTGCCTGAAATGCGTCGCGTCTTGCCCGGAGCCGGGCGCACTCAAGGCCACGTTTTGCGGCATTCCCATCTTCGAGGCCACCGAGGCCGGTTTCATCAAACGCATGCAAAAGGGGCACAGCGATGCACATTAATCCGCACAAAGTTATTCCCATCCAGCCAGTGCCGTACAGCCGTTCGCGCCAGGCCGGTGAGTCACAAACCGTGCTCGATCAGATCACCAAAGACTTTGATGACAACCCCCAAGCCATGCAGTATTTCTACGACCTGTTCCAGAAGGTCTACTGCCAGGGTGAAGCGGTGCCGCACGAGGGCATGCTGGTCGGCACCACCTGCATTCAGGCCCCCGAGGAGTTGATCTACGCCTTTGGCGCGACACCGATGCGCCTGTGTAATGGCTCCTACCACTACGACCAGCGCGGCGGTGATTTCATGCCTGCCAAGTCGTGCTCGCTGGTGAAGGCCACGCTGGGCATGCTGAGTGCCGAGCATGTCATCCCCAACATTGGCAAGCCCGATCTGATCGTTAACCCCACCACCTGCGACCAGAAGAAAAAGTCCAGCGCCATGATTGAAGGCCTGGGTTACGCGGTGTTTGACCTGGAGTTTCCCAACGTCAAGGAGAGCGAGGCTTCACGTGTCTACTGGCAGCGTGCGGTGCGTGAATTTGCCCAGCGCCTGCGCACATTGACCGGCAAGAAGCTGACGCGCAAAAACCTCAAGGCCGCCATTGCCAAGATTGCCCGCGCCCAAGTGGCGTTTCGCAAGCTGCACCACTTTCGCCAACTGTCGCCGTCGATCATCCTGGGCAAAGACGCCTTTCTGGTCACCAACGCCTACTTCTTTGACAACATCGACAGCTGGACGGCAGCGGTGGAAAAGCTCAACGAAGAGCTGGCACAGCGTGAGCAAGACGGCATTCGTGCGGTGCAAAAGAAGGCACCACGGGTGCTGTTCACCGGCTCACCGCCGATCTTCCCGAACCTGAAGTTGCCGCTGCTGATTGAAGAGTCTGGCGGCGTGGTGGTGGCCGATGAAACCTGCTCATCCAACCGCATGCTCTATGACATGACGGCGGTGGACGAATGGTGGCTCAACGACATGGTGGATAGCCTTGCCGACAAATACCTCAAGCCCTGCACCTGCCCGATCTTCACCAAAAACGACGACCGCAAACGCCGCCTGCTGGAGCTGGTGAACCAGTTCCAGGCCGACGGTGTGGTCTACCAGGCCTTTGCCGGTTGCCAGGTCTACGAGATGGAAGTCAAGAGTGTGGCCGACGAATTCAACAAAGCCGGCATCCCCATGCTCTACATCGAAACCGACTACAGCCCGGACGACAAGGGCCAGATGTCCACCCGCATCGAGGCCTTCCTCGAATCCCTGAAAGCCAAGAAAAAGAGGCAAGCATGAGCAAGAATTATTTTGCAGGTATTGACGTGGGCTCCACCGCCATCAAGGTGGCGCTGGTGGACGAAGACGGCAAGATGGCCGGTGAGCACGTCACGCCCTCGGGTAGCCTGTTTCACAAGAACTCGCTGGCCGCACTGGCCGCCTTGCTGGCGCAAACCGGGGTGCAGCGCGAGCAGGTGCGCTACCTGATTGCCACCGGCTACGGGCGCAAGCTGTTCAAGGAGGCGGACGACTCCATCAGCGAGATCACCGCCAATGCCATGGGGGCGTTTGAGACCGGCAAAGCCTATGGCGGTGTGCGCACCATCATCAACATTGGCGGGCAAGACTCCAAGGCCATCCAGATTGACGACACCGGCAGCGTGGTGCATTTTGTGATGAACGACAAATGCGCCGCAGGCACCGGGCGCTTTCTGGATGTGGCGGCACGCAATCTGGAGCTGGACCTGGAAGAGCTGGGTGAGTACCACTTCAAAGGCACTTGTGCACCGCTGAAGATCAACAGCACCTGCACCGTGTTTGCCGAGTCCGAGATCATCGGCCTGCTGGCCAACGGCCATGGCAAGTCGGAAATCATTGCGGGTATCCACTATTCGATTGCGGTGCGCACAGCGCGGCTGGCGCGGCGTGTGGGGCTGGAAAAACACGTCTACTTTGACGGCGGCCCGGCGCTCAACAAGGGGCTGGTGGCGGCGCTGCAAGAGGAGCTGGGCTGCGAGATCATCGTGCCCGAGTTCCCGCAAACCACCACCGCTTTTGGCGCTGCCATTCTGGCGCGCAACGAATTTTTGACTGAGGTGGAAGATGCCCACTGAAGCCCTGGACGTGGTGGTGAGCCTGCCCATGGCCATGGTGCTGGGCCTGGTCTACGGCCTGGGGCCGTGCCTGGTGGCTTGCCTGCCCTACCTGGGGCCGGTGTTTCTGGCGCGGGACTTCAGCTGGCGGCGTTCCTGGAACGTGGTGCTGCCGCTGTCGGCTGGGCGGCTGCTGGGCTACACGTCCTTCGGCGCGTTGGCGGGTTGGGTCGGACATTACGTGAGCGATGGCACGGCCGCCTCGCCGGTGTTGCACACGGTGGTGGGGGCTGCGGCGCTGATGGTCGGGCTGGCCTTGTTCTGGCAGCGTCGCCCAGCTTGCGCTGCGCCCGAATTGCCCCCTGCCGAGGGCGTACCGATGCGCCGCATGGACCTGGGAGCCACGCCGCGCCCGCTGCTGCCCGGTGGTCTGTTCCTGATGGGCGTGGGCATGGCGCTGACCCCTTGCGGGCCACTGAGCACGGTGCTGTTTTCAGCCGCCGCATCGGGTCATGTGGTGAGCGGCGCGGTGCTGGGCCTGGGCTTTGGCCTGGGGGCCATCGTCGTGCCCTCGGTGGTCTATGGCCTGGGCGTGGCCTATTTCGGGGCCCGTCTGCGTGAGCAACTCGGGCCGTGGCGGGTGCGTATTGAGCGCCTGAGCGCCGGGCTGCTGGTGCTGGTGGGTGTGAACCAGATCATTCGGGGGCTTTGAAACCATGGCTGCGCTGTCTTTCAGAACAAGGCCACTGGGCGTGGCCGCCGGGGTGCTGCTGCTCCATGTGGGCGCGGTGTGGGCCTTGCAGTCTGGCCTGATGGGCCGGGTGGTGCAAGCCGTGGTGCCGGTGGAAATCCTCAGCGAACTCATCGAGCCGCCCAAGCCCAAGCCTGAGCCACCCCCACCGCCCAAGCCGGTGGTGCAAGCGGTGCAACGCCAAACCGCACCGCCACCCCCGCCCATGCCGCTGGCCATTACCGACCCCACGCCTGCACCCGATGCACCCACCGGGGTGGCAGCCCCGCCCGTGCCTGTGCCCTTGCCGCCGATCACCGCAACGGTGGCAGCCGTACCCGCACCCACACCGGCTCCCGTGTCGCCACAGATCGAGCTGCCTTCCAGCGATGCCGACTACCTGCACAACCCCAGCCCCAACTACCCAGCCCTAAGCCGGCGCATGAGGGAGCAGGGCAGGGTGGTGGTGCGGGTGTTGATTGGTGTCGATGGTCTGGCGCAAAAGGCAGAAATCCGCCAATCCAGCGGGTTTGAGCGGCTGGATGAAGCCGCTTTGAAAACGGTGAAGAACTGGCGCTACGTGCCCGGCAAACGGGCCGGGGTGGTGGAGGCCATGTGGTTCAGTGTTCCGATTAATTATGTTTTGGAGTAACTTGTGATGAATACAGAATCTGGTTTGATGTCTCTTTGGGCACAGGGTGACATGGTGACCCGTTTTGTGGCGGTGTTGTTGCTGATCATGTCGCTGGCGAGCTGGATGGTGATCCTGCGAGGCTTTTTGGCTGGCCGGTGATTTTGATGATGGTCTGAAACAACTCGGCGGTGAGGTCAGCAACCCGTTTCGCCAGTTGGCCATTGCCGGGTTTGAAGCTGATGCACATCTGCAACCGCAAGACCACAAGCCACACCTGAAAGACTCGCTGGACTTGAATGACTGGGTGACGCGCTGCCTGCGCAGTGCCATTGACGAGGCCACCGCAAAGTTGCAGAGTGGGCTGGCGATCTTGGCATCGGTGGGCTCCACCGCGCCGTTTGTTGGCTTGTTTGGCACGGTCTGGGGCATTTACCACGCCTTGCTGGCCATTGGTATGTCGGGCCAGTCCACCATCGACAAGGTGGCCGGGCCGATTGGCGAGGCGCTGATCATGACCGCGCTGGGGCTGGCGGTGGCCATTCCCGCCGTGCTGGGCTACAACGCGCTGGTGCGCGGCAACAAAAGCGTGATCGCCAAACTTAACCGCTTTGCCTACGACCTGCATGCGCTGTTTGTGACCGGTTCGCGTGTGGGCTCCAGCACCACCTTCAAAAGCAGTGCCAAGGTGCTGCCGATCAGAAAGGCATAAACATCATGTCTTTTGGAACCCAAGACGACAACGATGAGGTGATGAACGAGATCAACATGACTCCGCTGGTGGACGTGATGCTGGTGCTGCTGATCATCTTTATCATCACCGTGCCGGTGATGAAACACGCAGTCAAGATCGACCTGCCACGCGCCAGCAGCCAGCCACAGGATGCCAAGCCGGAGACCATTCGCCTGAGCGTGGCCGCCAACGGCCAGTATTTCTGGAACGAGTCTCCCGTGGCAGAGACTGACTTGATCACACTGCTGGGCGCTGAGTCCGTCAAACAACCCCAGCCCGAGCTGCACATTCGGGGCGACAAGGCGGTGCGCTACGAGCATGTGGCGTTGCTGATGACGGCGGCGCGGCAGGCGGGGCTGAAGAAGATAGGGTTTGTGACGGACCCGGTGAATTGATAAACGGGGATTTTCAGCACCTGGGCGTGGCTCATAATCCATGTCCAAACTGAAAATCTCCATCTTGGCAATACACCTCGTCCCCCACCAGTCCCAATACATCGCCTGGCTGCTGTCGCGCCGCATTGGTGCGGATTCAGCAGGCATGCTGGCCACCACCCTGGTAGACGCGCAGGTGGACTTGAACCCGCATCAAGCGTGCAGGATTTTGGATCGGCAGGATGAGATTGATCAGCAGCGGAATCGGCTGATTGAAAGCCTGGAATCCCGTTTGACCCGTCAAGTCAGCGTTGTGGGCATATCCACCATCCAATGGAGCCTTGAATGAAAAATCGTGTCATCAACGTTCAGGGCGCTGAAGTTGCCATCGTTTCTCGCAAGGGGCAGGACTACATCTCGCTGACTGACATGCTGAAAGCCAAGGATGGAGACTTCTTTATCTCGGACTGGCTACGCAACCGCAATACTGTGGAGTTTTTGGGTATCTGGGAGTCGGTCTACAACCCCACTTTTAATTACGGCGAATTCGCCACAATTAAAAGTCGGGCGGGTTTGAACAGCTACAAACTGAGCGTGAAGGAGTGGGTGGAGATAACCAATGCCATCGGCTTGCAAGCCACTGCGGGCTGGTATGGCGGCACTTACGCTCACAAAGACATCACCTGTCAAAATGTGGAGAAACTTAATAATGTGGGCCTATGTGGCTAATGATCATTGGAATGATCAGTAAATAGCACGGGAGAAATCATGGCAAATGGAAAATTACTTAGGCAACTTATTAGCTCTGGGCTGCATGGTGATTTGCCCAACTTTCGAGCAGCATCGGAAGCAGTCATTGCAGAAGAGCGTGAGAAGAAGCACCACTTGTTGGCGAATGACTTGGAAAAGTTGATGTACGGGACACAGTCTGCAAGCAAGCCAGTTCTGGGCAATTTGACGCTGGCATCCAACATGCCATCCAACAAGGATAGCGGTCTGTCTTTGCTCGAAATGCGTCCCGCTATCCGGGAGCAGCAAGACATTGTGTTGTCGGATGTTGCCAAGTCAGCGCTAGAGGAAATTATTCAGGAACATAACCGGGCGGATTTGTTGCGTTCTTATGGTCTAAAACCTGCGCAAAAGCTATTGTTTTTTGGTCCGCCTGGTTGCGGAAAAACGCTGGCGGCTGAAGTGCTGGCTAGTGCCTTGTCTTTGCCTTTGGTCGTGGTTCGTCTTGACTCGGTAATTTCATCCTTTTTGGGGGAAACCGCTTCAAATTTAAGAAAGGTCTTTGACTACATCGCCGAGCATCCAATGGTGGCACTTTTTGATGAGTTTGATGCGCTTGCAAAGGACCGGGGCGACAGCGCAGACCATGGTGAATTAAAACGCTCCGTCAATGCCGTACTCCAAATGATGGACAGTTATCGTGGCAGCAGCATCTTGATCGCCACGACCAACTACGAGTCACTGCTTGATAAAGCTGTGTGGCGGCGTTTTGATGAAACCATCGAATTTGAAATGCCCAATCTGGAGCAAATCAAACGTTTGCTGAGCCTCAAAACTTCGGGGGTTCGGCGCAACTTTGAACCCTCCGATACCAAAATTGCCACGCTTTTCAAAGGCATGTCGCATGCAAATATCGAGCGTGTTCTACGGCGTGCCGTCAAAGAGATGGTATTGACCGGAAAAGAATTCCTTGAGACGCAACACATTGAGGCGGGGCTGGCCCGGGAGCACAAGTTAAAGAAATAAATTTTTCAGGGGGAGAGCTAATGCCATACGAGCACATAAAAATATCTCGTGACGAGCCCATCAGAGAACGCCATCCACGCACATATATACCGCCCAACATCAGACCAGCCGATATTCCAGCGTTCGTTACCAACATGCGAGCCAGCTTGGTGCAGGCCAAACAACAGGCGCTAACCGAGGATGTTGGGGGTTTTGACACTCGCTTATTGTTGAAGGTAAACGTCCGCGAGGGGCTAATGGCCCCTGCTCTTGGAGATATCCCCGGTATCACTATCGTGAGCCAGGAAGAGAAGTCGGTTGTTCTTGCATTTGCTACCACTGTGGGGCTTGCCGAATTTGAGTCCCGACTGGTGAGCTTGACCCAATCAGGCAAAGCCACTCGCGAGGCCATTCTTTTTGCCATTCAAAGTTTTGACCGTTGGACCCCGGAAAACCGGAAAGGTGCGGCGCTGGTGGAGCATGGACTTCCAACTCGACCCACGTTCTTTCTGGACGTTGAACTCTGGCCGATGGAAAACCCGCGTGAGCGCACACGAATTCTGGCTGCTTTCATTAGCTGGGCAGAGGCGCACGGGTTTGTCGTGTCTGACCAGCTTTCCCAACTCTCCTTGATTCTGGTTCGCCTGCGGGCCAACGCCACCAATGCAGACCTGCTGTTGAATCACCGGGATATTCGTACCGTTGACCTGCCCCCGCGCATGGGGCTTGCTTTTGACCTGTTAACCGCTGACGTGAATCAGTTTCAGCTAGTTCCTGCGCCACCGGACAACGCCCCACGCATTGCCGTGCTTGACAGCGGCATTACCGCCGGGCATCCATTGCTGTCGGCCGCCATTGGTGACGCGCAGGGATTCGTAGCACCAGACAGAGATGCCGCTGATATGGCAGGGCACGGTACTTTTGTCTCTGGGCTCGCCTTGTATGGCGATGTGGCAGCGCAAATTAAGTCCGGGCAGTTCGTCCCGCAGCTTCTGCTTTTTTCGGGTCGCGTGTTCAATGACGATGACCTTGACGAAACCACGTTTGTAGAGAAAAGCGTTGAAGAGGCCGTTCGCTACTTCCTGCAAAACTACCAGTGCCGCGTGTTCAACCTCAGCTATGGCGACATGAACAAGGTGTATGACGGTCGGCATGTCCGGGGCTTGGCCTACACCCTGGACCGACTCAGCCGAGAGCTGGGCGTGTTGTTCGTGGTGCCCACCGGCAATCTTCGTGATGATCAACTCCCTGCAGATCCAATTGCTGGCTATCCAGACTACCTGCTTGAACCTGCATCGCGCATGCTGGACCCGGCCCCGGCTTTGAACGCCATCACGGTTGGCGGCCTGGCCATCCTGGACGCAACCGCTGATGCGTGCCGTAACGAGCACACCATAGAAGACGTGCCCATTGCAAAGCCGCTGCAGCCGTCACCATTTACCCGCTCGGGCATGTCAGTGGGCGATGCCGTTAAACCTGACTTTGTGGAAGAAGCTGGCAATGCGGCATTTAAGTCTGGCAGAGGCATCAGAAAGCAAGGCCTCGGCCTTGTCTCAATGAACGCGGGCTTCGCCACTGGCCGTCCATTTCGTCAAGACCACGGCACCAGCTTTGCAGCGCCAAAAGTGGCTCACATGGCAGCCCGTCTCGCGCATCAATTTCCTGAAGGTTCCGTCAATCTGGTCCGTTCCATCCTGGCCTGCCATGCCGCTTGGCCAGATGCGTCCGTGAAACTCTTGAACCCCACAGACAAAGCCCCAGGGCGTGACAAGCTGATGAAGCTCGTGGGTTATGGCCGCATTGCAAAAGATGCTGTTTTTCGGTCTGCGCCGAATGTAGTCACACTTTATGCAGACGACCGTATCGAAAACAACCGCACCCAGTTCTTTGAAATTCCTTTACCCGCCGAACTATGGGGACGTGGCAAACGGCATCGGCAAATTGCAGTTGCACTGGCTTACAGCCCGGAAATGCGCACCACCCGGCTGGATTACCGGCACACAAAGCTGACTTTCAAACTGATAGAAGCCGAGTCGCTTGAAGTCGTTGCCGATGCGTTCACCAAAGGGCGCGAAGAAGGTTTGGCGGAATATCGGCAAGGCGGCGTAATTTCAGAAACGGTAAGAAAGGCGGGCACCCTGCAGGCGTCGTCTTGGTCATTCACGCTGGCGCCTAAAGCTGCATCGTTGCGACTTTTCGTCGTAGTCACAAGGCAAGACTCAAACTGGTCAATGCAACAAGCAGCGGCGGAGCCCTATGCGCTTTCAATAGTCATCAGTGACCGTGAGAATGAAACAGTCAATCTTTATGAACGTGTCTCTGCACTGGTGCAGGCACGCGCACAAACTCGCGAGCGTGCCAGAGCACGCGCCTAACCTGCAAACCCCCATGACCGAACCTACCATCATCTGCCCCAACTGCAGAACGCAAATCAAGCTGACTGAGTCGCTGGCGGCGCCGTTGCTGGCCGCCACGCGCCTGACGGAGGTGATCGTGAGTAGGTTAAGAACTTTCTGGAATTTGTAAAGAAGTCGCTGTAAGAAATTTGGGGAATAGTTTTTAAAAAACTGTTCGTACAAATAATAAATAAGAGATGCAACCATGAAAATTTTCTCCCTTCACAGCGGCGCTAAATGGATAGCAACGAGGTCAGCGCAAGTTGATTTGCAAGATGGCGAAAAAATAGAGCGTGATCCTGCAAAAGATGAGATCAAGCGAGTCCTCTCCGACTGTTTTCGTTGCAATAACCTTGTTGTCCTAACAGGACTCGGTACTTCACTGCACGTCAATGCTGAGTGGGGCGCGAATGGACGCGTGCCCGTTGGTGGAAAGAAGATTGCGCCAACAATGCCTGACCTATGGATGAAAACCGAAGCTAAGAGCGGCCTCAATTTTGATCAAATCGTCGGGCTAACCAAATTTCCAAAAGACGACCCGACTTTCAAAGGCAACATTGAAGCACTTCTGTCGTATTGCAAGATAGGGGTTGAATTTAATGAAGGTGAGAGCAGGGCTCTTATTTCAAAATTCATTACAGATACCGAAGAAATAATTCGAGATGAAGTTAATTTTCTCGGCAATGAGGACGGCGTGGAGGTGCATTCTGAGTTACTTCGGAGAATTGCACGAAGATCAAATCGCAAGATTCGAACCAAGATTTTTACAACGAATTACGATCTCTGCTTTGAGTACGCTGCCAGATATGGACGATATGTCGCCATCGATGGGTTTTCTCACACTAGTCCACAAGTCTTTGATAGTATCTATTTCGCGTATGACATCGTAAAACGGGAAGCCAATCCCGATAGCCATGATTTCATTTCAAATGTTTTTCATTTGTACAAATTACACGGCTCGATAGATTGGGAAAAGAATCTTGCGACCAATGAAATTCAACGTGTAGCAGGCACGAAGAATCCCGTTTTGGTTTATCCAAGAAACACAAAGTACGAGTTGGCTTTTGAGCAGCCCTACATTGAAATGATGTCAGCATTCCAAACGGCGATTCGTCAACCAGAAACGGCGTTGTTGGTTGTCGGATTCGGCTTCAATGACAACCATTTGGCGGAGCCGATACTTTCTGCCATCCGTTCCAATCTGAATCTGAAGGTTGTTATCTGTGACCCGGCGCTGGCACCCGATGCAGATCCAACGAAAAATTGGATAGGTTCAGCAGAAAAGAACGCGCACCTTAGGAAAATTGCTTATCTCATAAGTAAAGGAGATGCAAGGCTGTCGCTTATAAATGGCACATTCCAAGAGCTTGTTCCCGAACTACCGGACATTGCGGCACTTACCGATCTTGAGCAACATATGGATCGGATGAGGCAGTTACGGGGACAAGAAAATGGCCAATAGTAAGCCACTTGCCACAAGTCCATTTGATCCTAGTCGGTACATTGGTTCAGTGATATTCGTCAGCCCGGACGCTGCAAAAATCAATCTTCCTTATGCCGCGAGCGTGTCCTCCAAACAATATGCCGGTTACCTCGTCATCGGGGGGCAAGTCGGTGAATTTGTTTTCATAGAGGGTGAGGAGCATGCTGTGCTTGGTCGTATCACTGAGGTTCGATTACCTGATGGTGAGCGGTTGAATGCGGAACCCGCTCTTGGCAAGACACCTGATGCGCACCCCATCGGCTTCGTGCAACTCCTGACAACTCTTGAGTTATCCGATGGAAAAGTGATTTCGGGAATTCCTCAGCATCCACGAGTTGGTCAGCATGTTTTTTCCGCTCACCCACTTCTTGTCAAGCATGTTATTGAGGGTAACAACGTCAATCAAGCAGGAATGCTTGAACTGGCGACAACGACTGTTCTGGGCGCTACTGGCGGCGGAAAAAGCTGGACCGTCGCAAGAATTGTGCAAGAAATTGCCAGAATTGGGGGGAAGGTCATTCTTGTTGATCCGACCGGCGAGTTTCACACTTATGACGATGGAGTTGAGCACATATTTCTCGGCGGTGAGAAGAGGAGTGAGGACGACACACAGACCGTTAGCTTTCCATATTGGAATCTTACGGAGCTTGACCTTTTTGCGATTTTTCAGCCAAGCGGCGCGTCACAAACACCGAAGCTTCGAGAGGCGCTCAAAAGCCTCAAACTGTCCTATATCCGGAATGGAGAGGATAACCCGCAGCACATAACAAAGAAGGGCGCTGTAAAGCGGGATTTTCTAAACGACTGCGTCCGGAACGAAGCGGTAATAGATAGCTTCGGCGCGAAGTATCACATCAAACTTTTGCCCCGACAAATCATAGAAGAGTGCGTGCATGAATCCGGTGGCACTGGTTCCAATCCAGACCATACTATCTGGGGAAACTACAACGAGCAGGTGCGTGGATACTGCGAGACATTGGTTTCTAAGATTCATTCAATCACTCGTTCAAAAGCTCTGCGTTGTCTATTTGCGCCGCAAGAATTTACATCCTTAACTCACAAGATCGACCAGTTCTTGCTCTCGGATAAGCGGGTTCTTCGTGTGTCGATGCAAGACTTGTCGTTTGAGCATAATGCGAGGGAGCTGCTTACGAATGCACTTGGAAGATACCTCCTAACTAAGGCGCGTGATCGAGTTTTCCAGACAAAACCCACTGTCGTTATTCTCGATGAGGCTCATCAATTCTTGAATAAGAATATTGGGGATGAAAACAACCGAGTGCAACTTGACGCCTTTGGTCTAATTGCCAAGGAAGGTCGGAAATATGGCTTGACCACTATTCTTGCAACGCAACGGCCAAGAGACATTCCTGAGGATGTGTTAAGTCAAATGGGAATGTTTGTCGTTCACCGCCTCATCAATGGAAAAGACCGCCAGGTTGTTGAAAGTGCATGTGGAAATTTGGATGCATCGGCAGCGGCTTTTCTACCGACGTTGGGTCAAGGCGAGGCCATCCTTGTTGGCGTTGATTTTCCAATGCCAACGCCAGTGAAGATTATTGAACCTGACTATCCGCCAAAGTCTAAAGGGCCGGATTATGCGAAATATTGGAATATTCCAGAATGACTCAACCCCAAAAACTAGAACTCACCTGGATCGGCAAGGACCAGCGGCCGCGGTTGGAGCCGCGCATTTTGTTGGAAGACCCCAAGCGCAGTTACCACGCGAAGCAAAGGGTGACGGACAGCGATCTGTTTGACAACCGGCTCATCAAGGGCGACAACTTGCTGGCGCTGAAGGCGCTGGAGGCGGAGTTTGCGGGCAAGGTGAAGTGTGTGTTCATTGATCCGCCGTACAACACCGGCAGCGCGTTCACTCAATATGATGATGGGTTGGAACATTCGATCTGGCTGGGGCTGATGCGCGACCGATTGGAAATTATTCGTCGATTGTTAACTGAGGATGGTTCATTGTGGATCACGATTGACGACAACGAGGCGCATTACTTGAAGGTGCTTGGAGATGAGGTTTTTGGGCGAACCCACTTCGTTGCGGATGTGTCTTGGCAAAAACGAGACGGCCCACCGAATGATCGGAAAATTGGATCCATTCACGATCATGTTTTGGTGTGGGCTAAGTCAAAGTCAAGCAGTAGCAAGAAAACTGCGGCGGAAGAAGCTTTTAATTTGATGCCCAGAACAGAAAAAGCCGACGCACAGTACCAAGTTTTTACCGAACCTAGCGGCCCCGATCCTCGGGGGCCATTTCGGAAGATTGATACGACGGCCAATGGTAAGGGCGGCCGATTTGTAGCGAGCCTCAACTATGCAATTCAAAACCCCTACACAAAACAGGATGTCTGGCCAAGAGCTGGGACTTGTTGGCGTCACAGCAAAGAAGAGATGCAGCGACTGCAAGACGATGGGCGCTTATTTTGGGGAGCAAAGGGCACCGCAACGACGCCAATGCGAAAGCTATTCAAGACGGAAGCCAAGCAGGGCATGTCGGCTCCTTCTATTTGGAGTGATACAGGTCTGAACCAGCATGCTAGTGCGCATATGGAGTCATTGTTTGGTGAGAAGGCAGCGTTTGAAACACCCAAGCCCGAAGAGTTGTTGCAACGAATTATTCACATTGCCTCCAACCCCGGCGACCTCGTCCTCGACTCCTTCGCCGGTTCCGGCACCACCGGCGCTGTCGCCCACAAGATGGGCCGCCGCTGGATCATGGTGGAACTGGGTGAGCACTGCCACACCCACATCGTGCCGCGCCTGCAAAAGGTGATCGACGGGCAAGACCCCGGTGGTGTGACGCAGGCCACCGGCTGGCAGGGCGGCGGTGGTTTTCGCTATTACGAGTTGGCCCCCACGCTGCTGGCTACCGACCGCTGGGGCAACCTGGTCATCAACCCCGAGTACGACGCGGGCATGTTGTCGGCGGCCATGTGCAAGCTGGAAGGCTTTGCCTACGCGCCGAGTGAAACCCTGTGGTGGCAGCACGGCCACAGCAGCGAATCTGACTTTATCTACGTGACCACCCAGACCTTGAGCGCCGAGCAGCTTGAAGCTCTGGCTGACGAGCTGGGCGCTGAGCGCAGCTTGCTGGTGTGCTGTGGTGCTTACCGGGGCGTGACGGCAGCCCAGGCCGCGCAACGCTGGCCGCAGCTCACCATCAAGAAAATCCCCAAGATGGTCAAAGACCGCTGCGAGTGGGGTCATGACGATTACAGCCTGAACGTGGCCAACCTGCCCATGGCGGCCAAACCGCTCACCACACCTGCGCAGGATGATTTGTTTGGTGGGGATGCAGCATGACGGCCAAGACGGTTGATGTTAATCGAGTGCACGGGATGACTTTTAAATTCCGAGACGCTGTCACGGAAATCTGCGAAAGGAGCCCTGAGCTTCTGGCAAAACAACGTGCACTGCGTGTTGAATCCTGGACGATCGAGTCTGGTTGTACCGCGTCGGCACCAGTCCACAAATAAAAAGGGAGAAGCATGAAGAGTCCGAACGACGGTGAATTTCTGCTGTACCAGATGCCAGATGGGCATGCGCGCATACAGGTGAGACTGACAGACGGCACACTGTGGCTGACCCAGCAGCAGCTGGCAGACCTGTACCTGAGCACCCCGCAAAACATCACCCAACATATCCGGGCCATTTATGCCGAAGGTGAGGCGGTCGAGGCTGCAACTTGTAAGCCGTACTTACAAGTTCGAAATGAAGGCGGACGCAGCATTAGCCGCAGCCTCAAACATTACAACCTGGACATGGTGCTGACCATTGGTTACCGGGTGCGCTCGCACCGGGGTACTCAATTTCGCCAGTGGGCGACAGACACACTCAAGGAGTATCTGGTCAAAGGCTTCGCCATGGACGATGCCCGACTCAAACACGGAGCAGACGACGACTATTTTGACGAGCTGCTGGCGCGTATTCGCGACATTCGGTCATCAGAGCGCAATCTGTGGCGCAAGGTGCAGGATATTTACACCACCAGCATTGATTACGACGCTCATAACGACGTATCGCAAAGTTTTTTTGCCACCTTGCAAAACAAGATGCATTTTGCGACCCACCGGCAGACCGCAGCAGAGTTGGTGAACCAGCGTGCCGATGCCAGCCAGCCGCACATGGGATTGACAAGTTGGAAGGAGGCTGCACGCGGTGGCCCGATTCGCAAAGCAGATGTGACGGTGGCAAAAAATTACTTGCTCGAAGAT
>VIKI01000107.1 GCA_008080595.1 Comamonadaceae bacterium
GCCTTCTGGAGACCCACCGTGCAACAAACCATCCTCTCCGAGCAGAACACCTACACCCCCGAGCGCATCTGGCTGGCGCGGCAAGCTTTCTTTGAGCAAGGCAATGCCCCGGTGGGGTTGATTGATGACCCGGTGCTGCGCTCCTGGCAGCGCTGCCGCGATCAGGGCCGGGCGGCAGAGGATCTGGTGGCGTTTGACCCGGTGAACCGCTCGGCCCTGACCCGCTTGCTGGAGAGCCAGCGCAGCTTGCTCGAGGTGGCCAAACCCGAACTCGATGCGCTGGCACGGGCCGTATCCGACGCGGGTTATGCCGTGCTGCTGACCGATGCGCAGGGCCGGGCGCTGGCGGTGGAAGGCTGCACGGATCGGCGCAGTGCCCCCCTGCGCCAGGCCTTTCGCCCCGGCGTTGATTTGTCGGAGGCTGTGATTGGTACCAACGCCATGTCATCGGCCATCCATGAGCAGCGGGTGGTGCGGGTGCTGGGGGCCGAGCATTTTTTTGCCGACAACCAGATCTTTCACTGCTGCGCCGCGCCGGTGTTTGACCCCCAAGGGCGGGTGATCGGCGCGGTGGATATTTCGCGTGACATGCCGGGGCTGGTGGCCGGTGCCCAGGCCCTGACCCAGCGCTGCGCCCGGCGCATTGAGCGCAAGTTGTTCGAGGCCCTGCCAGCCTTCGTGCGGCTGCGACTGGAGACACAGGACGCGAGCGAAGAAGCCTGGCTGGCCTTCAACCGCGACGGTGGCCTGCTGGCGGCCAATGTGGCCGCACGCCATCTGATGGATGTCCCCTTCGTGCCGCCGGGGGTAGGGTTTGGTGACCTGTTTGATGGCCGCTTTGAGGCCATCGCCAGCGCCGCCCTCCAAGCCCAGCATGAACTGAGTTTGCGCCTGCGTGGCGGCGTGCTGCTGCGTGCCCGTGCCTGCGGCATCGCAGCTACGGCGCGGGTGGTGACCACGCCGCCGCGCCCCGTGCCAATGAAACAGCCCGCGTCACGCCCCGCGTTTGGCGACGCGGCTTTTGCCGCTGACTTTGAACGCGCACTGCGAGCCTTTAACGCCGACTTGCCGGTGTTGGTGACGGGTGAAACCGGCACCGGCAAAGAAGTTGCAGCCCGCGCCTTGCATGCAGCCAGCCAGCGCCGCGACGGGCCGCTGATTGCGCTCAACTGCGGGGCCATCGCCCCGCAGCTGATGGCGGCCGAGCTGTTTGGCCATGTCGAAGGCGCGTTTACCGGGGCCCGCCGTGGCGGCAGTGTCGGCAAGATTGAGGCGGCTCAGGGCGGCACTTTGCTGCTCGACGAAATTGGCGACATGCCACTGGAATTACAGGTGGGGCTGCTGCGCGTGCTTGACAGTGGCGAACTGGTGCGCGTCGGGGCCACCCGTGCCGTGCGGGCGGATGTGCGCTTCATCTGCGCCACCCACCGCGACCTGCGTGCACAGGTGGCAGCGGGCCACTTTCGTGAAGATTTGTACTACCGCATCAGCGGCTTTCTGTTGCAGATGCCCCCGCTGCGCCTGCGCAGTGATTTCAACGCGGTGCTGGATGCCTTGCTGGCAGAACAGGGCTGTGCACCCCAAGGCCTGGATGCCGAGCTGCGCCAGACCCTTGCCAGCCGCCCCTGGCCGGGCAATGTGCGGCAGTTGCGCCACGCACTCAAGCTGGCACTGGCGTTGCGGGATGCCGATGAAGTGCTGACGCTGGCGCATTTCCCCAGTGAACAAGCCCATCCCATAACGGCCACGTCCCCCACGCTTTCCCGGGCATCGGATGACGGCTTGAGCTGGAAACACACCCAGCAACAGGCCATTGATGCCGCCTTGCAACGCACCGGCGGCAACGTCACTGCGGCGGCAGCCCTGCTGGGCATCGGCCGCGCCACGCTGTACCGCAAGCTGATGAATTAGGCTTGCAGCCCGAAAAATGGCTGTTTTTATCCATTTTTATGAGCAAAATCAGCCTGTAGCCCTTATGTATATTGCGCAAACAGCTATCAAATGTAGAGCACAAACACCTCCCAAAAGCTTGTTGCCTGTGCTGACGCACTCAAAATATGCATCATATTGCTGCTAGAGTTTGCGTTAGATCAAACTTTCAGACCAACAAATGCAGCAAAATGCAGTTATCGAATTCAACAAAGGCAACATATTGCATGAATTCGATATTCACAAACCATTACCCGCAGGAGACACCATGAGCGAAACCATTGAACTTGTTGAAGACGTAGCAACCGTCCAGAGCGATGCCTTTGTGGCCGTCAGTTACGACGACCTGATCCCGAACAACGTGGACTTGTCGTCTGACAAACAGTTGCAGCGTGCGCTGGAAGGCTGGCAGCCCAACTACATTGACTGGTGGAAAGACATGGGGCCAGACGGCTTCCAGAATGCCGACGTGTACCTGCGCACCGCCGTGGGGGTTGACCCCAGCGGCTGGGCCAAGTTTGGCCACGTCAAGATGCCCGAATACCGCTGGGGCATCTTGCTGGCTCCCAAGGAAGAGGGCCGCACCATTCCCTGTGGCCGCCACAAGGGTGAACCGGCCTGGCAAGAAGTGCCCGGTGAATACCGCTCGCTGTTGCGCCGCCTGATCGTGGTGCAAGGCGACACCGAACCGGCTTCGGTGGAGCAACAGCGTTTTCTGGGGGCCACCGCACCCAGCCTGTACGACATGCGCAACCTGTTCCAGGTGAACGTCGAAGAAGGCCGTCACCTGTGGGCCATGGTCTACCTGCTGGTTAAATACTTTGGCCCTGCTGGAGCGCCGCAGCGGCCAGCAAGACAACCCACGCATTCTGGGTGCCTTCAACGAGCGCACACCCGACTGGCTGAGCTTCTTCATGTTCACCTACTTCACCGACCGCGACGGCAAGATGCAACTGGCTGCCCTGGCGCAATCGGGGTTCGATCCCTTGTCACGCAGCTGCCGCTTCATGCTGACCGAAGAGGCCCACCATTTGTTCGTCGGCGAGACCGGCATTGGCCGCACCATCGAGGCCACCTGCCTGGCCATGAAGGCCGCCGGCATCACCGACCCCAACGACAAGGAGGCCATCCGCAAACTCGGCGTGATCGATCTGCCTACGCTGCAAAAGAAAGCCAACTTCCACATGTCGGTGACACGCGACCTGTTTGGTTCTGAAATCTCGTCCAACGCCGCCAGCGCCTTCAGCGCCGGGCTCAAAGGCCGCTTCAACGAAACTGCCCTCACCGACGACCACCAACTGGAAAGCGCCAGCTACGCCGTGCTGCGCGTTATCGACGGCCAATTTGTCACCGAAGAAGTGCCCGCCCTGCGTGCCATCAACAGCCGCCTGCTGGACGACTACATCACCGACTGCCAAGGCGGCATTGACCGCTGGAACAAGGTGATCGAAAAGTCCGGCATTGCCTTCCAGTTCAAGCAGCCGCACAAGGCTTTCAACCGCAAGATTGGTGAGTTCGCTGAGGTGAATGTCAGCCCGGCTGGTGAGCTGATCAGTGACGAAGCTTGGGCCGTCAGCCAAGGTGAATGGCTGTGCAACGACGAAGACCACGCCTTCATCAACTCGCTGATGAAACCTTGCATGGAACCCGGCCAATACGCCAGCTGGATTGCGCCCCCGCGTGTCGGCATCAACAACCAGCCCAAGGACTTTGAGTACGTGCGGATCGAGCATTCCTGATCTGTCACTCTGGCATGAGGCAAGCCCTCATGCCAAAGCATGGGCCTCGGAATACGCTGAGGCCCATGCGCCCTACCCCTTTTTTGATGAACAGCCGGAGAGATGCTGCATGTTGCATGAAAGTTTGAGAATCATCCAAGACGAACACGAAACCTTGTCAGCCATGTTGCGCTCGATTGGCCTGATGCTGGATCGCGGCCCGGTGAATGAGCCCGAGGGCTTTTTTAATGTGCTGCGGGCCATGCTGTTTTACATTGACGAATTCCCCGAGCGTCTGCACCACACCAAGGAAACCGAGCTGCTGTTTCCCCGCGTTGCCCGCCTGGCACCAGATACCACCAGGGCAATTGCACAACTTAACACTGACCATGCCCGTGGCGAGGCCGCCGTGCGCGAACTTCAGCACCTGCTGCTGGCCTGGGAGCTGATTGGCGAGACGCGCCGCGCCGCGTTTGAAATCGCTGCCAAAGCGTATCTGGCGTTCTATCTGGAGCACATGCGCCTGGAAGAAACCGAAATTTTGCCCGCCGCACAAAAGGTCTTGAGCGCCGCCGACTGGGCCGAACTCGATGCTGCCTTTGCCAGCAACTGCGACCCGCTCACCGGCAAATACCCGCGTGACCCGGTTTACGACCGCCTGTTCAGCCGCATCGTGTCAGAAGCTCCTGCGCCGATTGGGTTGGGCCACAGCTGATCGAAATATTCGATAGCGGCCAGCTTGGAAACAGCTGGGCATGGTTGCTAGGCCAATTTCTTCTTCCGTCGATGGATGTTTGCTATCTAAAACAGAGCTGCTTGCACTGGTGAGTAAAAGTCTAGGGGCCAATTTTGCTTATTTTTTCAACGCCTCTGCACCTTAATCCGTTCTGATCAAGATCAGGGCGAACGGGCGTTCAAGAACCCAACCGATACATTCCACACGAAAAATTGGCCCCTAGCCCTTATTCGTCAAGCGCTAGCAGCTATTGATTTTGCAGCGTTTTATGGAGTGTGTTGATCAGTGGCGCTTTTGCGGAGCTTTCGCCAGTTCAGCAATCAATTCAGAAATACGGGCCATGGCAGATTGGTAAACGGCACTGTCCTCACGCTTGTCGACAGCCATCACCATCACCATGAGAATGTCGTCCTGAACCCCATAAACCAATCGATAACCTTGTTTGCGGAGTTTGATTTTGTAGTGACCGGCAAGGGCACCATGCAACTCACCCCCTGGCACATGCGGGTTGTCCAGGCGTTTCTTCAATAGTTTTCGCAGCGTTTCTTTGACCGACCCATCCAGCGCCTGCCATTCGGCCCACGCGCTTGGAACAAACTGCAAGCGGTACTTATGCTTTGGCGGCTTCTCAGATGTCATCAATGTCAACTTCAATGGCGCGCGCACGCTCGCCCATACGCGACAACACCGTGCGGTGCAAATCCTGGTCTGCCAACTCTTCAAGCATGGATTCAAAGAGGGCAGGCTCAATCATGTAAAAAGCAGCCTTGTTGTGGTTCAGCACCGCCACGGGTTTGCTTTTGGCATCACGCAACACGGCTGCCGGATTCTTTTTGAATTCGGACATGCTGATCGTGACATCAGAATAGATTGTTTCCATGAATTAGCTCCAAATTGAGAGCTGATTTTAGCGTTTATAGAAACGGCGCGAGGCTTGAAAGGTGGTCATCCCATGAAGTACGGGGTGGAACTTTCGGTTTTCCCCTGCGTGCCATAACCCACCACCATGCCTGAGTTCCGACACCCATCGCGCCGCGCTGGCCTCGCCCGTCAGGGCATGAATGCTATTGAATACAGAGCTTTTTGCGCAGGTGAGTAAAGGGCTACAGGTCAATTTCACTTATTTTTCTGTGACTCAGCGCCTCAAACGGCTCTGGTCAAGCTCAGGGCGGACGGATGTTTGTGACCTGAGTCGATGCGTTCCATATGGCAAATTGGCCTCTAGCCATTATTCATCAAGCGCAAGAAGCTATTGAGTTTGTAGCGTTTGGTGATCTGCTTGGACGCATGGTGCAAAACACACCTTTCTAATCCGTTTTCATCAGTGTCGGTTAACCCAATTCTCAACCGTCAGTCCAGGGTAGACCGCAAAATCGGCCTCGTTGTTGGTGACCAGCGTCACACCCAATGAGATGGCGTGCGCGGCGATCAATTTGTCCAATGCGTCACGGCTACGCTCCCGATTGGCATAACGGGCGGGGCCGTAGGCGCTGGCTGCTGCGGCTTCGAAAGCCACCACCGGGACATCCTCTATAAAACTTTTCAGTTGCGCCCGGTTGGATGCAGCGCTAATGCCAGAACAAGTCACCCCGTATTCAAGCTCGGCCAATGTGATGGCGGAAATCACCACTTCGCCAACAAAACATTGATCGAACCGCTCTTTTACCTCAACCGGCTGATGCTTCATCAAGTAGATGCAGATGTTGGTGTCAAGCATGTACTTGGGTTTCATAGTGCTTCGCGCTCACCTTCAATGTTGCTGCCGCGACCTTCGACCATAAAGTCGGGAGAGAACCGGGCGAGCTTGCCCAAAACATCCCCCATGCGCCGCGGAACTGGGCGAATGCGCAATTCGTCGCCGTCACGCTCAATCACCAAGTCAAGATCCCATGTGCTGTAAGCCAGCTCCGCCGGTATGCGCACGGCCTGAGAGTTGCCGTTTTTAAAAATTTTGGTGGTTGCCATAAGCGCTCCTTGAACTGAAGACTCTGCATGTCACTGCAAAACAATGCCCATTGTAAATACATGGATGTACTCCGATGCTGCACACTCGAACGCTCAACTGAACCCGAGCCTAATGATCCATCGACCCCATGATCAAAAAGAATTCAAACATTCAAGCTTTACACCTTTTCCCTAAGCCATTGTTTTTGTTGAACTATTGGTTTAGGGTCGTGCCATTGATGCCTGCCATGACAATTTCCCCAGCACCTGCGCCGCTGCCGATTGGTGTCATTGCCCAACGCATTCACCTGATCCGCGGCCAGCGGGTGGTGCAGGGCACCGACTTGGCAGCGTTCTATCGCGAAGCCACCAAGCGCTTTAACGAGCAGGTCAAGCGCAATGCCGCGCGGTTTCCGGCGAACTTCATGTTCCAGCTCACAACGGACGAGTCCGATGCTTTAAGGTCGCAAATTGCGACCTTAAAGACCGGGCGTGGTCAGCATCGCAAATACCTGCCTTACGCATTCACAGAACACGGCGCCATCATGGCCGCAATGGTGCTCAACAGTCCGTGAGCAGTGGAGGTGTCGGTGTACGAGGTACAGTCCTTTGTATTGAGCATCACAAGGCGTAACCCTATGAAGTTTTATCGCGGACGACTGTTTGACCATGTGCATCTTGTCGTGGCAAATCTGGAATCGAGCCGACGCTTCTATGGTGCAACCATTGGCAGCCTCGGCCTCCCCATTCAGATCGTTGACGGCCCCGGCTTCTTCTACGCCGACGAGTTGTTTGTCAGCCAAGGCGCAGAAAACCGCTCGAAGACACACATTGCTTTCCAGGCTGCTGATCGTGAATGCGTTCATCGCTTCTACCACGCTGCACTGGAAGCAGGAGGTATCGACAATGGTTCGCCGGGTGAACGCCAATACCATCCTGGCTACTACGCTGCATACGTTCTCGATCCCGATGGCAATAACATTGAGGCCGTGTTTCATGGCCCTGCCCTTCGTTCATCCGACGCAGTCGTTCTCACCCCGCTCGAGGGTAAGCATGAGTGAAGCCGCGTCGCGCCTGAAACGGCCCATCCATTCAATGCCTGAGTTCATTCGTGAGGCGCTCAAGATGTCTGGACTAGAGTCGGCCTACGCCACACGACCACCGTATCAACGCAACGACTACATAGGTTGGATCACCAAGGCAAAATTGCCCGCCACACAGCAAAAGCGTCTGTCGCAAATGCTCGACGAACTGGCTCGCGGCAACGTCTATATGAAGATGGCCCACCATGGCAAGGATAGGCCGTGATGCCCGGCCCTGCGGTCTGACCACCACCAGAGGATCAGTCATCTTCCGCGTGCCATAACCCGTGAGTTGCAGCACCTGCTGCTGGCCTGGGCGTTGCGTGGCGATGCCCACTGCTCTGCGTTTGCGTCCTGCCGTCAAGGCATGAATGCTATCTAAAAAAGAGCTTCTTGCGCATATGGATAAGGGGCTAGAGGCCAATTTCACATGTTTTTACAACAACTCTGCACCTTCATCCGCTCTGGTCAAGCTCAGGGCGAGCGGGAGTTCAAGAACCCAGCCGATACGTTCGACATGAAAAATTGGCCCCTAGCCCTTATCCATTAAGCGCTAGCAGCTATTGAGTTTGTAGCGTTTGATGGCGTGTGTTGATCAGTGACGCTTTTGTGGGGCTTTCGCAAGTTCGGCAATCAATTCCGAAATACGGGCCATGGCAGATGGGTAGACGCGCTGATCGACCGCCCTCACCATGATCATGGGCGTTGCGCCAAGCGATGTGCCAAACCCCTCAAGCTCACCGCCGTCACCCCATCCCCGACCGGGTAAGCCTCGGCATCTGCCCCGCCGTGCACCAGAAATTTGTGGGCCGGTTGCAGGTCTTCACAGGCGCTGTAAAAACCCCGGCGCGGTTTGGCATGGGTGCCTTTCTTCACTTCAACCGCCATCAGGCCAAGGCCGGGGGCATCGATCAGCAAGTCGATCTCGGCACCGTTGCTGCTGCGGTAGAAACCAGATTGGGCATCGCGTGGCGCTGCATTAAGCAGGGTTTCGATCGCAAAACCTTCCCAACTGTTGCCCACCACCGGGTGCGCCAGCAGGTCATCGTGTGAGGCCAGCCCCAGCAGGGCGTGCAACAAACCGCTGTCGCGCACGTAGAGTTTGGGCGACTTGACCAGGCGCTTGCCCAGGTTGCTGTGCCAGGGCGGGAGCTTGCGCAGCAGCATCAGGTCGCCCAGCATGTCCAGGTAGCGGTGCACGGTTTTGGCATCGATCATCAGGCCTTTGCCGAGCTGCGACACATCGAGCAAGCAGCCCTGCAGGTGGGCCAGCATGGTCCACAGGCGGCGCAGGGTTTGCGCGGGCAGGCGTGAACCGTAGCTGGGCAATTCGCGCTCCAGGTAGGTGCTGATAAGGTTCTGCCGCCAGTCCAGGCTCTTGGTGGCGCTGCCCGCCAGCAGGCTGTTGGGGAATCCACCGCGCAGCCACAGGGTGTTTTGTTGATCTTGGGCCAATTCCAGCGCTTGCAGCGGCGGCAACTCCAGGTAGGCCACGCGCCCGGCCAGGCTTTCGCCCGACTGGCGCAGCAGTTCGCCGGTAGCCGAGCCCAGCAGCAGGAAGCGGCCCGCAGTTTGCCCAGCGCGGCGGCCTTCGTCGATCAGGCTACGCAGCACGGGAAACAGTTCCGGCATGTGCTGTACTTCGTCCAGAATCACCAGGCGTTGGCTGTGCAGCGACAGATAGGCTTCAGGGTCGGTGAGTTTTTGCCGGTCGCTGGGGCGTTCGATGTCCAGGTAGACCGCCGAGCGCGCGTCCCCGATCTGCCGGGCCAGTGTGGTCTTGCCCACCTGGCGAGCACCCAGCAGGGCCACGGCTGGGTCATCCGACAACGCGGTTTCAACGGTGGGGAAAAGGTGGCGGTTAAACATCCATGCATTATGCGGAATATATTGCGTATATTACATGGTTATTTCAGGGGTTTGTGGTGCATGATGGCCTCAATTGGGTTGTCCTTTTCACCGGCCCGAAACAACGCCTGCTGCCCCCCGCCTTGCGTGAGTTGCAACACCCGCCGCGCTGCGCTGCCCCCTCCCATTACGGCATTGAACACTATCGAAAACAGAGCTTCTTGCGCAGGTGAATAAAGGGCTATAGGCCAATTTCACTTATTTTTATGTGACTCAGCGCCTCAAGCCGTTCTGGTCAAGATCAGGGCGAACGGGCGTTCAAGAATCCAGTCGATACGTTTGATATGAAAAATTGGCCCCTAGCCCTTATTCATCAAGCGCAAGAAGCTATTGAGTTTGTAGCGTTTGGTGATCAGCTTGGGTGCAGGGGCACTGCACGAGCTAACCCTACCGCCCGACCCACCGAAGCGGCCGATTGGGTTTGTGACGCATGAGAACAAGCCTGCCAAGCCATCGGGCATCAAGGCAAAGACGGCGAGCAAAACGATCAGTAAGGCCAGCCGGAAAACTTGAGTTTTGAGGTCACAAGCCGTGATCTCAAGATCGGCGAACAAGGGGCCGTGCTTTATCATGCCTGTCATGACAATCCCCCCCGCACCTGCACCCCTGTCCATTGGCGACATCGCCCAGCGCATTCACCTCATCCGTGGTCAGCGGGTGGTGCTCGATACCGACTTGGCCGCGTTCTATGGTGAAACCACCAAGCGATTTAACCAGCAGGTCAATCGCAACCGGGATCGTTTCCCCGAAGACTTTATGTTTCAATTGAACGAGGAAGAGTTCGCGGCTTTAAGGTTGCAATTTGCAACCTTAAAGACCGGGCGCGGTCAGCATCGCAAATACCTCCCCCATGTTTTTACAGAACACGGTGCCATCATGGCGGCCACCTTGCTCAATAGTCCGCGTGCTTCCGAACTGAGCGTGTATGTGGTGCGGGCCTTCGTGGAATTACGCGGCATGCTGGCCAGCAACCGGGAGTTGGCGGGCAAAGTGCATGCCCTGGAGCGCAAGGTGTCGGTGCACGAGCGCAATATCGCCGAGCTGGTGGATTCGATGGCCAATCTGCTGACCACACCGCCCGCGCCTCCCAAACGGCCTATCGGCTTTGTGCATCCTCAGGAGAAAACGGACAAGCCCGCAGGCAAACCGGTCAGTAAAGCCAGCAAGAAAACTTGAGGAATATAGAGGAACAAAACTTACGGAATAAGGGTGGTTTTTGGGTGCTGCCGAGCGGCTACTGTTACGCCCCGGTGCAAGTGGCAGACTGGCTTCGTCTGACCATCTCCAGGGAATCAGTCATATCTCCGGCGTGCCACAACCCGCCACCTTGCGTGAGTTGCGACACCCACCGCGCCGCGCTAGCCCCACCCGTCAAGGCATGAATGCTATTGAAAACAGAGCTTCTTGCGCAGGTGAATAAAGGGATAGAGGTCAATTTCACTTATTTTTTGTGACTCAGCGCCTCAAGCCGCTCTGGTCAAGCACAGGGTGGACGGATGTTTGTGACCTGAGTCGATGCGTTTCATATGAATAATTGGCCTCTAGCCCTTATTCATCAAGCGCAAGAGGCTATTGAGTTTGTAGCGTTTGGTGATCTGTTTGGGCGCATGGTGATGCTCAAGCCGCAGCCAACTCCTGAGTCAACTCCGGGTGCTTGCTGATCAGGCGCAGCAGGCACAGCACCCCGCCTGGTGGCGTAAAGCGGCCCTGCTCCCAATCGCGCAACGTCGCCACGGGAGTATCAATGCGCTGCGCAAACGCTTGCTGCGACAACCCGGCAATGGCGCGCGCCTGGCGCACCAACAGTTGCTCTGGGGTGGTGACGCGCCCAACCCTGCCATTTTTGGCCTCGTTCAAAGCCTGCCGGATATCAGGCAGGGACTCTCCCATGTCAGCTTCAATGGCTTGGGCTACGGATTCAACGTCCAAATCAGGAATTGCGTACTTATTCATTTTTCAGTCCTTGGATAGTTTTTGCAGCGATGTTTTCCTGTTCATTCTTGGCATAAACCGCCAATAGCAAGATGAACCCAGACTCCAAACGGTTGAAATAAATCACTCTGGCACCCGATCTCTTGCCCTTTCCTTTGGCCGCCCAGCGGACTTTTCTCGCGCCCTGCGTACCTTGCACCACATCACCTGCAAGCGGGTTCACTGCCAGCCAATCAATGAAAACAGCCAACTCGTCTTCGCTCCATATGTCGGCAACTTGCTTCTGAAAAGTTGGGGTTTCAATGACGGTGCACATGCTTTTGATTGTACGGGATTCCCGCACTTTCTGAAACCATGGCGAGACCACTTTGCGTGAGTAGCGACACCCACCACGCCGCGCTGACCCCTCCCATCAAGGCAGGAATGCTATTGAAAACAGAGCTTCTTGCGCAGGTGAATAAAGGACTAGAGGCCAATTTCACTTATTTTTATGTGACACAGCGCCTCAAGCCGCTCTGGTCAAGCTCATGGCGAACGGGTGTTGGTGACCTGAGTCGATGCGTTTTTATATGTCAAATTGGCCTCTAGCCCTTATTCATCAAGCGCAAGAAGCTATTTAGTTTGTAGCGTTTGGTGATCTGCTTTGGCGCATGGTGCAAGAGCATGGCTTCGCGATCTGTGACGGCCCGCTCTCGTTTACCCCAGCCCATCGTCGTCCCGCCAGGCTGCTGAGCGCATCCAGCGGACTGGCCGTGCCACCCGCAGCCACCTTGTGGGGGAAACATCCGAGTGGCCCAGCAGAACTTGCACCGCGTAGATGTGCGTTGCGTCGGCAAAGCTCTGTGTGGGCTTCAAAAACCGGGCTGTCTGGCTTCCACGCGGAAGCTTTTTTGTGGGTGCACGAGGTGGGCTGACAGAGGAATTAGAGCCGCTGCCCCGCTATGATCTGATGCCACAAATGGGGAGAAGCTTGCTTACCCCTTTTTTTGCCACCGTCCACGCAGGCGGTTCTGTCCAACATGGTTTATCTACTGGGGGAGGTGACATGGGGTTTTTAAGCATGACAGCCCGGCGGATAAACGCTGATTGTTAGGTTTCCCATATCATGACTATCGACGCACTTCGAAAGGTTACTCAAGATAGGGCTTGGCGCAAGCTAGCGTTGTCAGTCATCGAGCAACGCGATGTGCTTCCAGCCTCCATTGACTCATTCGGCGCACATTGGATTGAAGCAGGACATCACATCCGTCAACAGATTAATGATGACCAAATGCTTTGTGCCTTTTTAAGGCTATCTCTTCCCTCATATCAAGGTAAGGAGCTGCTCCTTTACAGAGGTGAGAACATTGATCGATTTCAAGCTGGCAAAGTCGGCCTTGCCTGGACATCTGACCTTAAAACAGCCGAGATGTTTGGGAGCGGGTTGAACGCCATAAATTCTGGGCCAAATGCACACAGTCAGTACTTAGGTGAAGAACAGTTCACAGTCGATGTAGCGCAAGCTAAAAACATAAAAGTTCTACAGCAATACAAATCGTCGCATCGTGAGTAAATCAGCAAAATTCTTGCAAACCATCAACCCAACTGGTTGAACAAACCGACTTACCTCGGGCGTTATCAGCAACAGAGAAAGTAACAAATGGGCCTACACGTACATTCCTTGAGCAATATTCCAAAAAGCGAAAATCGTGACTATCTGATCTATCTATTGGAATACGGCTGGCATGAGCCGCTTGCTGAAGCTCTAAATAGTAACTTCTTCAAAATGGCTGGAATTGCAGCAAAAAATAGAGCGGTTATCATAAAGGGCACGGAACTAGCCCATTTTGAGAACGAGGTGTTCTCTTGGCATCAAATAAATAATGAGCAAGGCGAAGACATTCTTCCTGCCGTGCTTATTACAAATGCGCACCCGTCTTATTTTATGGAAAACAACCATGGGTACAGCCGAAAAAGTGGTCTGTACCGTGAGTCAATAGATGGTGAGCTAAAGCTCATTCTCATCCCGCTAAAGAAGTTTTGTTCAAACACTTCCGAAGTTATCTCGCTAATCGAAAAGTTGTTCACCGACATTGAGGCAGGAAAAGATCTCTCAGAATTCAAAATCGCAAAAGAAGCACAGAAGGGCATAGGTTCAGCAATTGTCGATGCCCTAATTCTTGAACCCAATATCTCGGGTGTGGGTTTTAGTTTCAAAAAGTTTGGCAACTTTCTCAACAAAACAAGATAACGTGGCGCACAACCACCATCCTCAATAATGCCGTGCAACGCCGGTTAACTTTACGTTGAACATAGGAGTCGCCGTGGCCTACAAGCCTTTACAGAAATCCGAGCCTGGCCCCTTTTTTGTGCAGCCTCCCCGATCCGACATTTCGCGCACGGAAGCTGGCCCGACTTGGCGCTTTCGAAAATGGAAAGCTTTAGCTTTAAAGAAAGGGGACAAAACTATTACAGCACTAGAAAGATTTCAAGCCGGCATTGCCATCTTCGTATCCCTTACAACCGCCTTCATAGGATGGAAGACGTTTCAGCTCAACGAGCTGGCCGGCATAAACAACGATCACCTCAAGCAGATTGAGATCCGACTCTCTGAGAGGAAGTTTGATTTTGAGCAATTCAAAGACATCTATGATCGAGTCGAAAAATACCTCGCGGGCGAACAAGATGAACAGCGTGGTCGAGCTCTCGTTATCTTGGTCAGCGCCATTCCCGCATCGAATTTTCGAGCGGAGCTCTTATCAATGCTGACTGTTCAAGCAAAGCGGAGCTCCGTTTCCACCGCAGCCGCTGCGAGCTACATTGGAAGAACATTTCCTGTAGCTAAGGTTTCCGCCAGGTTCGTGCATAAACTGGAATTGCACCCGAATCTAGGCAATCAATTTATGACCCTCAACGATCTGACGTTCATTGATTCCACGGGGAAAATCTGGATCGTACCTAAGAATTTTTCATTCACTGGTGGGTCAATCCCACGATTGATTTGGAGCACGATCTCGCCGGTCGGCGAGGCGTATGAATACTTTATAACCAGTAGAACTGCGAGTACTTCTTCGGTGAACCAGATGTTCTTCGATGCCCTTGTCGCATCAGGAGTTGATGTGCCTCAGGCAAAGGCACTTTTCGTGGCCGTCCAAAGCTTTGATCAGGAAATCCGAGACAATCCAGCCGTAGGTTGTATGGATCCTATTGCAGCCAACTACAAACCTTCAGCTACAAGTCAGACTGGAATCACGTGTACCTACGGTTCAAAATAGGTGCAGCGCCCCTGTCGGGTTCTCACTTTCAATCTAGCCGCACTAGTGCGCCAAATTGGGTAGCAGGAAGCTTCTAACTCCCTGCCCCCCCGCATCACCTACCGTGCGGGTTTGCAGTGGGCGGTTCAACAAGTCGGCTCACGCGGCGAAGTTTTCCTCTTCCTTTTTACCGTATAGCCCTGCACTTTGCGTCACAGGTTTATATAGAAATCAGCCTCTATACCTTATCCATCAAGCGCAAGAAGCTATTTAGTTTGTAGCACTTGATGGCATGACCTCTTCACACAGTCCAACCGTGTATAGGCACAGTTGAAGCCGCCGCACTCACTACTGGATTTGCTTGATTGACCACCCACCCCTCACACCCTCTCAACCACCACCGCAATCCCCTGCCCCACCCCAATACACATGGTGCACAGCGCATAACGGCCACCGCTGCGGTGCAACTGGTTCACCGCCGTGGTCACCAGCCGCGCCCCACTGGCCCCTAGCGGATGGCCCAGGGCGATGGCTCCACCGTTGGGGTTGACGCGGGCATCGTCGTCGGGTAGGCCCAGGTCGCGCAGCACGGCCAGGCCTTGGGCGGCGAAGGCTTCGTTGAGTTCGATCACGTCCATCTGCGCCAGGCTTAAGCCCGTGAGTTCCAGCACCTTGCGGGTGGCCGGGGCTGGGCCAAAGCCCATGATGCGGGGGGCGACACCGGCTGCGGCCATGCCGACGATCCGGGCTTTGGGCGTTAAGCCATGGCGGGCGGCTGCGGCCTCGTTGGCCAACAGCAGGGCGCAGGCACCATCGTTCACGCCAGACGCATTGCCGGCGGTGACCGTGCCGTCCGGGCGCACCACGCCTTTGAGTTTGGCCAGGGATTCCAGCGTGGTGGCGCGGGGGTGTTCGTCTTGCGTCACCAACAGCGGGTCGCCTTTTTTCTGCGGGATCGACACCGGGGTG